>CAVKTQ010000019.1:0-19904 GCA_963659105.1 Firmicutes bacterium CAG:238 | reverse complement strand
ACTAGCGATTGCTACGAAGTCAATCGCGTCAGTGTTGCCCCACGCGAAGCGGACGTCGTGGGTTCCCTCAAAGTATGCAGAGGGGGAACGGCGGTCGGGCGCGACGCGTTAAACAACACATCCTGTGAATGTGTTGTAGCCAAAGCGAACGAGGCGGATTGCTTCGCAAACGCCGAAGTCCAAACACGTGAGGAAGGGGGAAGCTTCAATTAAGTGATTTAATCAAAACTCTTTTACGTTATTGTTTTTATAAGTGCAGAAACGGATTTTGTAGCCGTTGTCGTCGATTGGCTCGCCTTGTTCGACAAGTTGCCAGTTGTCGAGTTCGTCGAGATTTTCGTGGAATACTTCCGCGCCGCCGTCTGCGTCAACTTTGGTGACGTACGCCGTGTCACAGTAGGGCAAAAGCGTGCGATACATCATTGCGCCGCCTATGACGTAGGTTTGCTCGCCGTCGTAGTTTTTGAGGGTTGCAAACAATTCGTCAAGGGATTTGACGAGGATATATCCTTTGGTTTTTGCGTCTTCGTCCGTGCCGTTGGGGTTAAGCACGATATTCGTGCGGTTTTTGAGCGGCATACCGCTAGGAAAAGAGAGAAGCGTGTTGCTTCCCATAACGACGGTTTTGCCTTTCGTGTGCGCGACGAAATGGCGCATATCTTCTTTGAGAGAAAACAGCAAGTCGTTTTTCTTGCCGAGTCCCCATTTGTTGTCAACTGCGAAAATTGTCTTCATATTCTGCAAAAATAATGTCGTTTTTGTGCGGTTTTACGCTGTTTACGCACTTTTTATGCTGTGTTTACGCCGTTTTCGGCGTGTTTTTTGCTATATTTGCGTCGGTTTTGCCAAAACTCAAATCGCAACTTCGATTTTTTTGTCGAGTTTGGTGTACTGATAGTTTTCGAGTTCGAAATCGTCAACGGTGAAGTCGTAGAAGTTTGTTACGTCCTTGTTCATTTTGAAAGTCGGCGCAGGGTACTGTGGATTCTTCAGAATTTCCTCTACGATGGGGATGTGACGGTCGTAAATGTGCGCGTCGCTTATGACGTGTACGAATTCGCCGACTTCAAGTCCGCTCACTTGCGCGAACATATGAAGAAGCACGGCGTACTGCACAACGTTCCAGTTGTTTGCCGTGAGAGTGTCTTGGCTTCTTTGGTTCAAAATGCCGTTGAGTTTTTTGCCCGTGACGTTGAAAGTCATCGAGTACGCGCAAGGGTAGAGGTGCATTTCGTGCAAGTCCTCGAAGTTGTAGATGTTGGTGAGTATGCGCCTCGACTGCGGATTGTGTTTGAGGTCAAAAAGCACTCTGTCCACTTGGTCGAATTCGCCCTCGGGATATACGCTCTTTTTGCCGAGTTGATAGCCGTACGCTTTGCCGATGGAGCCCGTTTCGTCCGCCCAACTGTCCCAGATATGCGAGTTGAGGTCGTGTACGTTGTTGCTCTTTTTCTGCCAAATCCAAAGGATTTCGTCGATTGCGGATTTGAAAGCGGTGCGGCGAAGGGTGATAATCGGAAACTCTTTTGCGAGGTCGTATCTGTTGACGATACAGAACTTCTTTATTGTGTGCGCCGGCGTTCCGTCAAGCCATTTAGGGCGCACTTCGAGGTTTTCGTCGCTGATTCCGCCATCGAGTATATTGCGGCAAGTTTCGATAAATATTTGATCTGCGATGCTCATAGTTTCACCTTTTGTTGTATAGAATGCAAAATTTGCGTTATCGCGCGCTTTGTCCGCTTAAAGCAAAGCGCGACAAAAGCGTATCTTCAGTCCTTTATGACAAGTTGCGCGTTGATTTTGCGCATAAGATCGACAGGCACTTTGATGACGCGTCTGTCAAACGTGACAAGTCCGTTCATTTCCTGCTCGACGTCGCTCACTTCGGTGTATACGGTTGCCGAAAGTCCCTTGTCGATTTTCGGAACGATTGTTTTTTCGTAGAGTTTCTTGATTGCCCTTGCAAGCGATTCGGGCTTTTTGTAGATGCGATAGCCGAATTGATTGTCGGGCGAGTACATATGACCTTCCGTTTTGATTGCGTATCCGCCGAATTCGCTGAGGATGTAGCAGCGATCGTCGTTTTTCGGCACGAACAGAGGCTTGAAATAGATGTGCAAACTCTTTGTGTCCGACGTGCCTTTGCCTTGATCGTTCCAACCGCTCACGCTGTCGATGAGGCGAGTGGGGTCGATCTTCTTCATCTCTTTGGTGATGCGCACCGAGTCGAATTGCCCCCAGCCCTCGTTGAAGGGAACCCATACCGCAAGCGATACGACGTTTTTGAGGTGATTCATCGTGACGCGAAGTTCGTTTTCAAATTCGTCGCGGCTCTCTTTTTCCGCGCGCGCGAGTTTTTTGTAACCCGACTCGTTGTCGTCTTTGATGTGGTATTCGAACACGGTTGCCAAAAGACCTATGTACAAAAGGTTGTATTTAGTGCCGCCGCTGACCATGTCTTGCCAAACCAAAATGCCTTCCTTGTCGCAGTGATAGTACCAGCGCAAAGGCTCGATTTTGATGTGTTTTCTGAGCATATTGAAGCCCATAGACTTGACCATCTTGACATCCCATTCGAGAGCGGCGTTGGATGGCGGAGTAAGCATACCGTCCGACCAGTAGCCTTGATCGAGAAGCCCTGTGTGGAAGTAGGGCTTGTTGTTCAGTCCCATACGCTTGAAGCCCTTGCTGTCGGTGACCCAACTGAATTTGCGCATACCGAAGTAGGATTTGACGATGTCGTTGCCCACTTTGAACGCCACGTCGTAGAGTTTGGGATTTTCGGGCGACCAAAGTTCATAATTTTCGAGTTTTATGCTTGCCGTATCGCCGTCGAATTGACCGCTGAAAATTGCTTTTGCGCCGTCCATAACGATGACGTCGACGGGAACGTTGGCGGATTTGTCGAATTTGAAGTTGATTGTGTCGGTGTCGATGTCGGGGACTATGGTGACGTCTTTGAGGTACACTTCGTCCATACTCTCGATCCAGACGCTTTGCCAGATGCCCGATTGCGGCGTATACCAAATTCCGCCCGGCTTAGAGGACTGCTTGGCGTGGGTGTGATAACTCGTGTCGCAGGGGTCGGTGACGACGAGTTCGACGACGTTTTCACCCGCTTTGACCGCTGACGATACGTCCAAAGAGAAGGGAACGTAGCCGCCGATATGCTCGCCTACGGAAATGCCGTTGAGTTTTACCGAGCAAATCATATCCACGGCGTCGAAGTGCAGAATCGTCACCGCTTTGACGAAGTTTGCGTCGAGATTGAACGTGCGATGATAGTAAAGCGCGTCGTCGGGCGTAACTTTCGTGCCTTCAGGAACGCCAGAAAGCAAACATTCGGGTGAGAACGGAACGAGTATTTTGCCTTGATATTTGCCGTCGAAACTCTCGCTCTTGCGCAAAACGGCATAATCCCATTCACCGTTGAGGGTGACGTAACTGTCTCTTGCAAACTGCGGACGCGGATATTCCGCGAGCGGCGTTGAACCAACCTCGAAAGGAGTGCGAAGTCTGACTGTTTTCATAATTTTCCTCCAAATAGTTTACAATAGTATAACATATATGCGCAAACCTCGCAAGATAAAATATCGCAATTTCCGTCACAAATTCCGCTTCCTCTTTGACTATCGGGCGGCGGTGTGGTATACTCTTTTCTGACAATAAGGAGGCTCGATATGAAACTCTACATCGGTTCGGACGTTCACGGTTCGAGCGCAAACATCACAAGATTTCTCGACGTCGTAAACGACGCTCGCAAAAGCGATTCGAGCATAAAGGTCGTTCTCTTGGGCGATATATACAATCACGGTCCGCGCAATCCGTTCCCCGAAGGCTACGCGCCTATGGTCGTTGCCAAAATGCTCAACGATTCAAAGGATTTTATCACCGTAATCAAGGGCAACTGCGACAGCGAAGTGGATCAGATGATAAGCGATTTCCCGATAGGCGAGGACTTTAAGCGCGAGTGGTACGGGCGCACGCTGTTCTTTACGCACGGTCACAAATGCAACCCCGATTTGCCGCCAAAGGACGCAAAGAAAGGGGATATCGTGTTTTACGGTCACTTCCACCGCGCCATGCTCGAGGTGAAAGACGGCGTGATTTACGTCTGCGTCGGCGCACTCGGCTTGTCGCCCGAAGGCACGGAACGCTCGTATGCCGTTTTGGACGAGCATAAATTGGAAGTCAAAACGCTGCAAGGCGGCAAAACCTTGATCGAATACGATCTCGACTGATTTGCAAAAAAATCGCATAAAATATCGTTGACCGAACGGGTTTTGCATAGTACAATGCAATATATCAAATGAGCGGAAAATCGATTTTACCGCGATAGAATCACTTAAAATCACAAAATAATCATAAAAGAGGACACATATGCACTACAATTATCGCACCAAAGGCACTTGTGCAAAGGAAATATCATTCGACATCGACGGCGACGTAGTCACCAACGTAAAGTTTGTCGGCGGTTGCCCCGGCAACCTCAAAGCCATACCCATTTTGGTTGAAGGGATGACCGTTGAGGAAATCGAGCGCAAACTCGACGGCTTGACTTGCGGAATGAAAGACACGTCTTGCGCAGGACAACTTGCCATAGCCGTGCGCGAAGCAAAAGCCGCCCAAGACAAACAATAATCAATAATTTTCGAGATATTTTCGTCGAATTTATCTCTGCAACGTTTCGTTGCCAAATTGCGTGCAATATGCGCGCTTTTTTGTTTTAATATAGATAACAGGGCTCGCCCAACAGCGATTGCTACCATAGGTCAATCGCGTGCAGTGTGACTGCAAGCATAGTGTGGGGAAAGCCACACTATGACAGTGCAGAAGGGCGCACGAGAGTGCGCGGTGCGGAACGCACTTTCGAGCAGTGATACAAACACAAACATAAGAAAAATCCCACTGTTTAGTGGGATTTTCGAGTGTTGGTGGAGGTAACAGGGCTCGAACCTGTGACCTCACGGATGTGAACCGTGTGCTCTAACCAACTGAGCCATACCTCCGCATTCTCGCAATATATGCGAGAATTTTTTTTACGATTTGTACATTCTCTTACGAGCCGCTTCCGCTTTCTTTTTGCGTTTTACGCTGGGTTTCTCGTAAGCCTCTTTTTTGCGGAGGTCGCCGATGATGCCGTCGCGTGCGCATTTTCTCTTAAAACGGCGGATTGCGTTGTCCAAACTTTCGTTTTCGCCTACTCTGACTGTTGACATCTTTTTCACCTCCTCGAATTTCAATTCTTTTCTATTATACACGAAAAAATAGTGATGTCAAACGAAAAATGTACAACAGAAGTAAAAAGCGTTTCTAAAAGTAAAATTGCACGTTTATTATGTTGCTAAAAGGGCGGTTTGAGGGTATAATCACTTGACGTAGCGCAGGTGCGCTATGTACAAAAGTTTTAGGAGATTTAATATGGACTGGCAACAAGTGTGGCAAACCGTTCAAAACTGGCTCACGAATACGGGCATCAAAGTTGTTATCGCGCTCGTGATAATAATTGTATTTTTTCCGCTTATCAACTGGCTTTGCAAGAGGATTGCAAAACGAGCAGACAAGAAAGTCGCCAAAAGCAAAAATATCGACAAAACCGTTTACAAGACCCTCAGTTACGTTGTAAAAGTCGGGTTGAAGGTGCTTGTCGTCGTCATGCTTGTTGGGTATGTCGGCATAGACACAAGCGCGATTACGGCTCTGATCGCGTCGTTGAGCGTAGGCGTAGGACTTGCAGTGAACGGCACGCTTTCGAACTTTGCGGGCGGCGTGCTTATTCTCATCACAAGACCGTTCAAGGACGACGATTTCATTCAGGCGTGCGGCTATGAAGGCACGGTCGAGGACATTCGTATCTGCCACACGCGCTTGCGCACAAACGACAACAAAGTCGTGTATCTGCCAAACGGCAAACTCTCGACAAGCGAGGTCGTGAACTTTTCCGAAAAGGACTTGCGCAGGGTGGACCTCAAATTCTCCATATCGTATTCGGACGATTTTGAAAAAGCGAAGGCAATCATTGCAGACGTGTGCGATCAAAACGAACTTATACTCAAAGACCCGAAGCCGTCCGTCCGCGTTTCGGCGCAGAGCGCAAGCAGTATCGATATTTCAACGAAAGTATGGTGCAAGAATGCGGATTACTGGACGGTGAATTTCGATATGCTCGAAAACGTGAAGAAAGCGTTTGACCAAAACGGCATAACGATTCCGTTCAATCAACTCGACGTACACGTTGTCAGCGATACGAAAAGCGACGATGCCGTCGCATAATTGTGCCTTTGGCACAGTGATATGCACGCAAGCGTGCGTGAAATTGTCCTTGCGGACAGTGAAATTTGTGCATAGCACAAATGAAATTGCACACAAGTGTGCAGTTGCGGAAGATTTATAAAACATAAACGCGCAAAATCGGCGCGTTTATGTTTTTATAGTCTAAATATCCAAAATAGTTCGAGATGTCAGTCGAGCAGTTTTCCGTCGATAGAAACAGTAACCACTTGCCAAGGAATAAACTTTCCGCTGTTGCGCAGCGCGTTTTTCACGGCATTTTCGATTCCGCCGCAGCAGGGAACTTCCATACGAACGACGGTGACGCTCTTGATATCGTTGTTTGAGATAATGTCGGTGAGTTTTTCCGAGTAATCGACGGCGTCGAGTTTGGGACAGCCTATGATTGTAATCTTGCCCTTCATAAACTCCTCGTGCATATTTGCATATGCATAGGCGGTGCAGTCGGCGGCGACGAGCAGTTTTGCGCCGTCAAAGTATGGCGCGCTCGGATTGACCAACTTGATTTGGCAGGGCCATTGACCAAGTCGAGAAACTGATTTTTTGAAATTTTGCTCCTCTTCTTCGACGTTTTCGGATTGAGTTTTCAACGCCATAGCCCTGCTGCCGGGGCAACCGCCGTGATGCAGATGTCCCATAGCGATTCCTTCCGTTCTCATCTTTTCTTGCATTTTTTGTTGTTTGTGTTTCATAACGGCGTTTTCGTCGTATTGCGCGGCTTCTCTTTCGACAAAAGTGATAGCGCCGGTAGGGCAGGCGGGCAGACAATCGCCAAAACCGTCGCAATAATCGTCGCGAACGAGTTTTGCCTTTCCGTTTACCATTTCAATTGCGCCTTCGTGACAGGCGTTTGCGCAAGCGCCGCAACCGTTGCATTTTTCTTCGTCGATTTGGATGATTTTTCTTTTCATATCGTTGTATACCCCTTGTGTGTTTTGTTTTTATGTTATCAGTTTACGTCAAAAACGGTGAAAAGTATGTTGTAAAAACAACAAAATAACAAAAAAATTAAAATTTTATAACAATTTGAAGTTGTTTTTGCGGAAAGTCAAAAGCCCCTCGTCACGCATTTTGCACAATTCGTTTGACATCGCGCTTCTATCGACGGACAGAAAATCCGCAAGTTGCTGACGGTTGAAGGGAATGACGATATTTGCGCTGTTTTGTTTTTTCGATTCTTGCGACAGATATGCAATAAGTTTCTCGCGAGTGGAACGTTTGGTGACAAATCCGAGTTTCCCGACGAGTTGCGTGTTCTTTTTGGAGATGACGAAAAACAGATTTTGCACGAGGCGCGTGTGAAAGTCGCACGCAGACGCACATGTCGAAAGGATTTTGTTTGCGTTGAGGAACAACACGACGCAGTCGTCGATTGCAACCACGTCGTTAAGCATACCGATTCCGCCCGAAAACGCGTAAGCCTCGCCGAAAATTTCGCCGACGGATATATGTCTTAAAATGCTTCTGTTTCCCCAATAGTCGTCGCTTTGGATATAGAGCGAGCCTTCGAGCAACAGAGCGATATTGTCGATTTTTTGACCGCATTCGAAAACGACTTCGCCCTTCTTGTAAGTGCGCGTAAACGCGCCGATACAGGGCAAAATCGAGAGGATATCTTTGTCGTTTATCCCCTTAAATAAATCGGAATTGCTCAAAACGTTCAAATATTTTTCCATACCAATCGATATTACGCCATATGACAGGGCTTCACATAATTTGCAGGACGAAGAATTTGAGATATTGCGTTTCTTCGGCGCAGAGTAGGGACGGGTGGTCGGGCGCTTGCGATTTTATCTCGACGGTGCGCACGATTTTTCCGCTTTCTTTCGCGCTTTCGACAAGCATTTTTTCAAACAACGGGAAGGTCATATAGTGCGAGCAGGACGAGGATATGAGATAGCCGCCGCTTTTTACGAGTTTCATACCCAAAATATTGATATCTTTGTAGCCTCTGTACGCGTCTTTGACCTCGCTTGCGCTCTTGCAGAATGCAGGCGGATCGAGAATGACCAAATCGAATTTTTCGCCGTCGTTTTTGTATGTTCTAAGCACCTCGAACACATCGCCGCACTTTGTTGTTATGTTTGTTATTCCGTTGAGACGCGCGTTTTCGTCGACGTTGTCGAGAGCGGATTTGGAGATGTCGCAAGATACGACTTCGTCTGCTGTGAGCGCGCAGTTGAGAGAAAAGCCGCCGCTGTTGCAGAAGCAATCCAAAACTCTGCCTTTTGCGTATCTGCGAGTTGAGAATCTGTTTTCTTTTTGGTCGAGGAAATATCCCGTTTTTTGTCCGTTTTTCACGTCTACGGACATTTTCAAGCCGTTTTCGGCGACTATGATTTTGTCGGGAACTTCGCCGTAAATCACGCCCGTGCGCTCTTCAAGCCCTTCTTTCGAGCGGACGGCAACGTCGCTGCGCTCGTATATGCCCTTGGGATTGAAAATCTTTACGAGGCAATCGACGATTTTGTCCTTTTGCTTGTCTATGCCGAGCGAAAGGAACTGACATACGAGATAGTCCGAATACTTGTCCACGACGAGGGCGGGCAGGTTGTCCGCTTCCGCAAAAACGACGCGATAGCAGTCGTCGTAGCCGAGTGCGGTGCGGCAATCGTTTGCGGTTTTTATGCGCTTAGAATACAGATTTTCGTCGTCAGTTTGGTTTTCGTCGCGAATGAAAACGCGCACGAGAATCTTTGAAAGGTGGTTTATATATCCTTTGCCGACAAATTTTCCGTCGTGCGTGCGCACGATTGCGAGCGAGCCGTTTTTATCCTTGCCTTCTATGCGCGCAACTTCGTTTGCGTACACCCAACTGTGACCTTGAAGCACGCGTTTTTCTTCGCCTTTTTTGAGATATACCGTGTATGGCATAAAAAACCTCTCGATATTGATGTGACAATTATAGTTTCAAAGCGTCGAAAAGTCAATCGCCTGCGCCGTGCGCTCCGATTGCAGTTCGTCGGAAGTTTACAGAAAAAAACGGAAAAATTGCAAAAACGCTTACGAACGAATTTTATTTGTGCTATTATAATCCAAAATTAAATATTTCAAGCGAAAATCGTGTTGCATTGTGCGTAAATCCGGATTTTAGTGATTTGCCCTGCGGCGCGATTTTTTCATTGCTCGGCAAAAAAGGAAGGTTATGGAACAGACCAAACAAAACAAGATGGCGGTTATGCCCGTCAAAAAGTTGATATGGACGATGGGACTGCCTATGATAGTTTCGATGGTGCTTCAAGCGCTTTACAACGTCGTGGACAGCGTGTTCGTCGCAAATATTCCCGAAATCGGCGCGATTGCGAATCAGGCGTTGACGCTTGCTTTCCCAGTGCAGATTATGATGATTGCAATCGGCGTAGGCACGGGCATAGGCATAAACGCATGCCTTTCCAAAAGCCTCGGCGAAAAGGACTGCGAAAAGGCGAGCAGAACGGCAGGCAACGGCATTTTCCTTGCGCTCGTCATATACGCAGTGTTCCTTATATTCGGCTTGTTTTTGTCGAAATGGTTTATATCGCTGTTTTCAAAGGACGAACTCGTCGTCGAAATGGGCTCGACCTACCTCAAAATATGTTGCTGTCTGTCTTTGGGCTCGATAGGCTACACCGTATACGAAAGATTCTTGCAGGCAACGGGCAAAACCATGTATGCGACGATAGCGCAAGTCGCAGGCGCGGTGTGCAACATAGTTTTGGACTACGTTTTCATTTTTCCGCTCGGTATGGGCGTTGCCGGCGCGGCGTGGGCGACGATTATCGGTCAGTTCGCCTCGCTATTTATCGCAATGATTTTCCACTATGCCAAAAACAAGGAAATCAGCGGAAATCCAAAGTATATCAAGCCGTCCGCAAGAATAATAAAAAACATCTATCAAATCGGCATATCGGCGGCGATTATGCAGGCTATGTTGTCGGTTATGATGGCGGGTATGAACGCCATTTTGACGACGGCAAACGCCGACGTCACGATTTTGGTCGGTGCGTTCGGCATTTATTACAAAATCCAGCAAATCGCGCTTTTCTCTGCGTTCGGACTGTCCAACACGATTATAACCACGCTGTCCTTCAACTACGGGATGCAGGACAAAAAGAGGGTGCAGAGCGTGATAAAAAACGGAATAATCGACACGCTTATCGTCACGCTTGTGCTGTTTTTGCTGTTCGAGTGTATCGCAAATCCGCTCGCAAGGCTGTTTGCGCTTTCGCAGGATACGTCAAGCGAATTTATTGCCGTGTGCGAAAGAGCGACGAGAATAGGCGCGGTAAGTTTTATATTTATGGGATTTACCGTTGCGGTGCAAGGCGTTTTGCAAGCGCTTGGATACGCAGTGAAGCCGCTTGTGCTGTCCGTTTTGCGCCTTGCCGTGTTCGTGTTTCCCACGGCTTACGTTTTCACGCTTTTCGACGGCGTTTGCGACAACGTATGGTGGACGTTCCTCATTGCCGAAGTCCTCACGGACATCGTGTCCGCAATCTTTTTGGGCGGCGCAATAAAAAAGAAGGTGAATCCCGTTCCAGACGAAGCGGAAAGAGCAGACGAACAAGACTTGAATTGCGAACAAGACTTGAATTGCGAAGAACAAATAAGTCAAGCCAAAGAGCAATCCGAGCAAAACGAAATTCAAGCAGAGCAGACCGACAATCGAAACGAGCAATCATCAAACGGAAAATGCATCGACGAGGTCGAGCGATAAAACGAATACGCACATTTGCCGCACATTTTTGCAAATTTGCGTATTGACGAATCCGAATAAATGATTGATAATAAATATGTAGATATGCGAGCGGTTTTCCGCTCGGAAGGAGAGTTTTATGAACACGATTATCACAATATCGAGGCAATACGGCAGCGGCGGAAGATTTGTCGGCAAATTGCTTGCAGAAGAACTCAATATTCCGTTCTATGACAAAGAAATCATCGCCATGGCTTCCGAAGATTCGGGATTTGCGCAAGAGTTTATCAAGGAAAACGAGCAGAAGCTGAAAGGTATATCATCGTTTGGTTTCACGTCGGGGATGTGGGGCGGAAACCTTGTCAACAACTTCGAGAATATCGAGTCCAAAATCTACGCTTGCGAGGCGGACGCGATAGAGAAAATCGCCCAAAACGGACCGTGCGTTATAGTGGGGCGTTGCGCGGACTACGTCCTCAAAGACAAATATAAATGCCTCAACGTGTTTATTCACGCCGACATGCCGTCGAGGGTGGAAAGGGTCATCAATGTGTTCCGCCGCACCGACGACGCAAAGAAAGCGGAAAGGCTCATCAAGGAAAACGACCGCGTGAGAGCAAGACACTATCGCTATTATACTGACGGCGAGTGGGGAGACGCAAGCAACTATCACATCACCCTCAATACGTCCGCGATAGGAGTGGAAAACTGCGCCAAAATCTTGAAAGAAGCATATTTGAGGTTCGACGAACAACAATGACAAAACGCCCGACAACGTCGGGCGAAAATTTTATAAATCGAGTTGCAAAACGGCGAAATAAATTGTTTGCCGTTTTGCGCTTTTTTCGGCGGCTTTTACGCCGCTTTTTCATTGATTTTTTCCGCCGAATCCGATTTGAACATAAGCGCAATTCCGTCCAAAATCGCCACCGCGCCGAGCGTGATAAACACCGCGTCAACCATATACCATTTTGCCACTATAAACAAAACGCCGACAACAAACGTAACGATTGGATTCAGCAAAATAAACACTTTATCTTTTGTATTTGCACGATTAAACATCGAAATTTGCGTGATAAGGGCGTATATCGCATAAACGCACAGCACGATTCCGAGCACCAACAGCGCAATGTCCGCAATCGTCCAACCGCAGGTTATTACAACTGCGCCGAGTGCGATTTCGATGCCGCCCACAACCCATTTTTTGCACACGAGATTCAGAGTGCCTGCCATCGCCGCAAGTACGCCGACAACCGTCAGCATTGCGCTGACAAACGACGAGCGCAACGCGCAAAACAGCACGCCGATTGCAATCGACGCCACGCCGTATACGATATTCAGATTTTTGATTTGCAAATTGTTTTTGTCTTTCATTTTCCACCTCTCTTGAGGATGCCTCTTTCTGTTTATAATAGTATTGTCCGCACGCTCGAAATAATGCGTGACGACAAAAAAATTGCCTATAAAAAGACAATATTTTTGCCGATAACGGTCGGATACGTCGGAGATAGCGTTTGAATACGTCGGAGGTAAGGATGGATATGTCGGCATTGAAGATCGAATACGACGTAGATGAAGATGCGGCGCATTGGTGATAAAGGGTGGCTCCGGAAATGAAGACGGCGGATTACCGTATGCGAAAACGATTTGCTTTTATTACGGCTCGATTTGTTTCCTGCGATAAAAAATTCTTTGGTTGTAGGGAACAGCAGAGCGGTCGAATTGTCAAACAAACGTTTGATTATGTGTGGTTTTATTAAAAAATCCGCATTGAAAAATGTATCAAATATTGCGGCGTAAAATTACGTTTTTACAATCTGATTTTTTCAAAAAAGTCTAAAAACTTACTGTTTAGAGGAGGTTTTGACGCTTTTTGAAGTCGCGCTCAAAAAGATGTCGTTATTAGTTCGGCAAAACCTTCGTTAAAAGTTTTCAATGATTTTCAAAATGGGCATTGTTTTTTGTTTTGAAATATGTTAGCATAACTTAGAAGCACAAGCGGAAGCGTGTTGCACATAACATATATGGGTAATGTTCTTCCGTCGGCTTGCAAAAGAATATCGTGCTTGCACGGTTAGAGGGAAGTATTGATGTTATACAATGCTCAGAAAGGGAATGTTTTGAAAGGTGCTCCCGCATTTCTTTCCGACATTACTCTCGTTGCGGATTCGGCTGCGAGATATATATCGTTATTATTTGCGATTGTCCGCCACGATATCGCTCGTTTCAAAACCCGTTTCGGCACTGAGAACAATACTGTTCAAAAAAACGTAATTTTACGAATATATGGCAACTCTGCCATAAAATCCGTTCGACAAATCAAAAAAAGACAACCGTTGCGACAAGTCATTATCGGCTTGTCTGTTTTGCGTTGTCTGACACCGAGTATGGAAAGGGGTATTAAACCATAATGTTTGCTCAAATGATGCTTCTCAATAATTTAGGTTCGGTCGATATCGGCTTCTTTGTGGGTTGCGCGGTTGCAATCGTGCTTGTTGTCGCCATCTATTTTCTCATTCCCGTATTCAACAAAAAGCAATATCGGGAACAGAGAGAAAATCTGAAAAAACGCGAGGAAGCATTCAAGTCCCACAAAGGGATTTCAGCGGCGCAAGACGAGTCGGCTTCGGCAGACGTTTCGGCGTGCGAAATCAAACAGGATAATGCCGAATGCGAGCAAAAGGATTCTCGTGACGAGATAAAAGACGGTGCCGAAGGATAATGAAAAAAGGTCTTGTCGTCGCCAACGTAATATACTATCTGTTCACATTCACCTTGGGCGTGTTGCTTGCCGTGTTTTTGCCGTATTTTATGATGCTGTACGGCGAATCGGTGAGCATAATCGAAAAGTCGCTCGGCGAGAAGAACTATGCGCAGGCAATGTCGATAGTCGGCGGTTATTATGACGACGAATACGTTTTGCAACAGGATTTTCCATCGGGCGGCGGAATCGTATTGTTCGAGGCGGCGACGCTTGTTCCCGGCGCGGACGAAGAGGGCAACAGCGTGCAGGATATGCAAATGCACAAAGCCTACGCCGGCTTTATATACGGATTGAAAGATATATATAAGATAAACAAAACCGAAAACAATCACGCAATCGTCAACATCACGGATATTTCGGGAAAAGCGCATCGAGTGCAGATTCTCGACACCGATTCAGACGATAACGGCTCGAAAGATACAAACGCCACTTACGAAAAGTCGGGATTCTTTTATGTCGATTTCGATCAGGATACGCTCGGCTCGATTGCAAAGATAGAACTTGTCGACTGCGACGGAAACATATATACGACGGTGCAGACAAACCTCGACTTCGGCGAACGGTTCTTTGCGGACGTAACGGAGTTTATCGCCGAATATAACGCCGATTTCAAATCGGAAAAACTCAGTGGACTCAACGACGAATTTCTTGCCAAAAACTCTCACTACAAAATCAGTTCGGACGGCGTGGTGAAGAGCAGTGCGGATAAAAAATCGGCAATCATAGTCGCTGTGTACTTTGTCGGGATATATCTTATCGGCGACTCGCTGATAGGCAAGCGGTACGTCATCAGATTCTTCAAGTGGCTGTTTGTCAAGGTTTTCAAGGTGAAACCGAGACAAAAGAAGCGCAAAGCAAACGAGGAAGCGTTCGGTCACGATTATTTTTGCAAACTTACGCTGACTTGCGACGTTTCGCAAGTCGAGGACTTTGACGGAAGCATACAGGTTCGTTATTCAAACGAAAGCGGCGAAGTGCAGTTTACGCTTCTAAAAAGCAAAAACTACACCGATACGCAGCATGTCAAAGCGGGCGAATACGTCAATCTATGGGTGGACGTGGACAAAAACTATATAGCGCAAGACCTTCCCGACGCTCTTGAGGCGGAAGGATACCAAAAACAAATAACCTTTAAGTTAAAACGCGAGGAAAAAAGTATATGAAAATATCCATTCAACACTTGACCAAGGTGTTCCCGTCAAGGGAAAAGAAAGGTAAACCCGTCGTTGCGGTAAACGATATGTCCATCGAGATTCCGTCAGGAAAACTCGTCGGACTGTTGGGACCTTCGGGATGCGGAAAATCCACGACGCTGTTTATGCTTTCGGGCTTGGAATCTCCCACGCAAGGCAACATCTATTTTGACGAGCAGGACGTTACGACGCTCGCGCCAGAAAGACGCGGCATCGGGTTGGTGTTCCAAAACTATGCGTTGTATCCGCATATGACGGTTGCGCAGAATATTATGTTTCCTCTGCTCAATATGAGAATCCCCAAAGAGCAAGCCAAAGAAAAGGCTCTCGACGCGGCGCGATTGGTTCAAATCGAAGAGTTGATGGCGCGCAAACCGTCGGAATTGTCGGGCGGTCAGCAACAGCGCGTCGCAATCGCTCGCGCGCTTGTCAAAATGCCGAATGTCCTCCTTTTGGACGAGCCTTTGTCCAACCTCGACGCTCGTTTGAGGCTTCAAACTCGTGAAGAAATCAAGCGTATTCAGCGCGAAACGGGCATAACGACGGTTTTCGTCACCCACGATCAGGAAGAGGCAATGTCCATTTGCGACATAATGGTGGTTATGAAACTCGGTCTTGTTCAACAAATCGGCGAGCCGCAATCCATTTACGATAACCCCGCAAACCTGTTTGTCGCAAACTTCTTGGGAACGCCTCCCATAAATATTTTCGACGGCAGAATCGAGAACGGCAAAGTGTACGTCGGCGACGAAGCGATTATGGACGTGGAGTCGGAAGATCAGGCGGTCAAAGTGGGCATTCGTCCTGAAGGCTTCATTTACGACGAAAACGGCGTATTGTCGCTCGACGTAGACCACATCGAAGTTATGGGGCGCGACAAATCCATCGTTTCTCGTCATTCCGCTTCCGTAAAACCGACCGTGCGCAGCATAGTCGATTCGGACGTGAAACTCCCCGAACAAGTGGGAACGTTCAAATTCAATCTCAAACCCAACAAGGTATTCTTGTTTAACGCAGAAACCGAGGAGAGGATCTAATAATGGCAAAAAAGTTTGAAAACACACCCGAACGGATTCTCGAAGAAGCCCCTGAGGTTTTGACGGAAGATTTCGAGCCGTCGGCTGACGCGGAACAAATCGTCGAAGACGAAATCGACGCGCAAGAGAACCGAACCGTGCAAGAGAACCAAATCGTGCAAGCGAGCGAAGACGTTGCATCCGACAGCGAAAGGGACGGCGAATCTGTCGCCGACGTTTCCGCTACAAAAAAATCCAACGTTTTTGCCGAGTTGGGCGGGAAAATAAAGGGTTTGTTCGGGAAAAAGAAAAATTGGCTCGAAGACGTGGAGGGCGTTGAGATTTATCCGTCCGCATACGCTTTGTCTACGGGCGAAAAAGTCAGAAGATTCTTCAAATCGCAGTCGGGATGGCTGTTTGTCCTGCCGGCGGTGATTCTTATGTGCGTATTTACTTTCTATCCCATCGTCAACGCATTTGTCGGCGCGTTCAAACAAAACTACAACGGATTGAACGGCGCATTCGACGGCTGGGGATTTGAAAACTTTGTCCGCGTTTTGAAAGGCGATACGGGAACGGGCGGCGCAAACTTCTTGCAATGTCTTGTCAACACCGTTGTGTTCACATTAATTTCCGTTCCTCTGTCAACGCTGCTCGCATTGCTTATTTCGGTTGCGCTTACGTCGATAAAACCGTTGCAAAAAGCGTATCAGACGGTTTTGTTCTTGCCGTATCTCACAAACGCGCTTGCGATGGGTGCGGTTTTTGCCACTTTCTTTACAATAATCGGCACGAAAAGCAACACCGAAACGGTCGGTTTGTTCAATATAGTGTTGGGGTGGTTCGGCATAGATCCCGTCGATTGGATAGGAAAAGCCGGCGGTCCGCACTGGGAATTGGGCAAATTGTCCATTCCGTGGGCAAAATACGTCGTCGTTATTATCTATGAAATCTGGTCGGGCTTGCCCTTCAAGATTCTGATACTGTTCAGCGCGCTTCAAAGCGTAAACAAACAATATTACGACGCCGCAAAAATCGACGGCGCTTCGAGACACACGATTTTGTGGAAAATCACCGCTCCTATGATTTCTCCCATGATCAGTTATCTCATCGTGACCGGCATCATGGGTGGAATGAAGCAGTACACGGCGGTCGTGGGTCTGTTTGGCGAACAAATGGGCATCGACTACGATATGGGCACCGTCGTCGGATATATCTATCAATACATCGACAAGGGCATGACGGGCTATGCGTTTGCAGGTTCGCTGTTGCTGTTTTTGATAATTATGGCGTTTACCGTCGTCAATCGCGCCGTGAGCAAAAGGCGAGTGAAATTCTGAGAGGTGCGCTATGACTGATATGGAAAATAAAGACTTTTTGGAAAACAACGAAAATCAAACGCCCGAAGCGGAACAAACGACGGAAAATCGAGCCGCTCAAGTCGACGTTGACGGCAACGACGATAGTACGAGCGTTGTCAGCGCAAAAGATTCGGTCACCAATCAGACGGTGTCCGCAGTGTCGTCCGACGCCGCAATTTTTGAAAGAAACGTCAAAAATTTCGACATAGAAACCGAAAGAAGAAAACAAAAGGTCGGCAACATATTCAAAAACATTTTCGTGTACACGTTCTTGACGCTGTGCGCGGTGCTTGCGTTCTTGCCGTTCTACTGGATGGTTATTTCGTCGCTTAAAACCGAAATGGAGTATCGTCAATCCGTGCCGACGTTTTTCCCGCACACGTTTATGTGGGTAAACTACAAGGCGGTTTTGAGCCAAACGTCCGCAAATGGGTCGGGATCATTTGTCCAAATTTTGATCAACACGCTTGTCGTCGGATTTTTCTCGACGACGCTCGGCGTTATCGTGACCATAGTCACGGCGTATGCGCTTGCTCGTATGAAGTTCAAAGGAAAGAACGTTTTGTTCGGGCTTATGCTTGCGACGATGATGATTCCGGGCGAGATGTACACGATCACAAACTATCTCACCGTTTCGGCATTGGGGTGGAGAGATACGTTTACCGTGTTGATATTGCCCTTCCTCGTCAGCGTTTACTACATATATCTGCTGCGCAACAACTTTATGCAGATTCCCGATTCGCTGTACAAGGCGGCGAAAGTCGACGGTTTGTCGGATATGGGTTATCTCATCAAAGTCATGGTGCCGCTCACAGCGCCCACGCTCGTGTCCATCACGCTCTTGAAATTTATCGGCACTTGGAACTCGTATATCTGGCCGAGACTTGTCAACAGCAAGGACTGGCAGATGGTCACCAACTGGGTCACGCGCGGATTTACGGATAGAATAGGCACGGTTTCGGGCGCCATTTACGGCTTGCCCGGATTCGGCTCCGAGACGCTCACCACGCTCAAAATGGCGGCGGTCTGCATGGTTTCGCTTCCGCTGTTCATTCTCTTCGTCACTTGCCGCAAGTATATTATGCACGGCGTATCCAAGAGCGGCACGAAAGGCTGATATGCACGCCGCTCGCAGCAAAAACGAAATATCTGCCGCAAGGCAATATTAATAAGGAACAAAAAAGGAGAACCATTATGAAGAAGATTGTGTGTAGTTTGCTCATAGTCGCATTGTTGGCGTCATGCTGCTGCATGTTGTTTGTTGCGTGCAACAAGACTTCAACCGACTATTCGCATACCATTGTGTTCTATTCATCGCAGGGTGACAAATTGCAACAAGCCACACAAGTTGCAATCAACAACTTCGAGGCAAAGTATCCCGGTTGGAAGGTCGAACACGTTCAAGTCGGAGGTTACGACGATGTCAAGGAGAAAGTCATTTCGGACTTCCAAGGCAAGCAACAACCCGACTTGGCATACTGCTATGCAGACCACGTTGCTCAATATCTGCAAACTTCAAAAGTCATCGATTTGAACACTCTTATCAACTCGACGGCAACGGTGAAGGGCGCAAACGACGTGGAGTACGCTGTCGGCTACACCGCAGAGGAGATTGCGGACTTCAACAAAGGCTATTACAACGAAGGTCTTGCGTCCAACTTCGGCGACTATGACAAGTACGGCTACAAGGCAGATTCCTTGCTCACGCTCCCGTTTGTCAAATCCACCGAATTGCTCTACTACAACAAGACGGCTCTTGACGCGCTCGGACTTTCCGTCGCAACGACATGGGACGAACTTTGGGCTCAATGCGCAGTGCTTAAAGCCGAATATCCGACGGCAACGCCTTTGGGATACGACTCCGAATCGAACTGGTTTATCAGCATGTGCCAACAAAACGGTTGGGGCTATACCAGCGCAAGCGCACCGCATTATCTGTTCAACAACGACAACACCAAAGCGTGGTTGCAAACTTTGAACGACTATTACAACAAACAATACATCACCACTCAAAACGAATACGGCTCCTACACATCCGGTTTGTTCACCAAAGGCACTGACGGCGGCGTAATTTACTGCGTCGGTTCGTCGGGCGGCGCGTCCTATCAAGACCCGAACGGCGCTTTTGACTGGGGCATCGCACCCGTTCCCGGCTCCGTGCGTGCAGACGGTTCAAAGGACTATTCCGCAATTTCGCAAGGTCCGTCTCTCGTTATGTTCGAACCGGGCTACGGCGTTGAAAACGCAGACGAGAAGAAGATGATGACGTTCTTGTTTGTCAAAGAATTGCTCGATCCCACTTTCCAAGCGTCGTTTGCAATCACATCCGGTTACAACCCCGTGCGTGCGTCTGTGTATGAAATCGACGCATATGCAGAGCATATGAGCGGCAAAGACATCACGGCGACAGCGGCAAAGGTCGCGGCGTCTATGTCGGACAGATTCTTCACGTCTCCCGCATTCGTAGGCTCTTCCACTGCTCGTACCCAAGTAGGCAACGTCATTCTCTACACGTTGAAGGGCAGCAAAACGCCTGAAAAGGCATTGCAAGACGCAATCGCAAACTGCGGCGGAAACAACTGACGCACTGTATTGTAAAACCAA
>CAVKTQ010000018.1:0-19913 GCA_963659105.1 Firmicutes bacterium CAG:238 | reverse complement strand
TCTGCGCGGTTAGTGATTGCGAGAACAAGTGCGGTTTTTGACAATCGCCCAAAAGGATTCGTTTCTATTTAGGGGATTCCCACGCTGCGCTCTGAATGACGACTGGGCGATTGACTTTGCCGCAACGCCGTTTGAGCAATTGTTGCGGCTCGTGTTCCGTCTACGAAAGAGTAGAGTAGTGGTATAAGTACGCTTCGAATAAGTGTTCATTTATCCGCTTGCGGGCGAAGCACGCGACGTGCGGTTTATTGTTTTATTAGTACTTAAAATCAAGTTTTGTACTACATCTTGTATTATTTATATTATATATAAATTTTTTATGAAAAGTTTCGCCAAATGTTTGACATTGATATTGAATATTGATAAGATATAGAGGCTTACGAAGACGTAAGCAGTTTTTTAGTGTGCAAAAAGAATATGGACAAAGAAAAACTTGAACTAATGCTTAACACCTCTTCAAAAGTTGTCGGTTCCAAACAGGTTTTGAAGGGAATATCCGATTCTACCGTCAGGTGTGTGATCGTAGCGTCGGACGCCGATGCTCAGATAAAGAAGAGAATCGTGGCGCAAGCAAAAGCCAACGGCGTGGAAATCGTTTACGTCGCTTCAAAGAAGCGGCTGGGCGAAAGCGCGGGGGTGGAAGTGAGCGCGGCGGCTGTCGGAATTGTCGAAGCAAAGGCATAGAGTCTTGATTGCACCTGTTGGGTTGCAGGTACATTCGAAAAATCTTACAGGAGGAACAATAATGCCAACCATCAATCAACTTATCAGAAAAGGCAGAGAGAAACAGGTCAAAAAGTCGCTTACGCCTATCATGGAGCAATGCCCGCAAAAACGCGGTATTTGTCTCAGCGTTACGACAACTTCCCCCAAGAAGCCGAACTCCGCTCTTCGTAAAATCGCAAGAGTTCGTTTGGTGAACGGAATGGAAGGTACTGTTTACATCCCCGGCGAAGGTCACAATCTGCAAGAACACAGCGTGGTTCTCATCAGAGGCGGCAGAGTCAAGGATTTGCCTGGTGTGCGTTATCACATTATCCGTGGCGCTCTTGATACGGCAGGCGTTGCAAAACGCGGTCAGGCAAGAAGCAAATACGGTGCGAAACGCCCCAAAAAATAATTTTTTCGAATGTATTACTAAAATTAGGAGGTTACTATGCCAAGAAGAAGCGGCGTGCCTAAAAGAGACGTACTTCCCGATCCTATCTACAACAGCAAGGTTGTGACCAAACTCATCAACCAAATCATGCTCGACGGCAAGAAGGGAACGGCGCAAGCAATCGTTTACGAGGCACTCAATATAGCAGCAGCAAAACTCGGACAAGAGCCTATGGACATCTTCAACAAAGCGCTTGAAAACGCAATGCCTATGCTCGAAGTCAAAGCAAGACGTGTGGGCGGTTCCACTTACCAAGTTCCTATGGAAATCCGTCCCGAACGCAGACAAACACTTGCAATCCGTTGGATCGTCGCTTTCGCAAGAAAGAGAGGCGAAAAGACTATGGACGCAAGACTCGCAGGCGAACTTATGGACGCTTTCAATATGACGGGCGGCGCAGTCAAGAGAAAAGACGAAATGCACCGCGCTGCAGAAGCGAACAAGGCGTTTGCACATTACAGGTGGTAATTTATGCCTAGAAAATATGCTCTTGATAAGGTGAGGAATATCGGCATAATGGCACACATCGATGCCGGCAAGACCACGACAACCGAGCGTATTCTATACTACACGGGCGTGAACAGAAAACTCGGTGAAACCCACGACGGCTCTGCGACTATGGACTACATGGAGCAAGAGCGCGAAAGGGGCATCACCATCACTTCTGCGGCAACTACCGCCGTGTGGAAGGGACATCAGATCAACATCATCGATACACCCGGACACGTCGATTTCACGGTCGAAGTCGAACGCAGTCTGAGAGTTCTTGACGGAGCGGTTGCGGTGTTCTGCGCCAAAGGCGGCGTCGAACCTCAATCCGAGAACGTGTGGCGTCAAGCCGACACCTACAAAGTTCCGAGAATCGCTTTCGTCAACAAGATGGACATAAACGGCGCGGACTTCTTCAACGCGGTCAAAATGATGCGCGAAAGATTGAACGCAAACGCAGTTCCCGTTACGCTGCCCATCGGCAAAGAGTCCGAATTCGAAGGCGTTATCGACCTTCTCACGATGCAAGCGTTCTACTATGACCAAAAGGATAAAGGCGTAACGTTCTACGCAAAAGAAATCCCTGCGGAATATCAAGACCTTGCAAAAGAGTACAGACTCAAAATGCTCGAAGCGGCGGCGGACTTTGACGAGAATATCTTCGAAAAAGTCATAATGGAAGACTACGATTCCATCACGATGGAAGAACTCAAAGCCGCAATTCGCAAAGGTACGATCGAGATGAAACTCAATCCCGTGCTTTGCGGAAGTTCGTACAAGAACACGGGCGTACAACTTATGCTCGACGCGGTCGTCGACTTCCTTCCCGCACCTACGGACGTTGCAAGTATCGAGGGTATCAATCCCAAAACGCAACAACCCGAACTTCGTCACCCCGGCGAAAAAGAACCTTTCAGCGCACTCGTGTTCAAGATTCTCACGGATGAGTTTGTCGGAAAACTTTCCTTCATTCGTATCTATTCGGGAACGCTCACCACGGGCTCTATGGTTTACAACACCGTCAAGGGCGAAAACGAGAGAATCGGTCGTATCCTTCGTATGAACGCGGACAACCGCGAGGATATCGACGAAGCGTATGCAGGCGATATAGTCGCCGTCATCGGCTTGAAAAAGAGCACGACGGGCGACACGCTTTCGGACAAGAACAATCAAATCATTCTCGAAAACATGGTCTTCCCCGACCCCGTTATCAAGGTCGCAATCGAGCCTAAGTCGAAAGCGAGCCAAGAGAGAATGAATATGGCGATCATCAAACTGCAAGAGGAAGACCCCACCTTCAAGGCGTACACCGATAAGGAAACGGGGCAAACCATCATCGCAGGTATGGGAGAACTTCACCTCGACATCATCGTGGACAGAATGTTCAGAGAGTTCAAGGTGGAAGCGAACGTCGGCAGACCTCAGGTCAGTTATCGCGAAACCATCACCAAGCCCGTCAAGGCGGAAGGGAAGTTCGTGCGTCAATCGGGCGGTCACGGTCAATACGGTCACATCGTCATCGAGATGGAGCCGAATCCCGAAAAAGGTTTGGAAATGGAAAACGCTATCGTCGGCGGCGTCGTGAGCAAGGAATTTGCAAACGCGGCGTGGGAGGGCATCAAGGAAGCGGCGCAGAGCGGTATCATTGCAGGATACGAATGCGTGGACTTCAAGGTTCGCCTCGTGGACGGCAGTATGCACGAAGTCGACAGTTCGGAAATGGCGTTCAAGATTGCGGGTTCTATGGCGTTCAAGGAAGGCGCGGCAAAAGCAGCACCCACGCTTCTCGAACCTATCATGAAGGTGGAAGTCGTGACGCCGGACGATTATCTCGGCGACGTGATGTCCAACCTCAATTCCAGACGCGGACAAGTCAAGGGTATCGAGCCTCGCAACGGCGCACAAGTCGTGGATTGCGACGTTCCGCTCTCCGAAATGTTCGGTTATGCAACCAGCCTTCGTAGCATCACGCAAGGCAGAGCAAACTTCACAATGTTGTTTGACCACTACGCAGTCGTTCCCAAGAGCGTTGCGGAAAAGGTCATCGGCGAAGTGAAAGCAAAAGATTCCAAAAAGTAAGCATATATAGATTTAATATTTATATATAAAATACTTTGGATAATAAATAACAAAAAAACCAAAAAACAATATTGGAGGAAATCTAGTATGGCAAAAGCAAAGTTTGAAAGAACAAAGCCGCACGTTAACATTGGTACCATCGGTCACGTTGACCACGGCAAAACCACTCTTACCGCTGCAATCACAATGTACTGCGCATCCAAGGGTGAAGCACAAGCGATGAAGTACGACGAGATCGATAAGGCTCCGGAAGAAAAAGCAAGAGGAATCACAATCAACACCGCACACGTCGAGTACGAAACTCCGAAGCGTCACTATGCACACGTTGACTGCCCCGGCCACGCCGACTATGTCAAGAACATGATCACCGGTGCTGCTCAAATGGACGGCGCAATCCTCGTTGTCGCTGCTTCCGACGGCCCGATGCCTCAAACTCGTGAGCACATCCTTCTTGCTCGTCAGGTTGGTGTTCCTTACATCCTCGTCTTCCTTAACAAGTGCGACCAAGTCGACGACGAAGAACTTCTCGAACTCGTTGAAATGGAAGTTCGCGAACTCCTCAGCGAATACGGCTTCCCCGGCGACGACACTCCCATCATCCGCGGTTCTGCTTTGAAAGCAATGGAAGCAGGTCTTGCAGGCAACTGGGACGATCCCGCATTCAAGCCCATCCAAGAACTTCTCGACGCAGTTGACAGTTATATCCCCGATCCTCAACGTGACACGGATAAGCCGTTCTTGATGCCTGTTGAAGACGTCTTCACCATCACCGGTCGCGGCACCGTTGCAACCGGCAGAGTTGAACGTGGCGTTCTCCGTATGGGCGACAAGGTCGAAATCGTCGGTCTCTCCACCGAAAAGAAAGAAACGACCGTCACCGGTATCGAAATGTTCCGTAAACTTCTTGACTACGCAGAGGGCGGCGACAACATCGGCGCATTGCTCCGCGGTATCCAAAGAAGCGAAATCGAACGCGGTCAAGTTCTTGCAAAACCGGGTTCCATTCATCCGCACACTCACTTCACGGCGCAAGTGTACGTTTTGACAAAAGATGAGGGTGGCCGTCACACACCGTTCTTCGATGGTTATCGTCCTCAATTCTATTTCAGAACGACCGACGTCACCGGTTCCATCAAATTGCCGCAAGGCGTTGAAATGGTTATGCCCGGCGACCACATCGATATGGAAATCACTCTTATCACCCCGATCGCAATCGAAGAAGGTCTCCGTTTTGCTATTCGTGAAGGCGGTAGAACAGTCGGTTCCGGCGTCGTTGCTAAGATCATCGAATAATATTTGTTCTTTCAATAAAATATACAACAATGCTCTACACGGCAAATCGCTTGCCGTGTAGGGTGTCGTATTGACTGAACAAAAAGGAGGCTACTATGGCTCAGAAAGGAGCAAGAGTTAAGGTTGTTTTGGCTTGCACCGAATGCAAACAACGCAACTACAACCTTACCAAAAACAAGCAGAAGCACCCCGATAGAATGGAGCTTCAAAAGTATTGCAGATTTTGCAAAAAGCACACCTTGCACAGAGAAACTAAGTAAGGCTGTCTAAGGATAGGAGGCAATATGGCAAAGAAAACGCCAAAAAACCAAACCTCAACCCAAGAAACGACAAACAACGCAGCGCAAGTAGAAGTTCAAAAGGCTGCCGTTAACGTTGATTCTAAAAACGAGTCTTCCAAAGCAAAAAAGTCCGCAAACGCCAAAAAATCGTCCGACAAACCCAACATCTTCAAGAGAATGGGCAAGGGCATCAAAGGCATCGTTTCCGAACTTAAAAAGGTTACTTGGCCCAAGGGCAAAGAGGTCGGAAAGAATACAGCCGTCGTTTTGACTGTCGTCGTTCTTTTCTTCGTCATTCTTTTTGCTCTCGATTATGTGTTGGGCGGTCTGTTCGGTCTCATCACCGACGGCAAATGGGCAACCATTTTCATTTCATAAGAGGGCTGTATGGAAAATTTGGAACAACCGAAATGGTACGTCGTCCACACTTATTCGGGTTACGAAAACTCTGTGGAAACCGACCTTCGTAATATGATAGAAAACAACAACCTGCAGGATTATATCTTTGATATAAAGATCCCCGTTGAAGACGATATCGTTGAAAGAAACGGCAAAAAGAAAGTCATTCAACGCAAGAAATTCCCAAGTTACGTTTTCATCAAAATGATCTA
The DNA here is from genome assembly GCA_963659105.1 of Firmicutes bacterium CAG:238. Taxonomy (GTDB): domain Bacteria; phylum Bacillota; class Clostridia; order Christensenellales; family CAG-917; genus CAG-475. The sequence goes on along the minus strand of CAVKTQ010000018.1, from coordinate 14,001 downwards.
CACCAACCACATCTGGTTTATGGTGACAAGAGCGCGCGGAGTTACGAGTTTTGTCGGCTCGGCAGGTCGTCCTATTGCGCTTACCGATGACGAAATCAGAAGAATCGGTCTTGAAACAGTCAGCATCGAAGACTTCGACATCAAAGTCGGCGACGACGTCAGAATCGTCAACGGCGCACTCGAAAACTTCATCGGCGTTGTCGAATCTATCAGTGCAGAACGCCAAAAGGTCAAAGTTATCGTGGCAATGTTCGGACGTCAAACACCCGTCGAACTCGATTTTGCTCAGGTTGAGAAACTTTGAAACTCGCACTCAAGTGCATTATCTTTAATCGCGTCTACAGGACGCAAGTCGCAGGACTATAATCTTCGTGGGAGACGGCAAATCTCTTTCATACCGTCGCAAAACCACGTTAGTCAGGAGGATTTATGGCTAAGAAAATTACAGCAGTTGTAAAACTTCAATTGCCCGCCGGCAAAGCAACTCCCGGCCCGCCCGTAGGTTCTACGCTCGGCCCTCACGGCATCAACATTGCAGGTTTTACTAAGGAATTCAACGAAAAAACTTCCAAAGACGTCGGCTTGATTATCCCGGTTATCATCACCATCTATCAAGACCACTCTTTCACTTTTGTGCTTAAAACGCCGCCCGCGCCCGTTCTTATCAAGAAGGCATGCGGTTTGCAAAGCGCATCGGCAGTCCCCAACAAAACCAAAGTCGCTACTCTCACAAAAGAGCAACTTCGCGAGATTGCTACTCAAAAAATGCCCGACCTTAACGCAGCCAACATCGATACCGCTATGAGTATGATCGCAGGCACCGCACGCAGTATGGGCGTTCTCGTGGAAGAATAAGGAGGTTTGTATGAAACGCGGTAAAAATTATATTGATTCGAAAAAACTCATCGATAACACCAAACTTTACGAAAGCCAAGAGGCAATCGCTCTTGCCGTTCAAACCGCAAAGTCCAAATTCGATGAAACAATAGAATTGCACGTCAAACTCGGTATCGACCCCCGTCACGCAGACCAACAAGTTCGTGGCGTTGTGGTTCTCCCCAACGGAACAGGTAAAACCGTTCGCGTCCTCGCAATCTGCAAGGGTGCAAAAGCGGACGAAGCACAAGCGGCAGGCGCAGATTTCGTCGGCGGCGAGGAAATGATCCAAAAGATTCAACACGAAAACTGGTTCGACTACGACGTCATCGTCACAACTCCCGATATGATGGGCGTTGTCGGTCGTCTCGGTAAAGTCCTCGGTCCTAAGGGATTGATGCCTAACCCCAAATCGGGCACCGTCACTATGGACATCACTCGCGCTATCCACGACATCAAAGCAGGTAAAGTCGAGTACAGAGTGGACAAGCAAGCAATCTGCCACGTTCCTTTCGGCAAAGCATCCTTCGGCGTTGAAAAACTCACCGAGAACTTCAACACCCTTATGGACGCACTTGTCAAAGCAAAACCGGCAGCGGCAAAAGGCGTATATTTCAGATCCATTTACATTGCAACGACGATGGGACCGTCCATCAAGGTCTTGTATAGAATGGGTTAAAACGACGCTATTTAGCGAATAACTTTGTCAGAGTCACGCATCGCCAACTCATTTACGCATAGTAAATTAGGGTTGCCGATTGCGCGGCTCTTTCTCGTTATTCATCTAAATATCGCCGTTTTATCACCATTAATAGGGTGACGTTTTATTATTCAAAAAACAATACCTTATTACAATTTTTAAATATAAAACTATTTTGCAAAATCGGTTGACATCGCCTCGCCAAAAATTGTATTATATATGCGTTCCAAAGACAGCAAGTGGCGTATGCCGTAAGTTCTATCGCTTGCCGAGGATGTGCTGAATACTTTCCTTTGTATGATTGCGTCATTCTCTTTTGGAATGACGCTTTAATTTTTTGCGACGATAAGTCGCCAACTTTTATAGGAGGTAAAGATGAACAAAGAAGTTCTTGAAGCCAAAAAGCAACAAGTCGAAGACATCAAGGCAAAAATTTCTTCTGCAAAGTCCATCGTCATCGTTGACTATATGGGCCTTACGGTCGCTCAAGACACGGCTTTCCGTAAGGAACTCAGAGAAAACGGCGTCGACTACGCAGTTTTGAAAAACCGCCTCGTCAAGATCGCTTTCAATGAACTCGGTTACACCCAGTTCGACGAAGCGCTCAATGGTCCGACCGCTGTTGCGTTCTCATCCACGGACGCTGTCGCTCCCGCTAAGTACGTTGTCAAAAACATCAAGGCTTTCAACAAGATGAAGACAAAGTGCGGCATGGTCGAAGGCGAATTTCTCGATGAAGCAGGCTTGAAACAAATCGCAGAAATTCCTTCAAAGGAAATTTTGCTCTCAAAGATGCTTGGCTCTTTGCAAGCACCCATCTCGAAACTTGCTATTTGCTTGAACAAAATCGCAGAGGCAAAGGCAGAGTAACCGCAGCAGTAGCGTGACTGCACAACAAAAATAAATTAAACGGAGAAAACAAAAATGGCAGATTTGAATAAACTTATGGAAGAAATCAAGGCTATGACAGTCCTTGAACTCAATGATTTCGTCAAAGCACTCGAAGAGGAATTCGGCGTAAGCGCAGCAGCACCCGTCGCAGCAGTCGGCGCAGTCGCAGCAGCACCCGTTGAAGAAGAAAAGACCGAATTTGACGTCGTCCTCAAAGAAGTCGGTCCCAACAAGGTTCAAGTTATCAAGACCGTCAAAGACGCAACCGGACTCGGACTCGTCGAAGCAAAAGCAGTTGTCGACGGCGCACCCAAGACCGTTAAGGAAGCAATGCCGAAAGACGCAGCAGAAGCACTTGTTGCAAAATTCAAAGAAGTCGGTGCAACCGCAGAACTCAAGTAATCTTTACACCTACAACGGAAAAACGACTTGCAATCCGCAAGTCGTTTTTTTGTGGGTTGAATAAAACGTTTTGTCGTTTCAAGAATAAAAATTTTGGGTCTTTTATTCCTCGAATAGGTGTAGTATAATATTCATACGAAAACTTTGCGTGCGCTTGCGCGCGGGAGGAAAATATGAGAATGTACGACATCATTCGCAAAAAACGCGACGGTGGAGAACTTTCAAAGGAAGAAATAAATTTCTTTATCGACGGCTACGTCAAGGGCGAAATCCCCGACTATCAGGCTTCGGCGCTGCTTATGGCGATTTTCTTTAGGGGTATGAACTTCGACGAAACGGTCGCGCTCACTTTTGCGGTGCGCGATTCGGGTCAACGCCTCAATTTTTCGTCGGTAAACGGCATAAGAGTGGACAAACACTCGACGGGCGGCGTAGGCGACAAAACCAGCCTTGTGGTTGCGCCGCTTGTGGCTTCGCTCGGCGTGAAAGTGGCAAAGATGAGCGGCAGAGGCTTGGGACATACGGGCGGCACGATTGACAAACTCGAATCAATCCCCGGGTTCAAAACCGACATTTCCGAAGAAGAATTTTTGAAAAACGTCAACGAAATCGGCGTTTGCATAGTGGGGCAAAACAAGGACCTCGCGCCTGCGGACAAAAAGTTGTACGCCCTTCGCGACGTCACGGCGACGGTGGACAGTTTGCCGCTTGTGGTGTCGAGCATTATGGGCAAAAAACTCGCCGCCGACGACGATTGCATAGTGCTTGACGTAAAGACGGGAAGCGGCGCGTTTGCAAAAACCATAGACGAGAGCAGAAAACTTGCAAAAACTATGGTCGAAATAGGCAAACAGGCAGGCAAAAAGATGCTTGCGCTTATCACGGATATGGACAGACCGCTCGGCAACACAATCGGCAACACGCTTGAAGTGGAGGAAGCAATCGACACTTTGAACGGTCACGGTCCCGAAGATTTCACCGAAATATGCGTGATTTTGGCAACGAATATGCTCTATCTTGCAGGCAAGGGGAGCGTCGAGGAGTGCGAAAAGGCGGTCAAAGGCGCGCTTGCGGACGGCAGCGCACTCGAAACATTCAAAAAGATGGTCAGGGCGCAAGGCGGCGACGTAGAGTGTATCGAAAATCCCGACAAGTTTGCAAAAGCGCCTTACGTTTTGAGCGTAAGGGCGAAAAAGAGCGGATATATTCAGCGCGTGGACACCGAGGGTTACGGCATATCCAGCCTTCTTCTCGGCGCAGGCAGAAACACCAAAGATGAAAGCATAGACTTTTCGGCAGGCATCGTTCTCAAAAAGAAAACGGGCGATTACGTTTGCGAGGGCGACGAGATCGCGATTATGCACACGTCAGAAGAAAAGAGATTCGCCCCGGCGCTCGAAAAGTTTTACGCTTCCACAACCATAGGCGACGAAAAGCCGCAAGAACGCCCTATCGTACTCGACAGAGTGGAATAAATACAAATCGCAAACGCAAAGGCATAAAGCCAAAACTACAAAAGGATATACATATGGCAAAATTATATTTCAAATTCGGCGCAATGGGGTGCTCGAAAACGGCGCAGGCGCTCATCACCAAGTTCAACTATGAGGAAAGAGGGATGAAAGTCGTGCTTATCAAGCCCATCGTTGACACTCGCGACGGCGTGACGATAACTCGCTCTCGCATAGGACTTTCGGCAGAGGCAATCGCCGTTGAGCAAAACGAGGACTTGTATCAACTCTACAAGGAAAAGTTCAGCGGCTACAACGTCATCATCGTTGACGAGTGTCAGTTTCTCACCCCCGAACAAGTCGATCAACTGGGACAAATCGTCATAGATTTCAACATCCCCGTGCTGTGCTTCGGGCTTGCGACCGATTTTACGACGCATATGTTCCCCGGGAGCAAACGTCTTTTTGAGATTGCCGAGTCGATAAGCGAGATAAAATCCGTGTGCAAGTGCGGCGCAAAAGCGACTGTCAACGCGCGTATGGACGACAACGGCAACATCGTTTTCAAGGGCGAACAGGTATGCCTCGGCGGAAACGACCGCTATGTCGCAATGTGCAGGAAGTGCTGGCTCAAAAAGAAAGCCGAACAAGAGGCGAAAGGCTTGTACCTTTGACGATAACGTTTGCCGCGGCATAGGCGAGGACAAAACGTCGAGCATTGCGCATAGGCGCAGACATTGAAAAGAAAGAGAAAAACAGATTTGAGGTAAAATATATGGAAATAAAAGAAATTTTGAGCAAATGCGACCATACATTGCTTGCGCAAACGGCAACTTGGGAGGAAATCAAAGCGATTTGCGACGACGGCATCAAATATCAAACGGCGTCGGTGTGCATTCCGCCTTGCTATGTCAAAAAGGCAAGCGAGTACGCAAAAGGCAGGGTGAAGATTTGCACAGTAATTGGATTTCCCAACGGCTACAACACCACCGCCGTCAAGGAATTCGAAACCAAGGACGCAATACAAAACGGCGCGGACGAAATAGATATGGTCATCAATATCGGCGAACTTAAAGCCGGCAACTACGATTATGTCGAAAACGAAATCAGAACTCTCAAAAATGCGTGCGGCGAGAAAATTCTCAAAGTCATAATCGAAACCTGCCTTCTCACCGACGAGGAAAAAGTCAAGATGTGCGAACTTGTCACAAAGGCGGGCGCGGACTTTATCAAGACTTCGACGGGGTTCTCTAAAGCGGGCGCAACCTTTGCCGACATCGAACTTTTTGCAAAGCACGTCGGAAAGAACGTCAGGATGAAAGCCGCAGGCGGCATTTCATCTATCGAGGACGCGGAAAAATTTGTCGAACTCGGCGCGTCGAGGCTCGGCACGAGCAGAATCGTCAAAATCGTCAAAAAGCAGGAAAGCGAAGGCGAGCGTTGACTGAACATATTTGAATTTGCGCATATGTAAATATGCAAAACGCGGCAGAAGCGGATTATGCCTGTTTGCCGCACATATACACGGGCGTATACGTTGACGCTTAAAATAACGAAAGGGAGCATAATTATGTCAGTTCCAACCCCACATATCACAGCAAAACTCGGCGATTTTGCCGACACCGTCTTAATGCCGGGCGACCCTCTTCGCTCGAAATTCATTGCGGAAAACTTCCTTGAAAACGCCGTTTTGGTCAACAACGTCAGAGGCGTAAACGGCTATACGGGCTACTACAAGGGCAAACGCGTTTCCGTTATGGCGTCGGGCATGGGGCAACCTGCAATCGGCATCTATTCGTACGAACTTTTCAACTTCTACGACGTGAAAAACATCATTCGTATCGGTTCGTGCGGCTCGTTCGACAAGGATTTGCACGCTCGCGACATCATCATCGCAATGGGCGCTTGCACCAATGGAAACTACGCAATGCAATACAATCTCCCGGGTACGTTCTGCCCGATTGCCGATTTCGACCTCGTGCGCAGGGCGGCTGAACTTTGCGAAAAAGCGGGCGTAAACTACAAGGTGGGCAACATCTTCTCGTCGGATACGTTCTACGACGACGCAAACAGCGGTATGCAATGGGCAAAAATGGGCGTTCTCGGCGTTGAAATGGAATCCGCCGCGCTCTACTGCAATGCGGCGCGAGCAGGCAAAAAAGCGTTGTGTATCTGCACCGTAAGCGACAGTTTCATCTATCCCGAAGAAAATACGACCGCCGAAGAAAGACAAAATTCGTTCACAAAAATGATGGAAATCGCCCTCGAACTTGCATAAAATGCATGCGTGGGCAGGCTTTTTCAGTATTTGCGCATGGCATAATAAGCGCACGCTTTTATGCAAATCGCAAAAGGACGAATGTTATTGCGCAATAAAAACCGCAATAACGAAAATATGCGACATCGAAATTGCAAATCATAAGGTGAAAATATGAGTAAAAGAGTTTTTATCATCGTGCTTGACAGTTGCGGTTGCGGCGAAATGCCCGACTCGTATCTTTGGAACGACGAAGGAAGCAACACACTCGGCGCAATCCGTAAGGACGAGCATTTTCATTGCCCGAATCTTGTAAATCTCGGGCTTTTCAACATAGACTCCGTCGGCGGCGGCATAGCGAATCCGAAGGGAAGTTACGCTCGCCTCAAAGAAACGTCCATGGGCAAGGACACCACGATAGGACACTGGGAAATCGCAGGCATAATCTCGCCCAAGCCGCTTCCGACCTATCCAAACGGATTCCCCGACGACGTTATAGCGGAATTTGAAAAGCGCACGGGCAGAAAAGTGCTTTGCAACAAGCCGTATTCAGGCACGGAGGTCATAAAAGACTATGGCGAGGAACACATCAAAACGGGCGCGCTCATCGTGTACACGTCGGCGGACAGCGTATTTCAAATCGCCGCGCACGAGGACGTCGTTCCCGTTGCCGAACTCTACAAATACTGCGAAATCGCGCGTGAAATGTTGCAAGGCGAGCATTGCGTGGGCAGAGTTATCGCGCGTCCGTTCACGGGCGAATATCCCTTCACTCGCACGGCAAACAGACACGACTATTCTCTCGTTCCGCCGCATACGACTATGCTCGATTGTTTGAAAGAGGCAGGTTTTGCCACTATATCCGTCGGCAAAATTTACGATATATTCGCAGGCAAGAGCGTGAGCGAATCCAACCGCACCACAAGCAATACGCACGGTATGCAAGTCGCTCTCGACATTCAAAAACGCGACTTCGAAGGGCTTTGCTTCGTCAACCTCGTGGACTTCGATATGAAGTACGGTCACCGCAACGACATCGCAGGCTATGCAAACGCTATGAGCGAATTTGACGTGCAATTGGGCGAGTTCTTGCCGAATATGCGCGACGAAGACATGTTGATTATCACCGCCGACCACGGTTGCGACCCGTCAACTCCGTCAACAGACCATTCGCGCGAATACGTCCCGATGATTGTGTGCGGAAAGCACGTCAAAGAGGGCGTAAATCTCGGCACGAGAAGCACCTTTGCCGACATCAGCGCAACTGTGCTCGACTATCTCGGCGTTGACAAAAAGGACACGGCAGGCGACAGTTTTCTTGCCGACGTTATAGAGTAAGAAGGGGGCTAAATTATGCTCGACTACAAACGACTGATGGAAAAAGCCAACGATATGCGCAAGATGTCTTACGTTCCGTACTCGCATTTCAGAGTGGGGGCGGTTCTCGTCGGAAAAAGCGGAAAAGAATATACAGGTTGCAACTTTGAAAACGCGGCGTTTTCGCCCACCGTTTGCGCAGAGCGCACCGCTTTTGCAAAAGCGATAAGCGAGGGCGAAAGAGAGTTTCAATGCATCGCAATCGTGGGCGGCAGAGAGGGAGAGATTTCGCCTATATGCACGCCGTGCGGCGTATGCCGACAAGTTATGGCAGAGTTTTGCGACGGCAATTTCGAGGTTGTGCTCGGCACGCCCGACAAGTTCAAAGTGTTCAAATTCGACGAGGTTATGCCGCTCAGATTCACAGGCGAAGAGTTGTAAGAATTAATAATTAATAATGAATAATTAATAATTGAGGGAGGGGCTTTGCCTCTCGCCCCAAAAGCATTATTGATAGTTGCTTAATATTTTTGTGAATTAAAGATAGACGCTCGCATCTGCGAGCGTCTTTACGTATGCATATAGTGAATATTATTTTTTTTCAGGTGTGGACAGAGTCCACCCAAAATTATTAATTATTAATTATTCATTATTCATTAAAAAAGGCACTCGCAATCGCGAGTGCCTTTGCCTTTTTACTTGTTTGCGTTGAGAATCGCAAAACTCTTTTTGTTCTGTTTGTACAAGGATTTAAACACCTCGAAGCCCTTGTCGTAAACTTTCTCTTTCAACTCAAAGTTGGGGTTGAACGTCTTTTTTGCAGGGATGAACTTCTTTATCTCGTCAAAAGAGGGGATGATGCCAAGACCCACTCCGACGCATGCCGCCGCGCCTACCGCGCCGATGTTTTGCGGATTGTCAACCGTTTCGATGACGTGACCGGTGATGTCTGCAAGCACTTGACAGGTGAAGTCCGAAAGCGCGCCGCCGCCCACAAATCTGATGACGTCGGAGGGTTTAACTTTCTTTGCGGACGCTTCGAGCATCCAGCGTTTGTGGTAGCAGATGCCTTCAAGCACCGCGCGGATAAGTTCGGTCTTGCCGGTTTCGAGACTGATGTTGAAGAACATGCCTCTCGCGTTGGGGTCTTCAAACGGACAACGGTTGCCGTGAAGCCACGGAGTGAAGATGACGCCGCCGCTTCCTGCCGGAATGTCGTCCACAATGGACGTCATGTACGAGAAAAGGCTGAGATATTTGCTTTCGATGTCATCGGTGACGTGTTTCTTTTGGATGTAGATTCCGCATTCGTCGAGGGCGATGTGATCCTTGACCCATTCAAAGCATTTGCCCGATGTTTCGAGTTCGGCAAAGTAGTTGTATTTGCCGGGTTGCGCCGCAACGACCGCCGCAATCATCGACGTTACGTCCACGGTCGGTTTGTCGGTGATTGTGCCGACCCAGCCCGACGTACCGCTGTAAATGTGCGTGTCGCCAAGTCCCGTCGAGCCTGCGCCCACGCCGATGAGGTTTGCGTCCATACCGCCGCCGTACACCTTGATTCCTTTGACAAGACCGAGCGCCTCCGCCGCTTTTTCGGTGAGAGTGCCTGCGCATTCGGTGGATTCGATAAGTCTCGGCAAATGTTTGATGTCGATGCCGAACATCTTGCACATGGACTTGCTTATGCACTTGTTTTTGAGGTCGTACAGCATTGTGCCGAACGCAGAGTCGTGCGTGAGGACAAATTCTCCCGTCATACGCTCGATGAGATATTCCTTGACGTCGAGCCATTTATAGACGCGAGCAAAGTTTTCCGGCTCGTTGTTTTTGAGCCATAGATACTTCCAAAGCGGGTCTTTTACGCTGAGCGGGGCAGCGCCGGTTATTGCGAGGGATTTGAGAAGCCTGAATAAGTTTGCGCCTTCGATTTGAAGCCCGAATTTCAAGCCGCCCTTGATTTCCTTCGTTGCGCGCTGATCCATATAACTGAACGCGCGATGTACGGGTACGCCGTCGCGATCCACAAGCACAAGACCTTGCGCCTGCGAGCAGAAGGATATGCCTTCGACTTGTTCGGGCTTGACGGACGAGTTTTCAAAAATGCGACGAGTGGTCGCTTTCATAGCGTCCCACCATTCTTCGGGGTCCTGCTCCGCGCCGCCGCCGGGAAGAACGTAAAGTTGATAGCCTTGCGAGGCTGCAGAGAGAATTTTTATGCTCTTGTCGATTTCGATAAGACAAGTTTTGATGCCTGTTGTGCCTACGTCGTAGGCGAGAACGTAATTGCCCATATTCCACCTTATGTATAAGATATATATAGTATAACACACGCAAAAAAACGTGTAAATAGACTATTTGTCAAATATTTGAAAAAATAATACAACAAACGAAATTTGTATGAATTTTTGGCGTTTTTGACAGCAAAATGCGGCGTATTTTGTGCAAAAAAACTGCGGATTTCGATAAAAATAAATCAATATCGATAAATTCGAGCCCAAAACAATCGATTGAAAGCAACAAGAGACCGAAATGGGAATTTTGAAGATTATTTTGCGAGTTTTGCGGCTTTGAGAGCAAGCACTATGGGCGGCGTGACGAGCGAAAACGACACCACCTCGACGGCAAAGTTTATGCCGAACCAGGCAAGGACGTATTCGACCGTAACGACGGTGTTTTGCGCAATGGACGTTCCGTTGAAAAACAAAAGAGTAAATATTGCGACAAACAGAGTGTTTGTGACAACGCCGAGCGCGGCGGAAAACGCATAGATAAACTGATTTGTCAAAATTTTGCGCCGCTCTTGTTTCTTTTCGGACTTGTTTTTTGTTGCGCCGTTTTGAGAGTTTGCGCCCTCGCTTGCCGTGTTTTCGAGGGAAGAATCGGGGGTGTTCTCATATGCGGTTTGGCGCATATATTCATAGTCGCACACGCGTTTTATGTGTGCGTAGAAAGCGCATTTTTGAAGCCCGTATCTCGTGAAATAGCAAACCACCGCAATGAGAATTCTCGGCAATATGCACACGAGGGGATTTTGAAAAATCGGCGCGACGGGGGATGCGGCTTTTGTTGTGAACCACGCGATGTAGTTGACCAAGCCCATCATAATTCCCATTGCGAGCGAGGTCTTGAAAGAAGCGACTTGCGCAAGGATAATCGTCGGCAAAATCATAAGCGCAAGGGTTATCGTGCCAAACTGTACGGGGACGAAACAAAAGATTATCGTCAGCGCGAGCATAAGCGCGAGAAGGGTGATATTCTTGATGTTTTCAAGTCGTTTGCTTTGCATAATAACCTAAAACTTTTTTGTTTGTCGATTCGTTTGATAAGTTAGATTATATGCTCTTATCTTGTCTTTGTCAAACTTATAAGAGGGCGTAGTTTTATTATTGCGAATGTCGATTATGATTGCAACAAACGATGTTTATTCAACCGAAACGCAGACGTAAACACGCTTTTGCGGCGATAAAAGTTTTGACGTTTTTCGACGGCGAAAGAAATGGAAACGCTTTTTGCGCACCGAAAAAGAAAAATTTCTCACAACGAATTTGCTAAAATTGCGGTATGAAAAACCATATTCTCACCGCCAAAAGAAAAGTGTTTCCCACCTTCGATTTGAGGATGAGCGCAAAAACTGCAGTCGCGTTTACCCTCGAAGGTCTTGCGTTATTCTTGTTTGCGAGCGTGCCGTCTTTCGGGTTTGCGTTTTCGCTTGCGCTGTTTTGCGCCCTCGTTTTTGCGAGACAGAACATACTTGCCGTATCGCCTTGCTTTATCGTCGCAAACGTCGTCTTTACGCCCGACTGGCGTATGCTTTTATATGCGCTCGCCCCCGTCGCGATACTCATTGCGCTGTATGCGATTTTCTACAAGTTCCGCAAAAATGTACCCCTTTGGTCGATTGCCCTTTGCGCGCTTGTCGGAATGATTCCGTATGTTGCGTGCGGTTGCGTTTTTGATGGCGATTATTTAAGATTCGGGCTGTCGGCGTTGTTTGCCGTTGTGATGACATTTTGCTTCGGCATTTGCGCATATGCGGCGTTCGTGCGCTCGATTCTTCACAAGGCAACCGTTGACGAACTCATTTGCGGCGGCATAACTCTCGCCGTCACGGGTTACGCGCTGTCGGGCGTGGGCGGCTACGGCTTTTACGCATACGGCGCGGCGCTGTCCTTTTGCGTGCTGTTCTGCTCGGTTTGTTTCAAGCCGCAAACCACGCTTTTTGTCGGCATATTGCTCGGCGTAGGTATGAGCGTTGCAAGGTGGAATATGACCTATCTCGGAGCGGCGGTCGCGCTCGCAACGGCGGCGGTTGCGTTTTCGCCGTTTACAAAGTGGTCGTCCGCTCTTGCAATCCTCGCAATCGAGGGCATAGAGTGGTTGCTCGACGCATATTCGGGCGCAGGGTGGCAATCGCTCGCTATGTGCGCCGTCGGCGTGGTTTGCGCGTTGTGCGTTCCCTCGTCTGTAACCACCAAAATCAAAGGACTTGCAAAAGGCGATAACCGCAGAGCGTACACGGGCGTAGTGAACAGACGAGGCAGAGAACTCGCCGCAAGGCTTTCGTCCGCATCCGACGTGTTTTACGATATGTCCAAAAATCTCGAACAGATTGCGCAAAACTCGTCAGAGTGTTCCCCCGATAAACTCGCAAAAGAGGTTGCGAAAAGTTTTTGTGGACGTTGCCGCGACAGGGAGATATGTTTCACCGCGCTCGGCTCGGATACGGCAAGCGTACTTTTGCCTATGGCGGACGCGGCGGTCAACAGGGGCAAGGTTACGATCCTCGATATGCCGCCGTTTGTGACGAGCAGATGCTCCAATATGCACTCGCTCGCTTCTGCGATAAATACGAGTGCCGAAGCGTACAAAAAGAGAATGAGCGAGGCAAAAAGCCTCGTTGCGTGCAAAAGTCTGATGTCAGAGCAGTTTGCGGGGGTTGCGCTCGTTTTGGATTCGCTTGCGACCTCTTGCGCCGAACAAGTCAATTTCGCTTCCGACGACGTTGAACTTCTGAAAAGCGAACTTCTCAAACACAACGTCGTGGCAAGCGAAATCGTGATATGCGGCGAAGGCTCGAAATCGAGCGCAACGTTGCTCGTAAGAAATTCGGACGCACAAAAAGCCGTCGTTGCAAAAATCGTATCCAAACATCTCGGTTGCAAAATGGAAGTGTCCAAAATTCAAGACAAAGGCTCGCAAAAAGCGATATATCTCGACTGTGCGCCCGTTTACGAAGTGGCGTTCGGCACGGCGCAGAAAAGATACGGCGAGGAAAGCGAAAGCGGCGACACCGTCAGCGTGCTTTGTCCGTCGAGAACTCGCCGACTTTTCGCCATTTGCGACGGTATGGGGCACGGAAGCAACGCAAGCAAAACCAGCAAAAACGCCGTGCGTGTGATTGAAAGTTTCTACCGCGCGGGCATAGATTCCGGCATAATTTTGAGCCTTGCAAACAAGTTGCTCAAAATAGGCGCGGAAGATATGTTTTCCTCTCTCGACATAGCGGTGCTCGATATGCAGTCGGGCGGTCTCGACGTCGTGAAACTCGGCTCGGCAAGCAGTTTCATCATTCGCAAAGAAAACATCGAAATGCTCACTTGCACTTGCGCGCCCATAGGAATCGTGGACGACGTAGAGAGCATAACGTCGCGCTATCAACTTTTCGACGGCGATATGCTCCTTATGATGAGCGACGGCATATTCGACGTACTCGACGGTTCGGGCGTTTGCGAAGCGATTGACGAAATCGACACGCAAAATCCCCAAACGCTTGCCGACGCAATCCTCGAAAAAGCACTGCAAAAGGGCGCAAACGACGATTGCACCGTGCTTGCAATGCGACTGTTTATGGTGTAATTTTTCGGGCGTGCGCAGCAAAGTTGCAAAAAAAATTAATAATTAATAATGAATAATTAATAATTGCGGGTGGACTCTGTCCACACCTGAAACGAAAACTTATTCGAAGACTACTTATAAACGGTATTTGCTTATTCGAAGACGGAATTGGAGCCGCAAGGCGGCGACCGTAGCGAGCGTCGAGCTTGACGGATAGTACAAGCGACTGCGCCGTTTGGGTGCGAAGCTGGCGCACAAAGCGCAGTGGC
>CAVKTQ010000017.1:0-20449 GCA_963659105.1 Firmicutes bacterium CAG:238 | reverse complement strand
AGATTTGTTTGAACAAGAATTAAACAAAGTGTTGCACTTGGTTTGACAAATCACCTAAAGCCCTGTTTTGGTTTTTTATCAAAAGAACAATCTTCCTCTACAAGAGTAATCGTCACATACTCTAAATAAAGTTTCCCCCCTTCCTCACGTGTTTGGACTTCGGCGTTTGCGAAGCAATCCGCCTCGTTCGCTTTGGCTACAACACATTCACTGAATGTGTTCGCCGTTCAAATTTTCCTCTTGCGTGCGCAGCACGCCCTCACCAAGCAAGCACTCGCGCAGAATACTCAAATCTGTTTTCCGCTTGTCATTCAGAGAAGCAACATCGTTGCGACGTAGGAATCAAGGCGAAGCCGCATTTCGCTACGCTTGATTCTCACGGTCACTCCGTTCCCTCAGAATGACATATGGAAGATTCAAAACTTCCGTTTTCCATATGCGTGCAATGCACGCTTCCACCAAGCAAGCACTCGCGCGGAATTGTGGCTGGGCTTCTTGTCCGTCTTATTCGGGAGAGCAAAGAGTGCTTGCGCGGTTAGTGATTGCGAGAATAAGTGCGGTTTTTGTCAATCGTCCAAAATAGATTCTTTTCTATTTAGGGGATTCCCACGCTACGCTCTGAATGACGACGTGGGCGATTGACTTTGCCGCAACGCCGTTTAAGCAATCGGATTAAGGCTTCGCCTTCCTCAATTATTAATTATTCATTATTAATTATTAATTTTCTAAAACCGTTCCTTCGTTTATTCTTATCTTCTTTGCTTTGTTCGGCAACGTGTATTCGGTGCAGGTGAGTATCGTTTGAAAACCTTTGGTCATTTCCAAAAGCAACGTCTGGCGAGTGTTGTCGAGTTCGGAAAGCACGTCGTCGAGAAGCAGTACGGGCGGTTCGCCTATCTCGTTTTTGTAGATTACGACTTCGCCGAGTTTCATTGCGAGCGCAATGGTGCGTTGCTGTCCTTGCGAGGCAAACTTGCGGCTGTCTTTGCCGTTTATCTCTATTTTTATATCGTCGCGATGCGGACCGACGGTGCTGAATCCAAGTTCCTTGTCCTTTTGTCTTGCCGCAACTATGGCTTTGTAAAGTTCATTTTGCAAATCCTTTTGCACGTCGGTTTTCGAGCCGCTTTCGTAGGAGAGGGTGAGAGTTTCCTTTTCACTGCTCAACGCGCTATGAAATTTTCCCGCCGCGTCGTTGAGAGTTGCGATATATTCCATACGTTTTTCGATGATAATCGCGCCTTCCTTTGCAAGCCCCGTATCCCACACGTCGAGCATATCGTCCACGTTCGGATTGAATCTGTATTCTTTGAGAAGATTGTTTTTTTGTTTGAGGGTTTTGTTGTAGCGTTGAAGGGCGAGGAAGTACGCCTTTTGCTGTTGCGAAAGCCCAACGTCCAAAAAGCGACGTCTTTCGGAGGGCGATTCCTTGACGAGTTTCATTTCGTCGGGGGAAAAGAACACAACGCCGAGTATGCCGAGAAGTTCGCCCGCGCGATTTACGGGTATGCCGTCCACTGCGACTTTCTTTTTGCCTTGCTCGTCGATTTGCAAGCAAATCGTGTGTTTTCTGAATCTCTTTTCGATGTTGAGTTTCACTTGCGCCTTGCTTTGTCCGAGCAAAATCATTTCCTTATCTTTGGTTGTGCGAGGGGAATGGAAAACCGAGCAAAGATACACGCTTTCGAGCATATTTGTTTTTCCGCTGGCGTTTTTCCCGAAAAGGACGTTCAGCCCGTCGTCGAAGTCAACGAGGGCGTAGGGATAATTTCTGAAATTTTTGAGTTCCAGCGAAAGAATTTTCATACACAACAAGTATAACCCGAGCGGAATTTTTTTTCAACATCTTGTGTTTAAGTTTTCTTTTCGGATTTTTTGCTTGAAAAAGTTTTCTATTTTGATATAATCGTTTTTATGATTAATATAGAAGAATTTTGGGAAGACGCAAAAAACGATTTGTCTATTTCCATACAGGCGATAAGTTTCGAGGTGTGGATTGACAAATTGGAGCCGGTGTGCTTTGTAGACAACGCAATCGTGCTTGCGACCATTTCCGCAAACGCAAAAAAGACTATAGATTCGAGGTATCGCGACGCAATCAAAGAGGTTGTGTCTTCTCGCAATCCCCAAATCACCGACGTGATTATTATCACTCCCGACAAGAAAGCGGAATATTTGAGCAAACAGACGGTCTTTATCGAAGATCAAGGCTTCGTCACAAACTTTACCCCCGAAGAAAAGGGCAAAAAGAAATGCCCGTTTCAAGAGAAGTACACTTTTGAAAACTTCGTCGAGGGCAAATCAAACTCGTACGCGCTCGCCGCTTGCAAAACCATAGCCGAAAACCCCGGCACGACCTTCAATCCGTTGTTCGTCTACTCGGGCGTAGGTCTTGGCAAAACTCACCTTTTGCACGCGATAGGCAACTATCTTTTCAAGTACAAAAAGAACGTAAACGTTCTTTACGTCAGCGCGGAAGCACTCGTGAGCGAACTTATCAACGTAATACGCAACAAGTCCAACGAGGAAAACAACAAGTTCAGAGAAAAATACCGTTCTTGCGACGTGCTTATGGTGGACGACGTGCAGTTTTTGATAGGCAAGGAAGCGACGCAGGAAGCGTTTTTCCACATTTTCAACGACCTTTATCAAGACAATAAGCAGATTATTTTGACGTCCGACCGCGCGCCGAAAGACCTTACGACGCTTTCGGACAGACTTCGCACGCGCTTCGGTTGCGGACTTACCGTAGATATTCAGGTT
The DNA here is from genome assembly GCA_963659105.1 of Firmicutes bacterium CAG:238. Classification (GTDB taxonomy): domain Bacteria; phylum Bacillota; class Clostridia; order Christensenellales; family CAG-917; genus CAG-475. The sequence continues at coordinate 17,686 of CAVKTQ010000017.1, read as the reverse complement.
CCCGACACCGAAACGAGAGTCGCAATCCTCAAAAACAAAGCCGCTCAATCCAAATTCGTGCTTAAAGACGACGTTGCCGAGTTCATTGCCGAAATCGCGCCGTCCAATATCAGAGAGATGGAAGGCTTGCTCAACCGCGTGATTTTTTACAGTTCTCTCACCAACAGTTCGGTTTGCACAATCGACGTTGCAAAAGAGGCAATCGGCGGATTTATCGAGGAAAAGAACGACACCATCGACGCAAGCGGAATCGTGGACGCGGTTTGCAAGTACTTCAAAATCTCGTCTGCGGACATCATATCCAAAAAGAAAACCAAAAACATCGTCGAACCGAGAATGATCGCAATCTATCTTATCACCGAACTGTTGCCTATGCCGCTCGTGCAAATCGGCGAGATGTTCGGAGGCAGAGATCATACGACCGTTATCCACGCTCGCGACAAAATCAGCGAGGAAATCAAGTCGAATCCGCGTATCAAAGTCACGGTTGCGGACATCCGAAATATGATTCTCAACAGATAATCAAGCAAAAAAACGGTAAAAATCATAAAAAACAATGCAAAAAGCGTGCGAAAAGCACGCTTTTTTCGTTATAAAATCGTTCGTTTTTTTACATTCCCCAAATACTGAAACAATCGTTATTTGCAAAGCAATCTTCAACCCATTGCTTTACGTCGATTATTATAGGGGCGCATTTCGTTTTGTTGGTTTTGCAAAACTCGACGATTTTTGTCCATTGATTTTTGTCGATTTTCGTAATTCCGTAGTAGTCGAAATCGGGCACGAAATTTTCAAAAACTTCGCTCGTTTCGTATTCGTCCCATACGCTGTCGCTTATATAAACGGAATCTTCTTTCCAGCACTTGTCGTCACATAAGCCTTTTTGAAACTCGAAATAACAAGTCGTGCCCGATTCTTTTCTTTCTTTTGCGTCTATAAAAAACTTCATATCCGAATCTCTTTTTTCAGTCTTTTTTCTCTGTGCTTCCGTTCGTTTTGAGGTAAAGATTTTTGATTGCGACAAGTCCTGCGCTCTCGCCGTTTTCAACCGCTTTGCCGTACGCTTCGATTGCTTTTTTGTAGTCTTTTCTCACGCCGAAACCGTTTTCATAGCACAAACCGAGATTGTAGTACGCAACGCCCGAATTTGTCCTTTTCACCGCTTCCGTAAAGCACTTTACCGCTTCTTTCGGATTTCTTTCAACGCCTTTGCCTTGCAGATAGCAAAGTCCGAGATTTATCACTGCTTCTTCCTCGCCGAGATAGTACGCGTTTTGGAAATACTCAAACGCTTTCTTGCACGCCTTGTCCGTTTTGACGGTGTAGAGGTTGTAAAGTCCCATTTGCACGCACGCCATAGGATTTTCGCCTTTCGCACTCTTTTTGAGCCAGAATACAGCCTTGTCTTTGTCGGGCGTCACGCCGTAATATCCGCACGCGTATGCCATACCGAGATTATACTGCGCGGCGGCGTTGCCGAGTTTTGCGGCTTTTTTGAACAGTTTGAGGGCGGTTGCCTCGTCCTTTTCAAGTCCGAGTTCGTCGCCGAGATACGCTTCAGCCAATCTTTCGAGTGCGTCGGGGAAGTCTTCTTCCGCCGCCATTCGATAATAGAACAGCGCGTTTTGATAATCTTGTTTTTCGTTTTCGTAAATGGTCGCAATACACCAGTACACGCCGACGTAATCGAGTTCGCAAAGCGCAAAACAGTCGAGCGCGTCGTCGTATTTGCCTTTGTTGTAATAGTAGTAGCCCAAATCGAGTAAAGCGTCGTCTTGTTCGAGAGCCGCCGCCTTTTTGAGGTATTTGACGTACGTTTTCTCGTCGGGTTTTATTCCGTACCAACCTTCCTCTAAAATGCGGGCTTGCATATAAAGGCTTTCCGGATCGTTGTGTTTCACGCCGTCCGCTAAATACGCCAACCCTTTTTTGTAGTCGTGCGGCACGAATCTGTCGTTGAGATACACGTACGCCAAGTCGAAGTTAAGGGAATAGTCGCCAAGGCTCAATCCCTTTTCGTACCACTCTATGGCTTTGGGAACGTCTTTCAGTTCTTCATTGTTTAAGTAGATAAAGCCTATCTTTTTTGCGATTTGAACGTCGCCAAGATAAAAAGCACGCTCGTAGTATTTCAGCGTGTTTTTGACATTTTCAATCTCGGAATCTTTAATCGGCGTATTGAAATAATACAAATCGCCGAGAGATCTTGCCGCTGCCGCGACACCCGAATCGGAAGCTTTGGCGTAATACTCGATTGCTTTTTGAATATCGATTTTTACATAACCAGTTTCATAGCAAAATCCGAGACGGGCAAAACAATCAGCTTCGCCTTTGTTTGCGCCTTCCGTATAAACGTCGAACGCTTTTTTGTATTGAGAGCGGTAGCCCCAAGTGTCGCCAAGAACAGTATATGCCAAAACGCCGTTGTCGACGGCTTTTTGATAGTAAATCGTTGCGGTTTTTAAATCGCCGTCATTAGAATATAAATCGCCGATAAAAACGTAATATTTGGGTTTCTTTTTTGCGAGTTTTTTATATTTTTCGAGTTTTTCTTTTATATTTTCCATATTTTCACAATGTGGCGAGCGGTTTGGATTTTACGAGTTTGTAATCGTCGTCGTGGGTGTAAAATTCTTCCATAGTGTTCGTATAATTTCTGATGTTTTTTGCTTTTCATTTTCATCTCGCCTTTTCAAAAAAAAGTATATCATACGCGCGCGATATTTTCAATTATCTTTGTTTTTTCGAGGGATATATTCTAAAAAATCAACCGTTCCCGTGCCTTTTCCGGACTTATCTTCATGCTGCTTGAATAAGTTTATAATTTCTATATTTGTGTCTATCGCATAGCGCAAAACAAAATCCAAAACATCGTCTCTTTTTTCGTTACCGTCGAAGCAAATAATAGAACCGCCGATATCTATCATTTTTTCGTAACATCTTTCTATTTGCGAATAATAGTACTTTCTATCCGTGTTGAAAATCGCAAAATATATGTCCTTGTAGGGGATAAAGTCAAAAGTATCTGCGTTTTCGTCATCGCGGTAAAACGGAAAAGTAACTTCTATTTTAATGTTTGGATATTTTTGTTTTGCTTTTAGGCAGGCATTGAAAGAGAGTTGATCGAATTTTGTGCACAACGCCATCATAAAATGCGTGTAGCCGTCGATGATATATTTTTCAATTGTTTCGTCGAATTTCTGCAACAGATTGTGAAAAACCACGCTAAAATTGCTTAAATCGTTATCTCCTATAAAAATAACTCTTTTTTCCATACCGCAACTCCCTCGAAAAAAAATATTTTTTGCGGTATGTTATTGAAAAATAAGATGCCGCCCTCAAACGAGAACGGCAAATATGGAATATACCGTCCTTTTGAGCGCCAACTCTGTTCACATTATATTTGAAGCATTGGGAAATGCCTTGAAAATACATACTTGTAAACTCGGTCGGTATATTACCACCTTATTTATAAGTATTTTCAGTATTTCCCTTATGAAACTACTTATACTTCAAATATTAAAATGAGTTGGCTATCTTCATAGCACAGAGTTGGCATATTTATTCTATTATTAATTAGCAAAAAAGTCAAACTTATACTTTAAGTCTATAAGAGCGTGATATATGTATATTTCGCTACGCTGGATTCCCACGCTTACGCTCGGAATGACATATGGTTTTGAAAATAAAAAAAACCGCTTAAAAAAACTTATAAAGACAGCAATAAATAGATGAATAACGCGAAATGCACGACTTGAATCAAAACCCAATGTACAATTCGTACATGATTTTGAGGCAAGTCGTGCCTGTAAGGAACGCAGTGACGGAATAGCGATTGTTACGCTTGCGTCAATCGCGTCCAAAGTTAGTCGCTTTCGATACACCACTCTAATAAAACTGCGATAAATCGATGCATAATGCGAAAGCACCTCTTGAATGGCAACCCTAATTTACAATTCGTAAATGAGTTGACAGACAAGAGGTGCTGACAAAATTAGGCGCGATTTAACACAGTTTTATCCGATAACTCGCAAGGGAAGAATTAAGTATAGCCACCTATCGCCTTCCCCCTTAATAATCCCCGGTGCGGTGGATGTGGTGAAGTTGAGGGTCACAAACGGCTCGTCGATTGCGTGCATACAATCGATGATGTATTTGGAATTGAAACCGATGGTGAGGTCTTTACCTTTAAGCCCGATTGTGACTTTTTCGTTGATTTCGCCGTCGTCGCTGTGTGCATTGAGGGATATGGAATCTTCCTTGATTTCCATCTTGACGTAGGATTTCTTTTCGGCGCGGTTGATGAGAGATACGCGGTCGATTGCGTTTTCAAACAACTTTTTGTCAACGGTGACTTCGGTTGTAAACACGCTCGGGATTATTTTCTCATAGTTGATGTAGTCCTCGCCGATAAGCCTTGTGACGATCTTGGTGTGGAAAAGATCCACCATAATATAGTTTTTCTCAACATACACGGTGATTGTTTCCTCGCCGTCGTCGATAAGACGAGAAAGTTCGTTCATACTCTTTGAAGGCACGATGATTTTGTCAACGACGCCGTTGTTTTTGATTTGCGCTTTTGCAAGAGCAAGTCTGTATCCGTCCGAAGCAACCGCTTCGACTTCTTCATCTTTTATGTTGAGACATACGCCGCGAAGGGAAGGTCTTGCCTCGTCCACCGCAACGTTAAATATAACTTTGGATATGATTTCTTTCAATTCCTTTTTGAGAATGATGAAAGAGTTTTGAGTGTCAACCTCTTTGAAAACGGGATACTCGTCCGCACTCATACACTTGATTTGAAGTTCGCTGTCAAGATATTTGATGATGAGTTTCGAACTGTCCGTTCCGTCAAGTTCGACCTGTTCTTCCTCGATCTTTTTTGCGTAGTCGGCAAAGAGTTTTCCGGGTACGACGATTTCGCCCTCGATAAGCACTTGCGCATTGATTTTCTTTTCGATTGCAAGTTCGAGATCGGTTGCAAAAATGGTGAGCGTATCGCCAAGCGCCGTGAGTTTGACGCCGTCGAGAATAGGATTGTTTCTTTTTATAGGAAGTGCTTTTACAACTTTTGCGAGAGCGTCGCTCAATTCGTTTCCTTGACAAATAAGTTTCATATTCCGCCTATATATTTATTATTGTTTATTTTTTTAATAATGATAACATAAATAAGCGATGTTGACAAGTGGAAAATCAATCATCAACCACAATCTCTTGCAATCTAAAATTTCTTTCATCGCAATATGTTGTCTTTTATACCGAGTCGATATGTTGATATCCTAAGTATGGTTATCAACAATGTTTGCACCTTTGTTTATATTTGTCAACAAGCCTTGTCTATCGTCAAAAATTCAGGCTCGAAAACGAGAATATGAGCGAGAAAATATACCCGACAATAAGACTTATAACAAACATCGCGCCAAACACCGCAAGGTTTCTTTTTGTGTGCTTCACGTCCTTGAACAGATACACGAACGCAACGCCTGCGTTCATACAAAGTCCGCCGAGCGTCGCGCCGAATCCAAGTCCGCCCATAATATACAGTTCGCTTATCACAACTGACGAAACGCAGTTGGGAATCGCGCCGACTATAACCGCAAGCAGCGGCGCAAGGTATTTGTTTGAAGAGAGGAAGGTTATCAGATTTTCTTCGCCGACCTTGTTTACGATTATGCCGAATATAAGATTCACCGCAAGAACGTATACAAATATCTCAAGGGAGTGAAGAAGAGGATGTATCAAAAATCTTTCGATTTTCTCTTTCTTTTCTGATTTTTCCGTCTTATCCGACTTTTTTAAGTCCTTTTCGCGTTGTTTTAAGTTGTTTGTTTCTTTCTCGAATTTTTCACATTCTTTGCACTCGTCGCAGCAGCAATCAACACTTTCTTCATCCTTGTTTTCGACAAGTTCCGCGCCGTCGCAATCGGTGAGTTTAATCTTGTAATTTTCATTGCAATGCGCAATATGATGCTCAACTTTTTTTCTGCTTTTTGAAAGAATAAGGTCTATCGAATATCCGAACGCAAGCCCCAAAACAAACTTCAACGCAATCAGCGGCAAGACGTGCAACGCCTTGTCCGGCGTGCCTAAAAATATAGGCAACGCTTCGTCGCTTGTCGCAAGGTATACGCCTATCAACGTGCCGACGGTTATATGTCTTTTTTGATACAAATCCGTTGCTACCACACTGAATCCGCATTGAGGCAAAAGGGAAATACTCACGCCGATCAGCGGTGCGAGTTTGCCTTTTAGAGATATTTTTTCGGACAGTTTCGGCTCGATAAACGCAATGATGTATTGAAAAACAACCACCACCGCAAATATTTTCAAACTATCCAAAAGCGCGTCGATGACAACTTCTTTCATAACGTCTATATTATATCACACCAAATGTAAATAAGACTTTTATTTTTTCAATATTGTGTTTTCAGCAAAACAAAACGGCAAAAACTTTGCTTAAATAAAAAATATAAATAATAATTTTTTACATAATAACGGTTTTATTGTATTGATTTATTTATATAAACCGCTTATTGTGTTAAAAATAAAAGAAACCCGATATTTCAGGTTTCTCTGTATTTCAGCATCATTTCTTTGAATAAATCCTGCGTCGAAGGCGGCGTGTATGTGATTGCGTTTGCTCCCGCTTCGATTGTTTTCAAAATACTTTCTTCCGTTTTTCCTCCCGACGCTATTATCGGAATATCGGGAAAATCTTGTCTTATACTCGCAACCACTTCGGGCGTTTCTTGCGCGCACGCCACGTTCAGAATCGTTGCGCCGCACTCGATTCTCGACAATATATCGGTGTCCTTTTTTGTGACCGTGATTATGACCGGTATGTCCACAGCCATAGCGACGGCAGAGAGGTTGAGATTGGATATCGGCGCGTTAAGCACAACTCCCATCGCGCCTTGCGATTCCACGTCTTTTGCAATCGCAACCGTGCGCAAGCCCTTTGTCGTGCCTCCGCCAACGCCGCAGAATACGGGTATATAGGACGCCTTGATTATCGCGTCGCTTATCACTTGTTGCGGAGTGAAAGGATATACGGCAAACACCGCGTCAGCGTCGCAGTTTCTGATTATTGCAAGGTCGGTCGTGAAAACTATGCTCTTTATGCGCCGACCGTAAATGACGATTCCGCTCGCCTTGTAAATACATTTAGGCATTTCCAAAATGTTGTGGCGCAATCTCGTGTTGATTTTCGGTGCGGAGGTTTTCATATCTTTATCGCTCATACATACACCTCGCTTTTAATCGTTACCTTATAAAAACATACAACTGTTAAAAAACTATTAAAGTTTCAAAAATCGGTTTTACGCACAGCGAGCAAAAAATAATAAATAGAGAGGGGGATAAATACAAAAAATCGTTGACAAATTCTCTCGGAAAGATTATTATAAACAAGCATTGAAAAACAGATGCCTGTTTAGCTCAGTCGGTAGAGCATTCGGCTGTTAACCGAAGTGTCGGGGGTTCGAGTCCCTCAACAGGCGCCATTAGGAAATAAAACGAACACCCAAAATGGTGTTCGTTTTATTTTACCGCCTGTTGAGGGTTTCGACCCCCCTGCCGCACGATTGTGCGCCTGCACTGTGTGCCTCGACACTTCTTCCGAATTTGACGCGTTGTGTGTAAACAAGTTTACACACAACGCTATTTTTCGGGGTTCGAGTCCCGAACCGCATTTGGAAAATATGGTGCGGCGTACCACGCCGATGCGCCAAAAAAAGAGAAACGCAGCAGGGTGTTTTTTTATTGCGTGTGTTGCGCTTGGTTTGGCAAATCGCCTTCAAATAAAAAGTGGAGGTCGTACACCGCCAGCAAATGCAATATCCCTTGCATGAACGTCCAAGACGAACGGTAGAAGCTCCACGAGCAATAGGGTAGCACAGAAAAAAGGAAAAGTCAAATAAGCAGGGGTATAGGAGAAATTAATGAAAATAAGAAACTCTTACCCCTGCCGCACGATTGTGCGGCGGCACTATGTGCCACGACACATCTTCAGAAATCAATTTTTTGAAATGAGCGCTTTGAAGGCGGCGACGGATTGTTCACTCATGCCGCCGTCGAGAAGATATCGAGTTGCGGCAAGCGTGTAGTCGGCAGATTTTAAGACTTCGACGTCGGATGAGTTGTAGAGGCATTCCATAAACGAATCGAAATAGAGTGCAACGATTGCGTTGTACTTTTCAGGAGTTTTATCCTTTGAGATTTTGTAGTAGTTTTGATACGTTTTCATATAATCCGCGCACATTTCGTCGTATGTTGCGCCGGCAAGAGCCTCGATCAGCGCGCAGACAAACCCTGTGCGATCCTTGCCTTCCATGCAATGGATGTAGAAGGTTGCGGCGTCTTTGTGTCGAAGCATAAATTCAAAGCCTTTGACGACGCTTTCCTTGTAGGATTGCGACGTATAACCCGAGCCCATAGACAGCAAAATCATATTGCTGTTGTCGTAGACGGATTTTGTATACTCCGAGCGGAAGTTTCCATCGGCGAGGTATGCAGCCATATCCGATTCGGAATCTGCCAAATCCACCACGCAGTCCACGGCGATTTTTTCAAGCAATCCGTCCGTATAAGTTGCACGGTTTCTGCTGTTGTCGACGGGGCTTGCGCCTCTGTAAATGAAATTTTCCTTCAGATTTCCGCCGCTCAAAGCCCTGAAATTCGAAAACTCCTCGTCCGAAGAATAGTCGTTTCTTAAAAGAGAATAACTTTGTCCGAGCGCTTGTTGGGTGGCGAGGTATTTTTGCGAGGCGTTCAAGGATATACTCACCGTGCAATCGTCCGAGAGGGCGGCGGTATCCCATATTCCGACATTGTTGAGGGTGAAAAGCACGTTGGTGTTGGACGGATACGCCACGATGACCGGCTCGCCGTTTTTGACATAATAGCCGTTGAAATACGGCACATCCGAGAGTTTGTATCCGTTGCTGAAACTTATGTCGCAACTATCCCCGAGCGCAAAGCCGAGTTTGTCGAAATCCTCGATTGAAATGTCTATTATCGCTGCGCCGAATTTTGTATCCTTTGATATTTTCGCGTCCGAGAGGGCGGGCGATTTGGTTTTGTCGCAAGCAAAAAGCACGCTCGCAAGCGCAGAAAGCACGAGAATAACGCAGACAAAAGTTGATATTTTTGTAATTAAATTCGATTTTTTGGACATGGTTTTCACCGCCGTTTTTTTTATTATAACCGAAAATATAGTTTGCTTGCAACAACCAATTTTGTTTATATTTTGTCAAATTCACGCAAGAGGAGAGGATGTTGGCGGATTTTATGGACTTAATTTGCAAAATAGGATAAAATCGAGGTATGCAAATAAACGTATCGAACGTAGCGGTGGAATATGACGGAACGCCTGTGATAAATCAGGCGGATTTTGTCATTCACGAAAACGAAAAAATCGCGCTTGTCGGGCGCAACGGTTGCGGAAAAACCACGCTTTTGAAAGTTTTGACGGGTGAGGTCGAGTGCCAAAAGGGCGAGGACGACGCTCCCTACGGCGTTTTTGTCAGCGGCAACCCCGTCATAGGTTTCTTGAAACAGACGAGCAACGACGACAAGGACAAAACCATGCTCGACGAGATTTTGGACGCGTATTCTTATTTGCTCGGCATAGAGGCGGATATGGAAAGCGCGCTTTCGGCGCTGCAAACCGATTCGAGCGACCAAAACGTAAAGAGATATTCTCGCCTTTGCGAGCAATTCGAGAGAGAGGGCGGCTATACCTACAAAAAAGAATACCTCACGGCGGTGAAAAAATTCGGTTTTTCAAACGAAGATATGAAGAAGCCGCTTTGTGAGTTTTCGGGCGGACAGCGCACCAAAATCGCGCTTTTGAAACTTCTTTTGTCAAAGCCCGACGTTTTGCTTTTGGACGAGCCGACCAACCATTTGGATTTGGAGGCGATCGAGTGGCTTGAAAACTATCTTTGCGCATACAAAAAATCCTGCGTAATAGTGTCGCACGACCGTATGTTTTTGGACAAAATCGTGAATGTCGTATACGAAATCGAGTACGGCGAAACAAAGCGATATGCGGGCAACTACACATCCTTTATGGCGCAGAAACAGCAAGCCTACGACAAGGCTCTCAAAGACTCGATTATGCGCAAAAAGGAAATAGACCGCCTTACCGCGCTTGTTGAAAAGTTCAGATACAAGGCAAGCAAAGCCGCAATGGCGCAAGCCAAACTCAAACAGATAGAGCGCATAGGCGATGTGGGCGCGCCGAGCAATTTCGACACGGCGACTTTTTGCTCGAACTTCCAGCCCGAACGTGAAACCGTCGAAAAAGCGGTCGTTCTCGACAAACTCGTATTCGGTTACGACAAGCCGCTCGGCGAGGTTGACGCGATTGTCAAAAGAGGACAAAAAGTTGGCATAATAGGGCAGAACGGCACAGGCAAATCCACGCTTGTAAAAACCATCGTCCACAAACTCAAACCGCTCGGCGGCAGTGCGACTTTCGGGCTTCACGCCAAGGTGGGTTATTTTGACCAAACGTCCACGCAAAGTTTTTCGACGTTTACGGTGCTAGAAGATTTCCAAAACGAATTTCCTATGCTGTCAAACACGCAGGCGCGAAGCGCGCTCGGCGCGTTTATGCTCACGGGCGACGACGTTTTCAAGCGCATATGCGACTTGTCGGGCGGAGAAAAAGTCAGGCTCGCGCTTTGCAAAATATTGCGTAAAAAACCGAATATTCTCATCCTTGACGAGCCGACAAACCATATGGACATCATCGGCAAAGAAACGCTTGAAAGGCTGCTTTCAAACTATACGGGAACGGTGATAACCGTGTCGCACGACAGGTATTTTATCAACAGAGTTTGTTCGAGGCTCATTGTTTTTGCAGACGGAAAAGTCGAACTTTTCGACGGAAAATATTCCGATTACGAATCGAAAAAATCCGCAAACGAAAGCGACGATATTCAAGGAAAATCCGCCGAAATCAAGAAAAAGGAAAAGCCGATATCGCAAAGCAAGGAAGAGGCGAGGCGCGCGCACAGAATGAGTTTTCTCGAAGACAAAATGAACGTCATAAACGAGCAGATTGCCGCTTTGCAAGAGGTTATGCTCAGCGACGAAAGCGTTTATACGGACTATGTCAAGATTGCCGAGACAGAGGCGCAAATAGCCGCGCTAAAAGAAAAACTTGCGCCTATGGAAGAGGAATGGCTTGAACTTTCCGAAAAGCAAAGCGACGCAAAATATTGAAAAACAAGCGTTTAATCATAACAAAAACGGCTGATAAACAGCCGTTTTTGTTATGTTGATGCAATATTCCAGTTTGTTTTTTACAGCGATTACGCTTTGTAGCCGTACGCTTTTTCAAGGTCGATGACAATGCCGTGGTTGATTGTGAGGCTGCGGAAGAAGTTTTCAAGCGTTATATCCGAAACCGCTTCTTTTACGCCGTCATTAAGATCGCTTATGTTTGCATACATAATGAGTTGTCCCATTGTCATGGTTGCGAATTTCTTTTCGACGTCGTCGCTCAAGTCGTCGAGTTTGCTTTCTCTGAAGTCATAGAACAGACTGCCTTCCGTCACGTCCATAAGGTCTGAAATGGTTGCGTCTTTGATTTTGTCGTTGATGTTTTCGATTGTGACTTGGTCTCTTGCAATCATACGAAGCACTGCTTCGCTCTTTTCGTTTTCGACGGTCACTCTTGCCGCAATGTGGGGGAGCGGATTTGTGTAGGATTTTGAGCCGCTTGTTGTGTTGTACACTTCGTTGGCTTGCGCAAGGTAGCCTACGACAACCTTGTATCTTGCATCTTCGGCGTGTACGCCCTCGACGAAGGTTTCCGCTTTGCCGTTGACGATGGTGTACTCGCCGTTTGCGTCCTTGACGTAGATATTTTCGCAGTATTGTTTTGCATACAGCACGTCGTCTTTATACGCATAATTCGAATCGTCTGCCACGCCGGGCGTTGCTTTGCTCACATAGTAGGTTTTGTTCTCTTCCTGTTGTTTTTGGTAGATTGTTTCGCCTGCGTGAGTGAGGTTTGACGAGTCATACTTCACATACTTGCCGTTGATGAGGACGTAGAGGTCGCCGCCTGTATTGTCGTAAATGTCGCAGGTGACGGCGTCCGCATCCGATGCCGATGCCGAAACGCGAGTGTAGAGTTTGTCGGATTTGGTTTTCGGGTCGGTAGGATCGGTAGAATCTATGTTGTTGTATGCGACGTATGCGCAGAGAGTGGCGTTGTTGTCGTATACATAGGTTCCGTCCTTTGTGCCTTTGTAATAAATATTGCCCGACGCAAGGACTTTGAGAGATTTTGTCTGTTCGTACTTGAAAGAAATTGCGTTTTCGTTCTTTCTGCTGTCGAGAAGGTCTTTGCTTGCTTCGACAAAGGCGTACTCTCTTGCGATATACTTACCCGTTTCGTCATAGACGTAAGTGTAGGGGTTTTCGTTGCCTTCCGAATCGATTTCCACTCCGACGGGGTTGACGATAAAGCGGTCGGCTTCTTTTATGTCTGTCGTTGCAGGAGGATTCGTCGTGTAGTCGTTGCGAATTTCGCTGATTGTCGAGAACTCGTACACGTCCACAAGTTCGGAAAGAAGCATATCTTTCATCACGATTTCCATTGCGCTTGACAAATCGTCAACGGGGACGTACGCAAGGCGTTTGATAACCGACGAACTCGTACCTGCGACTTTGACTTTGTAGTTTTTATGGTCATCGGTCACTGTCGAGGGGATAGAGTCGCCTTGGCGCATAAAGAGGTGATTTTCGCCGTCGTAGTAGAAAAGCGAATCGCCGCTTTCGACTTTTTCGTAAATATCCGCGTCGATGTCCATAACGTCGCCGAGCGTGAGTTTGCCGAACGAATCGGAAAATTCGCCGAGCGTCGAATACGCCATACGTTGAAGCACCGCAGACGACGGCGCATAGCCGAGTTCGTTTTCGTCCGTCTCGCGGGTGTAAGTTTTAAGTCCGCTGTGCTCTACGGGGTTATAGAGAGTGAAGTAGAACGCTTGTGCGTATTTGCCGTTTTCGTCGAGAACGTATTTGCCATCGTCGCCTTTCGAGTAGCGTTCGCTTTCAAAATACTCGTTGCCGTCGTAGAAGACGTATTTATCTTCGATAACTTTGACGTATTTGCCGTTTTGCGACTCGGTGTACTTGTAAAACGCGATGTCGGTCGTTTCTGCAAGGGTGAGTTGGTCGGATATATTGCCGAGGTCGGTGATGAGGCAATCTCTCGCTTTGAGAGATTGCATAAGGCGAGAGGACTCCTCGTCTATGTCTATGACTTCGTCCACTTTGAGCGTATCCACGACGTCGCTGATGTTGTCGAGGGTGGCGTCCTTTTTGGACAGCGATTTCATAAGGAGATTGTCGCCGTCCTCGATGCGCACGAGTTCGTCAAAGAACATATCGTTGAGTTTGGTGCCGATTTCCTCGAGGGTGTAGCCGCGCCTTGCCATTTGTTGAAGCGCAAGAGCCGTTGCGCCTTGTTCGGTGCGAGCATATCTTGTTGCGCCATCGTCGGCGTCGGCGTCGTAGACGCGGTATCTTTCGACCGCGACGTATGCGGTTTCGCCTTCCGCAACCGCCGTCACCGCGCTGTATGTTCCGTCCGCTTGTTTTGCGTAAAGTTGAACGTTCTCGCCGTGCGCGTACACGTTGTAGGGAACGTACACTTCGCATTTGACGTATGCGCCGTCCGTCGCTTCTTCATACTTGTCGTATGTGATTGCAAGCACTTCGCCGATTGTCAGTTTGTTTGCGACGGTGTCGAGGTCTTTGAGGGTGCAACCTCTGTTTGCAAGAGCCTTCATAATCGGAGCGGACTCGTCGTCGATGTCGATAAATTCGTCGATTTTAAGGTCGTTGATTTTCACGCCTATTTCACTGAGTTTGCAGTCTTTGAGCGCGACGATTGCCTTTGCGGTGTCGGGCTTGGACGTATCGACGACGTCGCCTATCGTGAATTGGTCGATAAGGTTGTCGGCGTTTTGAAGTTCCACAACCGTCATATTGGACACGATTTGGAGGATTTGCGCCGAAGTGCCTTTGTGTATGCACAAGTACGGCGTTTTGCCGTCCGCCGTTTCGCCCTCGTTGAGAGTGCGGAGCATGCTGTCCTCGTTTATTTCGTCGTCCATAATATAGAAGGATTGGCTGTCCTCATACGTTCCGTCTTCGAGTTTGTATCTGACCGCCTGAATGTTCAGTTTGTTTGCGTTGACTTGCGGTGTTGAAGCAAACGTAATATCGGTCAATGGTACGAATCCCTTCGATACGAGGGTGTAGTTTGCGCCGTTGAATGTGGCAATGCGGTTTGCGTACGTTTCGATATAGAGGCTTGCAAGGTCTGCCGTGGCGCTTGTCGCAACGACGTATTCGACGTGGCGATAGAACGTCGTTTCGCTTTCTTCGGCAGAGAAGTCCTCGCCGTAGCAGGAGTTGTCGACGACGTATTTTTCGCTTTCCTCGCCGTTTTCGCCCTTCACGGTCTTTTTGACGTAGCGAAGTTCTCTTTCGACAAGTTTGTCTGTCGTTTGGTCGTTGTCGGTGTCGATTGCGCCCGAAATGTAGGTTTCGATGCCGAGCGTAGGTGTGTAATTTGCATTTGCGAGGTCGGCTTTTGAAACTTCCTCGTATCTGTCAACCTTTTGATATACGAGGTTTTCGCCCTTCGGAATAAACGTGTCGGAATCCACCTCGAGAAGTTTGTTGAGGGTGATTGCGTTCACAACCGCGCCGAAAGAGGACATCGGAACGTCTTGCAACGTCGCGATGAGTTTGTTGTCGTCAACGCCGATGTCAATGCCGAAGTTGTCCTTGATTTTCCTCACCGACAAATCGCCGTTGAGCGAGCCCATGATGTTTTCGATTGCGCCCTTTATGTTGTTGTCGAGGTTGTCGTCGAGGATGGGTAGATTAAAATCCGAAAAGTTTATGTCGGCAAGTTTGCTCACGTCGTCGAGCGTGAATGAGTTTACGACAATGGACAAGTCGTCCAACAAATCCTTGACGGGCGTGGTGTAGAATTCCTTATCGGTGAAGTCGATTCCGCTGATTCCGTTGAGGATCGAGATGCCGTAGTGCTGATACAACGTCTGCAACGACACGCTGCCCGAAGAAAAGCCGTTTATGTCCGCCATAACGTTTTTGACGGCGTCGAGGATGGTCTGGTTGTATAGGTCGCTGTCGGAAGCGATGGGACCTTCCTCGGTGAAGTTCGATTGAAGTTGCCCAACCGTAATGGACGTTCCTATCGCAACGACCGCTCCGCCGATTGCAAGGACGAAAAGTATGATGCCTATCACCATACCGAGAACGAATGTTAAAGTTCCGCGAAGTACTTTCATATTCTACCCCATAATATAAAGCGTGCCTGCCAAAAGCAGACACGAGATTTATCAACCGAAAATTTCGGCGAAAAGTTTTGCAACAGGATTGTTTTGATAAAAATATCCGCAAACCGTCGAGGACGAAAGAGCCTCGTCCACCGTCGGCAGTTTGTCTTTCAGAGCGCTGAGAATGGCAAGCACGACAAGGATAAACACAAGCGCGAACGCCGTCGATACAATCGCGCCGAAAGTGCGGTCTACGGCTTTGAGCGCGCTCGATTCGGACGTGTGCATTTTGGCAAATATCTTGCGAAGAAGCCAACATATCAGACCTAGCGCGACGCAGTAGACGACAAACATAATCACCGCAACGATTATGTCCGACGCAAACGTGCCTGCAACGCCGCCTATCGTCTGTCCGTCGTCGGTGATAAACTTTTGCGCAAGCCACAGCGCAAATTTGCCTTTGATGGAAGACGCAAACCCGTCGCCCATGCTGTTTTCGAGTTCGACTTCGGACGTGCCGTCGTCGCCGGACACTTCGACATAGTATTTTCTCTCGCCGGTTTCGCCGTCCGTGCGTATGATAATCTTTTGCGAGAAAATCTTGTCGCCGCTCTCGATTTTTTCGGTTATGGAAGTTTCCATATTTTTGAACATATCGAGGTTGCGTATCGAATCGAAAGTGGGAGTGATCAAAAGCAGAGCCGCAAGCATAATCGCGATTGTGAGAAACACGCCCTTGAAGGATTTTGAAAATCCGCGTATGACGCCCAAAATCAAGCCGAGCGCGACAACGACGAAAAACGCGATGTCCGCGTAAGGTATGTCGGCAGATAATAGAAACGACGTCATAGTTGCACCTTCCGTTGCGCTCTTCCACGCGTCCGTGACGCGCATATGCGCAAAATGTTGATTGTAAACATTATAACCCGATATAAAATTATATGCAATAACAAATGCAAAAAAAAGTTCGGTTGCGCCAAAAACCGATTTGAAAAACGGGAAAAACGGCAAAAACCCGACGACAAGCCGCCAAACAAACGCCAAACAGACCGCAAAAAAACGACAAAAAACGACAAGAACGGCGCGCGTGAAAATTTTCACGCAAGAGCCGCTTTCAACATAACAGCAATTTCATTTGCCAAATTGTTCACATAAACGGGCGATACGGTCATAAGTTGCATAAGAGGGTCGCCGTTGTTGCGAGCCACTATGCCCAAAACTCCTATATCGCCGAAACGCTCGGATTTTCCCGTAACTCCCGAGGGACACACTCCGTCGTCGCGAAGCACGATTTGTCCCACTTTGTCTTTGCTCCCCAAAGACGCGTCCACCGCAACGAACAATGCGTTTTGGTGAACGGACCTTATAAACGCAAGCCATTCGCGCATATTTTTGCCGTTGATTTGCGCCTCGTCCGTGCCGTATACAAACGTTGGAACGTCGTACTTTTGTGTGAGCAGAGTGCCTACCGACGGACCGAGGGCGTCGCCCGAAATTGCGTTTGTGCCGAAGCATACCACCACGATTTCTCGCTCGCCTCTTTCGATTATGTCGTTGAACATACGCGCCACAAACGGCGCGAGAGGGTCGCGCTCCTCATCGCTTTTTGCCTCGTAGTCGCACGGGAAAAGTCGAGAGGGGGCGTTGATTTTTTCGGTTTCGTCTTGCTTGTTTTTTATTTTTCTCATTGCCGAATTATTGCCGCTCCTTGAAAAATTAAACGTAAAAGGACTGTATTTTTGCGCTTTCTCAAAAGAATAAAACTGCGATTTCTGCACACGATATGGCAAAAGGAGGTGTGATATGGAAGACAGAAATCTTGTCAAAAGAGTTGCGGAACTCGGCAATATGAACGTGATGATTTTGTTCCTTTTGGTTGCATTCATTGCGTTTTCGGTGGGACTTGCATTCTTCTTTCTCGTCCCGGGAAACGTCGGTTACGCCATCGGCGTCACGATGTTTGTCGTGGCAGGTTTGCTCTTCGTCATCGGCGAGGCGAACTATTTTTCAAAGATGAAGAAAATTCAAGCGGAATGACAAATGTGTTTGTACCGAAAGCGGCGAAAACAACGATTTTTCGTCGGGGAAAACGACGTTCGCAAAACTCGGCGAACGTCGTTTCCTTTCGGCGGCAAGCGGTCGAGGCGACGCTACGTCTCGAACTCGGATTTTCGAATATCCTTTTAAGAGCCGACTTGACGGCGTATTCGACAAACAAACGTCGCATGCGGCGATTTTTAACGAGCAAAGCGTTTATTTTGCCAAAAATATTAAAAATGCGTGGCGGTTTAATGCGTTTTTAATGGTTTTTCTTTAACATTTAGGCATACTAACTCAAAAGGCGCGGC
>CAVKTQ010000016.1:0-22251 GCA_963659105.1 Firmicutes bacterium CAG:238 | reverse complement strand
TTTGTATGAACTGTCTTTTTATTTTTAGGTGTTGCACTTGAAAGTATAATTCACCGTGTTTATTTATTTATAGTACCATCGGTACAATAAATTTTGTATGATCCAGTGCCATAATTCCAACCAGAGCCTTTGCTTATCTGATTCCATTGTGCTTGCGTTCCAACATATATAATCTCCGAAAGCTTGTCGCAATATGCGAAGGCTTGGTAGCCAATGCTAGTCACCCCAATACCGATTGTCACGCTTGTCAAACTATCACAACTTTCGAAAGCTTCTTTCCCAATGCTCGTCACACTTTCGGGAATTGTGATGCTCGTCAAACCGATGCAACCTGAGAAGGCACACGCGCCGATGCTCGTCACACTATCGGGAATCGTAATACTTGTCAAACCTCTGCATTCTCGGAAAGCATATTCGCCGATACTCGTCACACCATCAGGGATAACCAGTTCACCTTTAACCATTTTGCCATCAATATAAAGAGTGCTTGAATAGCACATTAACTCATCAAGTCCGCTGATACCACACCAACTTGCCACATCACCTGTATAATACACTGTCAATCCGCTGCACCTCGAAAAGGCAGCCCAGCCGATTTTCGTCACGCTGTTTGGAATTGTAATGCTTGTCAAACCTTTGCAGCCAGAGAAGACCTGATTGTCAATACTCGTCACACTTTCGGGAATTGTGATACTCGTCAAACCGGTGCATCCTGAGAACGCAGATTTGCCTATGCTCGTCACACTTTCGGGAATTGTGATGCTCGTCAAACCGATGCAACCTGAGAAGGCACACGCGCCGATGCTCGTCACACTATCGGGAATCGTAATACTTGTCAAACCTCTGCATTCTCGGAAAGCATATTCGCCGATACTCGTCACACCATTGCCGATTTTAATACTCATCAAACCAATACAGTTCCAAAAAGCATCACTGCCTATGCTTGTTACACTGTCGGGAATTGTGATACTTGTCAAACCGGTGCAACCATAGAAAGCAGAACTGTCAATACTCGTCACACTGTCGGGAATCGTGATACTTGTCAAACCGGTGCAACCCTCGAAGGCGTAGTGGCCAATGCTCGTCACGCTGTTGGGAATCGTTATATTCGTCAAATTTTTACAACCATCAAGTCCAAAAATATAATTGCTATCGGTAACTTCAACCGATTTCAAAGTTTGAGGAATATAATAAGTTTTCGTTCCAGTGCTAGTAGTTACATAACGTTGCTTAACGGCAACACTACCATCATACTCAGTTTCCCCAAATATACATCCAAACGCATAGTGCCACGTCGTTTGACTTGTTATGCCGGCGAATGGTCCAACAAACGGTATTTTTATACTTACAAGGTTGCTACATCCCGAAAAAGTCGCGAAACCGATATTTCTTACACTATTCGGTACTTCAAAGTCAGTAAAACCTGTGCAATTTGCAAAAGCATAAGCGTCTATATTTTTTACGCTGTCAGGAAGTGTGATGCTCGTCAATCCACCGCAATTACTGAATGCCGACTTTCCGATACTCGTAACATAGTCGGGAATGGTAACTTCCGTTGCGGACTTATTTTTAAGTTTCGTTATCGTGCAAGAAGTTGGCGAAGACGTAAACTCAAACGGTTGCATCTCCTCATTCATTTCCCATTTTGCCGCAAACGATCTGTCGTTTGTTGACATCTTAAACGTATACGCATTTTCGGTTGTCAACAGCGTTTCGCCGTCATACCAACCGACAAACGTATACCCCAAGTTTGTTTGGACAGAAATCGTGCAATCACGGTCATATGCCCACTGACCGCCACCATAAACCCTGCCTGCATCGTCGATGTTTTTCTCTATGCTGACGGTGTAATAGTTGACGGACCAAGCTGCTTTGAGTTCGACGTCTTGCGCAACCGTCCAAACAGACGAGGACGCGCCGTTGCCGTCGGACAAATAGATATAATCATAAGATTTTTCATAATACCAGCCCTTGAACGTATAACCCGTTTTTTGCGGCACGGGAAGCGTGTATTGGGCGTCATAGGTCATCGTTTGTGAGGTGACGTCGAGAGTTTCGCCGTCGCCGAGCGTAAACGTGGCAACGTATTGAAGCGGCGTTACGCGCGCATAGAGGTTGACATTGTCCAAGACGTTCGTTCCGTTTTCGCCGAATACGAACGGGACTCTTTCGCCGTCAACGATAATATCCCAACCGTCGAAAGAATAGCCGATTGCGCTGTATTTGTCGTACGCAACATTTATCGTGTTGAAAGTGTCCATTTTGTAGGAAGTGAGTGTTGCGTCGTCCTTGTCCACGATAAGATTGTCGTCTTTGTCGTAATATTTGACGTTTACGGTGAATCTGCGATAAATGGTCAGCGTATAAAGTTTTTCTTGCAAGCCGTTTTCGGACGTGACAAGAATGTAAAACACGTTTTCGGCAGGGTCAAGAGAGCCGTCCGTTTGGTTTGCGGCAATCTTCGTGGGGATTTTTGTTTGTCCGAGACGGTCGTAATAGAGATTCCAGTACGCATTCGTGTTGGCAAGAATTACCTTTTCCGCAAGTTCAACGAACTCGACGTCCTTTTCGATGACCATAAGTATGTTGTTTCCGTCAATGGTTGCGCCCTCGACGGAAGATATGCCGACGGCGTCTACCACCCATTTTGCATACAGCGTTATGTTGCCGTTCACTTTGTCCACGTCAAAATCCCAAAGCGTCGTGCAGTCCTCGTTCTTGTACCAACCCGAGAACAAATATCCGTTGCGCTTGGGTTGTTTCGGCGCGGTTAGTTTGCTGTTTTTATCGACTTTTGCCGCTTCGACGTCGCTTCCGCCTCTGCTGTCGAACGACACGACGTATTTGTTGTATTCCCACACTGCGACAAACTCGACGTCCTTTTTAGGAATCGTGTACGTCGAGGCTGCAAGATAGGTCTTTTCACCGTCCGACCAACCTGCGAAAATGTAGTCCTCTTTCGTGTACGGATTTTCGGGCAACGTGATGACTTCGCCCGCTTTTTTGTCCTCTATTTCGGGATCTGTGCCGACTGCACCCTCGCCGCCGACGAAAGTCACCTTATATTTCGGGGTCAAAACCCATTGCGCCGTAAAAGTTACGGCATAAGACGGCATAACGTATTCGTCGCCCGCCGCATACTTGGTTTGTCCGTCAAACCAACCGTCAAAGTCGTAATCTTCTTTGACGAACGTGTTTTGCGGCAAATCGAATTTGTCGCCTTCCGCTTTGGCTTCCATCGTCGGCGCGTCGCCCGTCGCACCCGTTCCGCCGACAAAGGTTACGGGATACGTTTCCTTTATCGGTTCCCAACGAGCGTACACCGTGACGTTTGCAGTGAGATTTTCGTTTGCAAACGACGTCGAGTTGCACGGATTGAGCCATACGTTCACGTCAAAATACCAACCGACAAACTCATAGCCGTCTTTGGTCGGATTCGACGGAAGTTCGATTGCGCTTTTGCCACTCGTTTCAAGTGTGAAATAGTCCTCACCGTCCACGACGAACGTCACGGTGTATTTCTTTTCTTGCTCGGTCGGCGTATCTTGCGACGGCTTCTCGCCGCAGGCTACGAGCACCATAGAGAGCAAAAACACAAGGATTGTTACGATAAGATAAATCTTTGTCTTTTTCATAAATACCTACCCCTTTTATGAATTTTTTATCTAATGTTTACATTATATAATGCAATAGTCTATACCGTCAACGAATTTTTTGTATATCATTGTTGCATTATATAACGTAGAGGTGATATATATGGTCAAATTGCGCGTGCTCGAACTGCTCAAAGAAAACGGTAAAACCAAGTATTGGCTGTATATTCAACTCGGTATGAGTTATCAAAATTTCAACAAAATGGTCAATAACGAAACCAAATCCATTCAGTACGAAATCATCGGCACGCTGTGCAATATTTTCAAATGTACGCCCGATAAATTGTTTGAAATTATCCCCGACGACGAGGCAAAATAAAAAAATCCATCCGCATTGCAGATGGATTTTTTATTAGGGGAAATTATGAGTTTTACGTCGTTTTTATGCCGTTCGTTACGGTCTCGAAGGCGGGGCTTGTCCGCCGTTCGGTTGGCCGCCCTGTCCGCCGCTCGGCGGTTGCATTCCGCCCGCTTGCGAACTGCCTACGCTCGTGATAATAGACGAGATTGTGAACGTTGCCAAATCGCCCGATTCGTTTGAAATCGTGTAAGTTGCGCCGTTTTGGAAATCGGGGGTGCTGACGATGACGGATTGACAACTCTTTTGCGCCTCAATCGTCAATATCACGTTGCCGCTCGAATCCTTCACGTACAGCGTTTCACCCGCTTGGATTGCCGAATTTTGAGCATACGAGAGGACGTATTGCGTTGAGTTGGTCGAGGGTGTTTCCACCATTCCCAGCGAGCCGAGCGCAACGAGCGTGCCGCCTTGAACGATTATGCCCGTTTCCGCGTCGAGCGCGCCGTCGCCGTTGCTTGTCGGACCGTACACGGTGACAGTGCCGCCGGTTATGAGTATGCTTCCGTTTGAGTCGAGTCCGTCGCCGCTTGCATAGGCGGTGATAGTGCCGCCGTCAATGACGATATATTCTTTTATACTCTCGTCGTCGCTCGCCGCGTTGATTGCGTCGTCGCTTGCCGTGACGGAGATTGTGCCGCCGCCGATTCTGACGTATGCGCCCTCGATGCCCTCGTAGCAACTTTCTACGTCGATGTTGCCGCCCGTGATTTCGACAAGAAGGTCTGCAGTGATGCCGTCGTCATAGGTGTTGAGGGTCAAATCTCCGCTTTCGACGAGGATGTTGCCGCTGTTGGCGTGGATTGCGTCGTCGGTGGAATCGATGTTGACTTGCGCGTCGCCCATTATGACGATGAGATAATCGCCGTCGGTCACGGCAACTTCGTTTCCGTCGCTATCCTCATACTTGATTTCGCCGACCTTTATGCCCTTGCAACTTTGCGAGAGTGCGTACAGTTTGCTTGTTGCGTAGTTGGAATCGCTTGCGATTTTCTTGTACGAACTGCCGCTCTTGACGTATCTGAAATCGTCTGCCACGAGGTCGTATTCCTCCATATTTTCCGACGAATAGGAAACGAACGTGCCGTTTGTGGAGATATTCACGCTGCCGCCGTCAATGTACGCGAGCGTGTCCGCTTGGATTCCGTCGCCTTGAACGTTCGCCGTATAGTTTACGTTCTTGAAGATGACGTAGCCTTCAGAATATCCTTCGGGGAACTCTGTCGTATCGTCGTCGCACTCGGCGTTTACGCCGTCCTTGACCGCGCCGTTTACGGTGATTATTGCGTTTTGCGCCTCGACGCTTCTTGCCGCTATGCCGTGATTTTGACTTTCGACGGTGATTTGCGCGTCAACGATAACGAGGGATTTTGAAACCTTGATTGCGTTTTTGCTCTCGCTTGTCACGCTCAAACTGCCCGTGCCGTTGATATAAAGATTGCCTTTGACGTGGATTGCGTTTGCGTCGTTGCCTGCGTTAGATACCGTGTTTTCGCTGCCTGCCACGAGCGTAACGATAAGGTCGGACTTCTTGTTTACGTTTGAAAGCGCGATTCCGTTTTGATTTGAAATGACTGCGCCGTCAAGGAACAAGTGCGTCGTTTCGCCGTTTGCCACGTTCACGACCACGCCGTTTTTGAACTCGCCTTTGAGAACGTAATTGCCTGCTTCCGTGATAGTGAGCGTATCTTCGCTTCCCTCGATGACCGTTGCGCCTTCGGAGGAAACGTTTTGCGAAAGTTCGGTAAGGTCGGATACGGTTACGCCGTCTTTGGTGGGCGAATCCACTTGCGACGGGATAGTGCCTACGCCACCGCCGCCGAGATTGTCGCCGGGATTGACAAATCCGCCTTGATCGCCGGGACCGCCTTGTCCGCCGCCGGGTTGTCCGCCGGGACCGCCGCCGGGTTGTCCGTCGGGAGGAGTCGTACCCGTATCGGTGCTTGTATCGGTGCTTGTATCCGTTGAATCCGTTGACGGCGTTTCGTCGCACGCCGCAAGTCCTATGCACAAGCACATTGCCGTAATCAATGCAACTATGATGATCAATACTTTCTTAAACTTCATATTTATCACTCCTTGCGAACCTTTTAAGTTCCTTTGATGTGCATATTGTCGCAAGCCAACCTAAAACGAAACAAAAATTTCAAAAGATTTTCGTAATTTTTTGAAAATTTTTTATTTTTGTTTTTTGGCGCAATTATTCCTTTCCCGTTGCGCCGCTCTCGCTTTTTTTGCGATTGCGCATACGAAAAGGCGGCTTGTTTGCCGCCTCTCCTCTTTCATTCCGATATATATATATAGTATATATGCATTTATTTTATCACTATATATGTTTTACAATGCTTCGCCGAAAATTCGGCATTCTATCAATATATTTCGCACGTTTTTACAGAATGGCTTTTTGCATTTACAACAGTACGGTAAACACGATTTTTTTGCCGTCTGGCGAATTTGCCGTGATTTTGCCCTTCTGCTGCTGAACTATCGCTTTTGCAACGGACAATCCTATGCCGTGTCCGCCCGTATCGCTGTTTCTTGACGAATCCAGCCTGTAAAATCTCTCGAAAAGTATGTCGAGATTGCCTTGCGGCACGCCGTTTGTCGTGTTGGACACAATGATTTTGCCGCCCTTGCCCGAGTGCGTAAGCGAAAAACGTATGTTGCCCTCGTCGTCGGAATACTTCACCGCATTGTCCAAAAGCAATTCGAGCAATTCCTTTGTCCTCTTCACGTCGCCGACGCAGGATACGCCGTCGGCAATGTCGAAATCGAATTTCTTGCTCTTGCTTTCGCACACCGAAACATACGGCGCAACCGCGTCTTGCGCCACTTCGCTCAACGAAAATTCGCTCATCGCAACCCTGCCTTCCTCATCCGTTCTCGAAAGGAACACGAGTTTGTTTGTGAGTTCGGTGAGTTTTGCAACCTGCTCCTTTATGCCTTTTGTCCACTCGCTTTCGCCGTAGGTGTATTCCATAAGGTCGCAATCCGCGCCTATGACTGTGAGCGGCGTTTTGAGTTCGTGATTTGCGTCGGTGATAAATTGCTTTTGCTTTTTATACGTTTCGGCAACGGGTTTCGTAACCGCGCCCGAAAGCAACACCACAAGCACGAACACGAGGACGTAGCCTGCAAGGCTGATGAGACAACTTGCTTTCAAAAAGTCATAGAAGTTGTTGAAATCCCTTGTGCAATCGAGAAAAACGTACATCGTCGCGCCGTCGTCGAGAGTTGTTGCGACATATCTGTAATTGTCCTTTTTGCCCTTGTTTTTGCCTGCGTCGAACAAAGACGTAGCGTACTCCTGCGCTTTGGCTTGGTCGATTGCCGCGATATTGTCGGTGTCGGTTGCGATCACGCCGCCGTTTCCGTCGAGAGTGACGGTGAAATATCTCGTTTCATACGGCGCTTCGGGCGACATACCGTCGGGAGTTCCCTGTTTATCGTCCGGTGCGACTTCCTGTTGTGCGTCAAAACTTCCCTGTTGCTCGTCGGGCGTTTCTTTTTTTGGCGGTTTGTTTGGAAATTCGCCGCCGTTTTCCACGAGCATAGCGAGGGTCTGCTCGGCATTTTTGGTGATTCTAACCCAGTTGTTTACGTTTATACCGCCGATTATGGCAACAAGCACGACCATTGTCGCAATCATTGCGACCGCAACAAATTTGATCCTCAGTTTTTTAATCATTTTTATCCTCCAACACATACCCCACGTTTCTGACCGCTTTTATATTTGCCTGCGAACCGATTTGTTTGAGTTTTTTGCGAAGGTACGAGATGTATGTCCACACGACGTTTATCTCGGCGTCGCTGTCAAACCCCCACACCTTTTCCATAAAGCGTTCGGCGGATATGACCTTGCCCGGCGACTGCATAAACGCTTCCATAATCTGAAATTCCTTCGAGGTGAGAAGCACTTTGCCTTTGCTGCCAATCAGTTCAAACGACGTCCTGTCGAGACGAATGTCGCAAAAAGACAGCGTGTTGTCCTTGAACTCGTCCTGCCGCCTCGTGATTGCGCGAATCCTCGCAAGCAACTCTTTTGTGACAAACGGTTTTGTAAGGTAATCGTCCGCGCCGAGATCGAGCCCCGTCACCTTGTCGTCGATGTCGCTTTTTGCAGTGAGCATAAGCACGGGAATGGCGTTGCCGCTCTCTCGCAATCTTTTCAGCACTTCGAATCCGTCGAGTTTCGGCATCATAACGTCGAGAACGAGCGCGTCGTAAACCTCGCTCTCCAAATAGTCGAGGGCTTCTTCGCCGTCGTAAACGGCGTCAACGGAATAGTTGTTGTGTTTGAGTATGGCAACAAGCGCCCTGCTCAACGCTCTTTCGTCCTCTGCAAGAAGTATTCTCATATCACACCTTCCTTTTGCACATATGATAGGATACAAACCTTAAATCTACTTAAAATATTATAACATCGTTACGCAAATTGCGAGGATTCGTTGACATATTTTTTTATATCCATTATATTATAGTACGAAAACGGACTATTTTGGAGAAAAACGGCTATGGCTTCGATAAAAGAATACCGCGCGCAGTATTGGGAATCGGACGGATTGTACAACTCGGTGATTGAAAAATCGGGTCTGTCAACAAGCGAATTGATGACGCTTTACTGTGTATCTAACGGCATAAACACTCAAACCGCAATATCAAAAAAACTGTGCATGCCAAAACAGACCATAAATTCCGCCGTCAAAAAATTCGAAAAGCAAGGCGTTATGGTGCTTGTCGAAACATACGGAAACAACAAACTTAAAACGCTCGCTCTCACAGCAAAGGGCGAAGAACTCGTAAAAGACAAGGTTCTTGCAATGGACAATATCGAAGAGGCGGTTTGGACAGAACTCGACGAAGACGAAAAAGAACAACTCGTGCGCCTTACGGCACGCTTCAACAAATTGCTCGCCGAAAAAGTGGCGGCTTTCTTAAAGGAAGAATGACAACGATATAAATAAGAAAAACAACATAAAAGAGGCATAAGAGCAAACGATATGGCAGTACATCTTGATGAACATTTTACATACAAAAAGATTATCAAAGCGGTTTTTGCGCCCGTTTTGATGATGGTTTTCACTTCCGTTTACAGCATTGTAGACGGCGTTTTCGTGTCGAATTTCGTGAACAAAACCGCATTTGCGGCACTGAACCTCATATTTCCCGTGACAATGATTTTGGGTTCGCTCGGTTTTATGATGGGCGCAGGCGGCTCGGCACTCGTGGCAAAAACGCTCGGCGAGGGCGACAAGGAAAAGGCGAACAAAATCTTTTCGGGCGTTGTTTATTCCACGATAATTCTCGGCGGCGTCGTGTCGCTGTGCGTGATATTTTTTGTCGAACCCATCGCAAAACTTCTCGGCGCAACCGACGAAATGCTGCCCTATTGCGTCATATACGGTCAAATCCTCATCGGCGCGGAAATGCTGTTTATGGTGCAAAATCTGTTTCAAACCTTCTTCATCGTCGCTGAAAAATCGGGTCTCGGGTTTGCCGTAACCGCAATCGCAGGCGTGACGAACATCATCCTCGACGCGGCGTTTATCGTGGGGGCAAAACTCGGGCTTGCAGGCGCGGCGTATGCAACCATCATCGGACAATTTGTGGGCGCAATCATCCCGATCGTCTATTTTGCGCTTCCCAACAAGAGCCTTTTGAGGCTGGGCAAAGCGACCTTTGCGCCGCAAATGCTTTTCAAAACCGTCACCAACGGTTCGAGCGAACTTTTGAGCAACGTCGCTGCGTCGGTTGTCAGCATGGTGTATAATATGCAACTCTTGAAATTCGCAGGCGAGGACGGCGTGTCGGCATACGGAATCATTATGTACGCAAGTTTCATTTTCGCCGCAGTGTTTATGGGTTACGCAATCGGCGTCGCGCCTATCGTAAGTTTCGACTACGGCGCGCAAAACCACGACGAACTCAAAAACGTGCTGAAAAAAAGCATAATTATGAACATCGTCAGCGGCATCGTTATGACGGTGCTGTCCGCATCTCTTGCGCGAGTGCTTGCAAGCATTTTCGTCAGTTACGACAAGGCGCTGCTCGATATGTCGGCAACGGCAATGCGCATATATTCCATCTCGTTTATATTTATGGGCTTCAACATATTCACTTCGTCTTTCTTCACCGCTCTCAACAACGGTCTGATTTCGGCGGTAGTATCGTTTGCGCGTACATTGATATTCCAAATCGGCGCAGTGCTGCTTTTGCCGATGGCATTCGGTCTGAACGGCATATGGGCGGCAATCATAGTTGCGGAAGGGCTCGCATTTGTGATGGACACGATTTTCCTCATCACCAACAAAAAGAAATATCAATATTGACCGCTTGGATATATTACAAAGCACAGAAGGTACTCTCAAACGAGTGCCTTTTTTACTGATAGTATTTGGAAACTTGTGCGCCATAGGTGCGGACGGCTTTGCCGTCCGAGGACACGAAAGCAAAATAAAAGCACTCGTATAGAGTGCTTTTGGTTGGATTGAGTGGACTCGAACCACCGACCCCCACCTTATCAGGGTGGTGCTCTAACCTACTGAGCTACAATCCAATATATGTGGTGGAGATACACGGATTCGTTTAATAGCGAGCGGTATGCTTGCATACGAAGCGAGCGTCAGCGAGGACTTGTCCTCGGTTGCATCACGAAGTGATGCGTTGCGCCCGCAACGGAAATGCGGGTATTTTCACCTGTGGTGGAGATACACGGATTCGAACCGAGGACCTCCTGAATGCAAATCAGGCGCTCTACCAACTGAGCTATATCCCCACGTGAATGCTATACGATAATAGCATTTACATAGATGTTTGTCAAATGATTTTATAAAAAATATTTTGCCGCAAGTTCATTTTGAACGTCTTGTATTTTTGAAAACGGCGAATGCGCTTTGGCACTTGCCGTCGTTGTTTTTTTGTGTGAAATTTTGGGGGTTATTTGAGTTGCAATCCGTCTTTGAACGCTTTGCCAACGCTCTGTCCAAGGACAACGTATTCGTTGTTTACGCTGTCAAAAGTGATGGGCGCAAGTTTTTGGACGTCGATTGTACCGTTTGTAAGAACGCTCTCGTCAGCCGACACGTTGACGATACGTCCTCGCATCGTGCCGGTGCTTGCGTCGTAGTCGATGAGTTCGCACTCGATTGCAAACGGCAACTCGTTGATGATAGGCGCGTCCACGTTTTTGCTGTGCGTAACCGTGAATCCCGTTTTTGCAAATTTGTCGGGCGTGTTGTTTGCCGACACAAGTCCGAGATAATCGCACTCCTTGACATATTTTGCCGATGCCGCCGACACGGTAAACGCCTTCCTTTCAAGGATATTTTTCACCGTTTTGTGTCCTGCCGACAGGCACATCGAGATTTGCTCGTAGTCGCCGATGCCGCCCCAAGCAGCATTCATAGCGTCCACCGTTCCGTCTTTGTCATAACTTGCGATGATAAGCACGGGCATAGGATAAAGCCACGTTTTTGCTCCGAAATTTTTTCTCATAAACACCTCACAAACGCACGGTGGCGTCGCATTTATTACGGTTTATTTATAACGCTGCAATTTAGGTTTGTCAATACTCAAATGCCGTTTTGCGCCGCAAACTCTGTGTATGCTCCGAGATAAGCGAACGCAGAAAAATAGGTGTCGAGTTTGAGCGTATTTGCAAGGAACACGTCCGCCAAAAACGCGTTGCCCTTCGCAAGATAATATAGGTGCGCGCCGTAGTTGAATATGCACTTTTGAAGTTCGTCCTCGTCGGCAATCGTATCGCACTCAAAAAGCGAATCGCCGTCGAAAAGTTTGAGCGATTGCATATATCCGGTATGGTGTCCTATCTCCATATTCCTGTCGAATTTTTGCATAACCTCGCTTACGTCCCTTCCCGTCCTGACGTTGCACGCAACCGCCCAAAACAGCGAAGCGACGTACATATCGCCGTTGTCTTTTGCAAGGGTTATGCACTCGTCGAAAAGTTGTTTCGCGCCCTCGAAATCCCCTTCGTAATACTTGCAGCAACCGAGCATATATTTTGGGTCGAGCGCGTCGTTTGCGTGCGTTACGCACCACCCGAATTCCGCCTTTGCGTCGTCGAGGCGAAGGGTGGAAAGATATCTGCCGGCGCATTTTCTTCTTGCTTCGTAATTGTCGGGACGAATTGTTTTTGCCTTTTCAAAACATTCCAAAGCCTCGTGATAGCGCATTTGAAAAGCGAGTGCGCTTCCGAGTTCCATATACGTTTCATAGCAAGGATTATCCTTGTTCTTCAATCTCGCAAGCGCGGTTTGCTCGTCGTCGGGCACGACGCGTTTGTGCGCTTTTCCGCGCAAAATTTCGTCGTCGCGCAAGGCTCTGACGTCGCTTATTTTATTGCAGTTGCAGTTTGGGTCGCCAAGACACACATTGTCACCTCGTGCCTAAATCGGCACTTTATCCGTTCGTTATCTATATTTTATCGTGCTTTCTTGCACGATTTTACGTCTGAACTCGACGTATTGACTTATCGCGTATATGGCAAGTTGCAAAAGCGCGATACACACGCCGGGCGCAAGAAGCCAGTTGTATGCGCCCATAGTTATTCCGCCGTATGTGAATGCGTTTTGAATCATCACGCCCCACGTCACGTCGGTGACGCTTCCCATGCCGAGGAAACTGAGCGTCGCCTCTATCATAATGCAACTTGCAACCGACGGCAGAAACTTTGCAAGCGCGACGTCGGCGACGTTGGGCAGAGTGTGTCGCACGAGGATTCTCGCCTCGCCGTATCCCAACGACCTGAGCGCGCGGACGTAGTCCGAGTTTTTGACCGCCATGGTCTTTGCCCTCACCGCCCTTGCCGTCGAACACCAACAGAGCAACGCTATTGTGAGAATTATGCTCGTCTTTCCGCCACTCGTATACGCCGCTATGACGATTGCCGCCGGCAGCATCGGAATGAGCAAAAAGAAGTTGATAAGTCCGTTTATCGCTTCCGAAAACACGCCGCTCAAATGCCCTGCCAGCAAGCCGACCGCAACGCCTATCGTGAGGCACGCGAGCGCGCTCGCCACGCCCACGACCAAAGTCGAGCGAGTTGCAACGATAAGTTGAGAAAAGACGTCGTAGCCGAGATTGTTTGTGCCGAGAATGTGTTGCTTCGAGCAAGGCAGAAACTTCTCGAAACTCTCATCCGCGGAATACGGTGCGATTTTCTGTCCGAAGATCGCAAATATCGCAAACGTCAAAAGTATCGCTATGCCCAAACTTAGCACGACAATCGACAGCGCTTTTTTTGCAGAGTACGCTTCCTTGTTCATTGCGCCGCCCTCCTTTGTCGAGGATCGCACAATGCGCAAATCACGTCGGCTATGAAATTTGAAACTATCACGCTTATCGCAATCACCAAAAGCGCGCCTTGCAACATCGGGAAATCCTTATCGAATATCGCGCGATTTACGAGCATACCCACGCCGTCTATCGAAAACACCTTTTCGATGACGATCGAGCCTGCAATCATATGCCCGAAACTCGTGCCGAGCATGGATATGAACGCGCCGCTTATGTTGGGGAAAACGTGCGCGGTGTTAAGCCGCGCCTCGCTCAATCCCTTTGCGCGCGCATAGGTCATATATTGAGCGTCCCGAACGCTTGCCGATTGATTGCGGACAAGCAAATACTTCTTCGGCGCGGACACAAACGTGAGAGTAGCGACGGGCAAAACCAAATGCAAAAGTCTGTCGGCGAACGGGTTTTGCGCAAACGGCGAATTAAGTCCGCCGGACGGCAAAATCTTCCACTCGAACGAAAACAAAATAAGAAGCACGATTGCAAAAAGGAAGGTCGGCACGGAATCTAAAATCATCATACCGCCGCTCAAGCCCGTATCGAGCAAACTCGATTTTTTGCTGCCTGCGACAAGTCCGAGCCAAAACGCCAAAAGCGCGGACAAAATCCACGCCGGCAAGGTTATTTGCAATGTGCGAGGTATCTTTTGAAGTATAATCGCGCCCACGTCGCCGCCTCTATGATAGGAATATCCGAGGTCGCCTTTCACAAGTCCCGAAAGGTAATTTGCAAACTGTTTTCCAAGCGGCAAATCGAGCCCCGCAGCGTGATACAACTCGTCGTACTCTTGTTGCGACAAAGTGGTTTCGTCCGCGCCGACGAGGTTGGCAAGCGGATCGCCGGGCATAAGTCGAGGCAAAAAGAAATTGACGACAAGAA
This sequence comes from Firmicutes bacterium CAG:238, assembly GCA_963659105.1. Lineage (GTDB taxonomy): Bacteria > Bacillota > Clostridia > Christensenellales > CAG-917 > CAG-475. The sequence goes on along the minus strand of CAVKTQ010000016.1, from coordinate 8,046 downwards.
GCGCCGCAAGCGCAACGATTGAAAATATCAATGTTTTGGTTATTCTCTTTGCCATAGTTATCTTTTGTCACAACTTGCGGTTTATAGCGCATATTTGCCACTATAAACAGCCTTTTATGCTATTGTCTGCAACATCTTCCCTGTTCGGCGTTCCGTTTTTTCAATGCTTTTCGAGCGTTTCGAAAGTCGAGGGATTGAGGATTCCGGCAACCGAATCGAGTTTGAATCCGTCGAGTTTTGCGCTCGCGCCGTACGTCGTTCCGTCATAGAACAAAGCAACGCAAATCACGTTTTTCACAACGTAGTCTTGATACTCTCCGACCGCCGTCGCAAGTTGTTCGGACGTTGCCGCGCCGCTCATCGCATACAGAATTTTGCCGTATTCGGTGAGTCCTTGCTCGTCCTCGACAAGCAGTTGTCCGTGCGCGACAGGGTTTTTCATATCGAGCATACTCGTGTTTGTCGCAAGCGTGTATCTCGTGCCATAACCTGCCTCGAAGTCGTAGCCTTTTGCTGTGATTTTGGCAAGGCTCGCCATATGGTTGCCCGCTTGATAGTACTCTTGCCAGTCGCTTCCCTTTTCCACAAGCACGACGGTGACAAGTCCGCTTTCCTCGATTTGAGTTTTGAGAAGAGACGCATATTGCGTATCGTCCGTGCCTGCGTGCACGAGCAATTCGAAGCGCAATTTGTTTGATTGCGAATATCCCTCGCCCTTTAGAAGTTCCTTTGCTTTTTCGAGATTGCGAGTCCACACGGGCGTTTCTTTATATCCGAATATACCCTCGCCCACAAAGCCCTCTCTCGACGGCGCGGCGCCTGCCGACGCAAACGTCGAACGGATTTTGTCATAATCTATCGACAGTGCGATTGCTCGCTTTACGTTTGCATTTGTCATTTTTTGGTTGTTAAAAAACAATGTTTTCGGCACTTGCTTCGTCGCTTGCGAGATAAGTTTCACGCCGCTTTGAGAGGAAAGCGCGGATATTTGATCGCTCGTAAGCCCTTTTGCGTAGTCGAAAATCAAATCGATTTCGCCGTTTTTGAGAGCGAGCGTAAGCACTTCTTGCGAACCGTATTGCTTGAAAATCACCTTGTCGAATTTGACGGCGTCGGCTTTGGGATAGTCGGCAAATTTTTCAAACGTAATCGTTCCCGCCGCTTTGTCTACGGACGAAAATTTGAAAGGTCCTGCCCCTACGACGGATTGCTCGTCGGTCACACTGTCTTTGGTTTTTCCCTCAAGCAAGTGCTTTGGCGCAATCGTGAGTGCGGAAACTTTTGTCAAAAACGTATCGGACGGCGTACACAACTCGTAGACGAGCGAATTTTCAGATTTTTGCACGGTCTTGTAGTCCTCGCCCTCTTTCAAAGACGAAAGCGAAAACTCCACATCGTCAATGGTGACGATTTCGTCGTCGTGCCATTTGTATCCGTCCTTTTGCGTGAGCGTGAGCGACTTTCCGTCCTCGCTCAGCGTATAATCGCAGTCCACGCCGACGTATTCGCCGTCGATTTTGCTCACCGCCGCAATCTGCGATACGCTCGAAGCGATTTTGTCGAAGTTGTAGCCGGGTGCACCGCCGTTTGAATCGAGACGGTTGAGCGAATCAACGCTCATCGTAGTGCCGACGACAAGCACGCTTCGTTTTCCGTCGTCCTTATTGTTGCACGCGACAAACGTCACGGTGCACAAGGCGACGATTAGCAATGCGAGTAGCAGATATATCGTTTGATTTTTACGTGTTGATTCCGTAGTCATATTCCGTTTATCCTCCGTTTAAGGACGTCCTTTACACATTTATTTTTTGCTAAATTTGTTGTTCTCTTGCGGCTCGATTCTCCAAAAGGCTCAGTCTGCCGTCTTCGAGAAGATAGGTTTCGTCACAAAAGTTTTTCACGAGCGCAACGTCGTGCGAGACGAACAGCAACGAAACGTCTCTTTCTTTCACAAGAGCGTCGAGCAGTTCAATTATGTTCTTTTGCGTTGCCGCGTCGAGCATTGACGTAGACTCGTCGCAAACGAGAATTTGAGGATTGGTTGCAAGAGCGCGCGCTATGACCGCGCGTTGCGCCTGTCCGCCGCTCAAATGCACGGGAAGCCTTGAAAAAAGCGTGCGTTCGAGCCCTACGACGTCGAAAAGCCACAACGCCTTTTCTTGCGCGTCTTTACCCCTTTTTGCCGTCTTTGAAAACACAAGCGTTTCCTTTATTGCGCTGCCTATGCGCTGCGTAGGGTCGAGTGCGAGAAGGGGTTTTTGCGGTATGAGTTGAACTTTGACGCCCGCCTTTTTGTCATACTTGTTCTTGCCAAAAAAAAGGCTTTTGCCGTCAAGCAAAACGCTTCCGCCGTCGGGTTTTTCTATGCCGCACAATATGTTTGCAAGCGTGCTTTTGCCCTCGCCGCTTTCGCCCACCAAACCTATCTTTTTGCCGTTATCTATGGTTAAAGATACGCTTTTGAGAGGATAAACGCTCGATTTTGATTTTTTGTCGCCCACAGCGAAGGATTTTGACAAGTCGATTGTTTCAAGCATTCTGCACCTCGCTCACCGAAACGAGCGTCTTTGTGTACTCGCTTTGCGGATTTGAAAATACGTCGAGGGTTTTTCCGTATTCCGCAACTTTTCCCTCTTTCAGCACGAGTGCGTAATCGCACCTTTTTGCGTCCGCAATATCGTGCGTGACAAACACCATCGCACAAGAGGAAAAGTCGTTTCGTATGCAATCCCAAAACGCTTCCTTGGTTTCGCCGTCGATTCCCCTTGTCGCTTCGTCGGCAACGATAAGGTTTGCGTGCGAGCAAAGCGTGATTGCAAGCACCACCCTTTGCGCTTCGCCGCCGCTTATTTCAAACGGGTATTTTTCAAGAATTTCTTCTCCGTTTTTTAATCCCGACTTTTTAAGATTGCGTATCGCCGCTTCGCGCTTTTGCTCTCTCGTAAGTTTTGCGTTATTTCTTTTCAACGCCTCGAAAATTTGAGTTTTGATTTTGAGAGAGGGATTCAGCGCCTCTGCGCCGCCCTGCGGAATGAGGACGATTTTGTCGCCCATGAGTTTTTTTGCAAGCCTGCGGTTTTCAAGCAAATTCACGTCGTCGTACTCAACCTTGCCGCTCGCAAAACAGTTGTCCGCAAGCGAGGACGTGAGCGCGTTGACAATCATAGATTTGCCGCTTCCCGACTCGCCCACTATCGCAAGTTTTTCGCCGCAGTCAAGACAAAACGAAATCCCCTCGACGATAGTTTCCGTCGAGTGCAAAAACCTTGCGTGTACGTTGAGATTTTCAACTTGAATTATGCCCTTGTTCATAGGATAAATTATACCATTGTACGCAACCGCAATCAAGTTATATCAAACAATTTTGTACGGTTAAATTTGCAAAAATCAAACAAATTGAAACATTTTGTTTTGTTTTTTCTCATTTTCAGAACATTTTGTATTGACGAACGAACACGATGTTTGATATAATCGAGAAAAGAAACATATGCGAGGCGGATTATGCACAAAAAAATAAACGCAACAACCGAAAAAATCTACGACGCTTTTGCCGAAGTTTTGCTTGAAAAAGCGTATGCGGACGTGAGAATCCAAGACGTGTTGGACAAAAGCGGAGTTGCAAGAAGCACGTTTTACGCGCATTACAAAACGAAAGAAGAATTGCTTAAATCCATATGTTCGACCATATTCGGACACGTCTTTTCACACTCGCTTGCAGAGGAAAAGAGCCACGATTTTTCAAAATCCTCGATTTTTGATTACAAGCACTTCATAACGCACATCTTCTATCACCTGCACGACGAAAAAACGCTTGTCCACGCCATTTTGCTGTCGCAAAGCAAGGACATATTCCTCAACTATCTGAGGGGCGAGCTTGCCGAGTTTGCAACCGCTTGCGTCGAAAACAATTTCGTGACGGGCAAAAACTTGCCCAAATCCTTGAAAGTAAATTCGATAATCGAAAACTTCGTTTTGCTTGTGGAATACTGGGACGAAACGTCCTTTGCCGACACCCCCGAACGTCTGACCGATTATTTCCTAATTATGAACGAATGAGCGTGCCGACGGCACGCTTTTTTATGCGGCGAATTATTATCCAAATTGAGATTAACAAAAAACTTTCGTTCTTGAATAAGGGCTCAAACAGATGAAGAACAAGAAATAAGCATTATCGAAACAAAACGGTCGCAATATTTGGATAAATCAAAGTATAGTTTTTTGAATAAGGGCTCAAATAGATGAAGAACAAGAAATAATAGCCTAAGATAAACTATATATTATTGAACCAAAACGGTCGCAATATTTGGATGAAGAACAAGGAAAAACCCTTTTGCGAATCCGCCCAGCGTACCAAATCGTACGTGACGGATGAACAAAAGGGTTTTGACACAGTTGTTCGCCAAATAGTGCGACCGTTTATTCAACGGCGATTTCTTTGACTAAGACTTCGTTCCCTCTAACCAAATAAGTATGTTCGCTGCCGCAATAGGGGCAGGTCTTGCCATACTCGACGGTGGGGTACTCTTTTTTGCAGTCCTCGCAGTAGGTGACGGCTTTGATAGGCTCGATTTCAAGAGTGCAACCGCGCAGTAAATCCGTGCGGTTTGCATTCCAGTTCCAACAATCGATGAGTTGATCGTTGACGATTGTAGACACTTCGCCGATTTGCATAACGACTTTTTGAATTTTGGTTGCCTTGTTTTCGACGGCAACGTCGCGAACCATATCGGCTATGTGAAAAACTACGCCCAATTCGTGCATATCAACCTCTTATTTGTTGGCTTTTTTTGCAGCCTTTGCCGCTTTGACCGCCTCTTTGTGCTTCTTTTGGGAAGCCTTTTCTTCTGCGGTCTTCTTGCCGAACACGATTCTCACGCCGCGTTTGAGCGCGTACGGAAGGATTGCTTTGAACTTGTCTTCGCTGCGAATCATCGTGGAGCATTCGGGATGTTCTCTGTGGAGGTGGATTGCGTCGAATTCGCACTTTGTGGTGCATACGCCGCAGCCAATGCACTTGTTCTCGTCCACGACGCTTGCGCCGCAGCCGAGGCAACGACCTGCTTCGATCTTGACTTGCTCCTCGGTGAGAGTGCCGTGCAAATCTCTGAACGAATGTTTGTCGCCTTCGAGTTCTTTGGCTTCTTGTCTGCCGGCGGTGTCGTAACTGTCGATGACGATGTTGTTCTTGTCGAGTTCGATGAATTGTCTGCGGTTGCGACCGATGGTCATGCTCGTGCCGGGTTGTACGAAACGATGGAGAGATACTGCCGCGTTCTTGCCCGCTTCGATTGCGTCGATTGCGAACTTGGGTCCGCTGTACACGTCGCCGCCGACGAAGATGTCGGGTTCTGCGGTTTGATATGTGAGCGAATCCGCAACGGGATAGTTGCCGTGATGGAATTCAACCTTGGTGCCTTTGAGCAAGTCGCCCCAGACAACCGCTTGTCCGATTGCGAAGATGACGTGTTGCGCTTCGACGGTGATTGTGTCGTTCTCGTCGTAAACGGGGCTGAATCTCTTGGTTTGAGGATCGATGACTCTCAAGCACTTCTTGAACACGACCGCCTTGACGGTGCCGTCTTCGTTCTTGAGGATTTCCTTCGGACCCCAGCCGTTGTTGACGGAGATGCCGTCTTGGAGGGTTTCTTCGACTTCGCTCTTGCTTGCAGGCATAGTCTCTCTAGATTCGAGGCAGTACATACCCACTTCTTCGCTGCCGAAACGAACGGCGGTGCGAGCGCAGTCCACAGCAACGTTGCCGCCGCCGATGACAACGGTCTTGCCGTCAAGTTTTCTGTCGTGATTTTCGGTTGCGTCGTGCAAGAAGGAAACAGCCATATCCGTTCCGATTGCGTCTTCGCCGGGAACTCCGGGAAGTCTGCCGCCTTGGCAGCCGATTGCAACGTAGAACGCTTTGTAGCCTTGTTTTCTCAACTCGTCGATGGTGACGTCTTTGCCGACGTTGACGCCTGTCTTGAACTCTACGCCGAGTTCACGCAAAACGTCGATTTCCGCTTCGATGACGTCTTTTTCGAGTTTGTAGGACGGGATACCGTATGTAAGCATACCGCCGAGTCTTTCGTTCTTTTCGAACACGGTGGGTTTATATCCCTTCGTCGCAAGATAGTATGCGCAAGAAAGTCCTGCAGGACCTGCGCCGATGATCGCTATCTTTTGAGACCATTGCTTGTCAACGTTGGACGGAATGACGACTTCGGGTACGAATCTCGTTTCCGCATGCAAATCTTGCTCTGCGATAAACTTCTTGATTGCGTCGATGGACACTGCCTCGTCAATCGTTCCTCTTGTGCAGGCTGCCTCGCAACGCTTGTTGCAGACGCGACCGCAGATTGCGGGGAACGGGTTGTCCTTCTTGATGAGTTCGAGCGCTTCTCTGTATTTGCCCTCTTTTGCCTTGCGGATATAACCTTGAACCGCGATGTGCGCGGGGCAAGCCGCTTTGCACGGAGACGTACCGGTTTCGTAGCAGTTGATACGGTTGTTGTCTCTGTAATCCTCATCCCACTTGTCGGGACCCCAACTGAGGTTGTCGGGAAGTTCGTGCTTGGGATATTTGATTTCGCCTTGCTTTGTGCAAAGTTTTTGACCGAGTTTGACCGCGCCTGCGGGGCAATACTCAACGCACTTGCCGCAAGCGACGCATTTGTCTTTCTCTACGCGAGCGACGTATGCGCTTCTGGACATATTCGGGGTGTTGAAAAGTTGCGACGTACGAAGCGCGTTGCAGATGTTGACGTTGCAGTTGCAGATTGCGAAGATTTTGTTTTCGCCGTCGATGTTGGTGATTTGGTGAACAAAACCGTTCTTTTCCGCATTGCGAAGGATTTGCATAGCCTCGTCGTAGGTGATGTCGCGACCTTTGCCCGTTTCGCGGCAATAGTCCGCCATATCGCCGATACCGATACACCATTCTTCACAACTGTCGCCGCAGCCTTCGCCGAGTTTGGCTCTGCCGTAACGGCAAGAGCAGATGCCTACGCCGAGGTGTCCCTCGTACTTTTTGAGCCAGTAGGAAATATGCTCGATGTCCATTGTGCCGTTTTCCATCTCGATTGCTTTTTCGACGGGGATAACGTGCATACCGATGCCTGCGCCTCCCGGAGGAACCATCGGCGTGACCATAGTCAAGGGAAGATAGGTCATACGCTCGAAGAACATTGCAAGTTCGGGATGTTCGTCAAGTTGTTGCTTGATCATGTTCGTAAACTCGGCAGAGCCGGGAACAAACATAGGAAGCACATAGCGACGTTCCCTCTTTGCGCCCTTGATGGGGCCGTTCTTGTCGTAGTGGTTGCCGTAATCGTATTCGAGGATGCCGATGTGGCTCATTTCGTCGAGAATCTTTTGGAAGTCTTCCGCCTTTTTGTATTGCGGATTGAGTTTCCAAAGTTGCTCGAAAGTGTACGGCGTGCGCAATTTCATTGAAAGCGCGACATCTGCCATTTCGTCGGTCATAATGCAACGAAGTCCCCAGTACTCGGGATCGTTGACGGTTACGCCTGCAATTTTGTGGTCGATGCAGTCTGTGATTTTTCTTGCCAGTTTGAGGATTTTCTCACTCGGATTGGGATCGCCCATAAATTCCGGCTTGAAAGCCTTGCTCATCTCAGCCATTGTTGTTTTCTCCTTTGAAAAACTTTATTATATTGTATAACTTATTTTCAAGCATTTCAAGTCCTTCGCCCGTTTTTGCGCTGACATAAAATATTTTTGCGCTCGGATTCAGACGAGAAATGTGGTTTTCAAACTTTGTTTTGTCAAAATCGAACGCTTCGAGGGTATCGATTTTTGTCACGACGATGAGGTTGCACTTTTCAAACATCAGCGGATATTTGAGCGGTTTGTCGTCGCCTTCCGGCACGGACAGAAGCATCATATTGAGGTGCGCGCCCGTGTCGAACTCGGCAGGACATACGAGGTTGCCGATGTTTTCAAGAACAATGAGGTCGCAATCGTCAAACTTCGCTTGCGACAATGCCTCTTTCACCATATCCGCGTCGATGTGGCAAAGTCCGCCGTTGTGTA
>CAVKTQ010000015.1:15186-22282 GCA_963659105.1 Firmicutes bacterium CAG:238 | reverse complement strand
CCCTTTTTGAATCTGACGAGAGGCGTTTTCAAACTCACGTTTGCAGGAATGCAATTCTCGTCCGTGTATCCGGGAATGAGCAGATACTCGTTGAAAGTTCTCGACGGTTGATTATAATAAGTTGCCATAAGCCCCTGTCCTTTATCCGAAACGAATATCCCGTTCCGAAATTAATAAATTTTTACCATTATATCACAAAAACGCAATAAAGCAACTCAATAAGGCGGTTATAAAAGGATTAATTTAATATATTTAGGTTATGGAAAGATTTGAAACAATATGGTATAATCGGTATAATCATAAAACACCGATGAAAAATCAACTTGAATTTTTCAAATTCGAAAAGAGGTAGTTTGGAATGCAAGTCCGAAACGCTCAAAAAACGGATATCGACAGCATAGAAAAAATTTACAACCGAATTCATGACGCCGAAGAAAAAGGCTTGTCAACGGTCGGCTGGATTCGCAACGTGTACCCCACAAGAAAAACGGCGGAGGACGCTTTGAACCGCGGCGACCTGTTTGTCATGGCGGATGGCAATAAGATTGTAGCCGTCGCGATTATCAACCGAATTCAAGTCCCCGAATACAAAAATGCCGCCTGGAAACATGACGCGTCGGAGGAAGAAGTCATGGTGCTGCACGCTCTTGCGGTCGATCCGCCCGAAAAGGGCAAAGGCGTCGGACGAGCATTTGTCGCATTCTATGAAAATTATGCCGAGCGGCACGGCTGTTTGTCGTTGCGTATGGACACCAACGTAACAAATTCAAGGGCGCGAAAATTGTACAAGTCGCTTGGCTACGAGGAAATCGGCGTTGTGTCTTGCGTCTTTAACGGTATCCCGAATGTAAAACTGGTTTGCCTTGAAAAATACCTCGGATAAACCCGAAAGACTCCCGATCATTGCAAAAGCAATGATACAAACACGTTGCGTCAATTGAATATTTTGCAACCGTATCATACCATAACACCGAAAAATAAAATCGAAGATTATAGTTCCAGACTATTCGGGTCTAACAAAAACTCTTTTACTCCGACAATCAAATAACCTTTTTCGTTTCGGCGCGGTTTCATGTTTTTGCCGACAACGATTATTTTTTTGAAGGAATCGTTGGTTTTATCAAAATGGCTAAAATGCTAAAAATACGTTGCTTTTTGTGGGCTCCCATGTTTCCCCTCGCAGTTTGTATTGCAGGGATTTTCAAATAATCTGGTAAAAATATAACAAGTGCATCCCCGCTGGTTCTGCTACAAACTACAAGTTTCAAGAATGAAGACTATGTAATGCGAAAAATGCACCTGTTACCAAGGTAAAAGTGCCTTCATTCTTAAAATTCAGTTTGTAGCATACTTATAATACGACTTTCTTACACATTTTGTCAATCAGATGTATAATTTATATAATTATACAAATCCAACTTGTATTCCATTCGTGAAGTGTATATCCGTTATGGCACTTAGGCGTATGCTTGTCTTGAACAAGTCGGCTCGCTGCGCTCGCCGAGACAAGCATACGCCATATACAAAGAAAAACAACTAAACACAATTCAAAAAATCTCGACAAAATTTATAACAAAAAAAACGCTTATAAACGTCCAAAAATTATAGACAGAAAACAACTTAGTTTTAGTTCGTATTTTAGCAATTTGACAGTTAGACGTGCCGTAGTCTTGATACAAGTGCGCACGCGTACGCGCGCGCAAGACTACGGCACGTCTTTGCATAAAAACAAACCCAATTCCGCAAAAGGCGGCACGGAGCGGAGCGAGGTTTCGCGCTAACCCGCTTGGCGAAATCCTCGCTTATCCATCTTGCCGTTGCCGTCACTTTTTTCTGCGGAGATCCTTGGTGTTTTAGTATTGCAAAATATCGTTTTCCGTTGCGTCTTTTGTTGTCGCGATTTCTTAAAATGTCACCCACTCGAGGTTACCTTAATATGCGTTTTCACAAAAAAGATCCATTCTCAAGCCCTTGCGCTGTCATGCAAACCAAACATTTTTTATTATAAATTTCTGTCACGTACCAAAAGTCGGGACGTGAGCGAGATAAACTCAAACCACAAACCGCACAAAAACCATTGAAACTATCTCGCCAACCTTATAAATGAACTTTGAATCTCTATCGCTTGCAACGCTTGTCAAAATGCTCGGTGTGCCGTCTATGCTTTGAATTGAAAGCACTTTTGCTTTGTCGCACCGACACTTTCTGCCAGTTGCCGATACACGTTTTGCGTCGCTCAATATTTCGAGTTCCACAATCAAGCCTTGTGCTTTTTTGTAACCGATGAACGCGCCGAAGTCCGGACAAGCGTATGGTATAAACGGTATGTTTTTCGCACCCGACAAGTTCGCACCCGACAAGTTCGCACCCGACAAGTTCGCACCCGACAAGTTCGCATCCGACAAGTACGCACACGACAAGTCCGCACGCTCTGCGTCTTGTTGGTCGCTGTCTTCCAACCAAAGTTTGTGTTTCCTCAAAATCTCTTTGAGTTCTTGCTCTGTAAAAATTTTCATCTTATCCCTCGCTAAAATCTTTTGATGTTGTAGTAATCGCAGTAATCCTGCGTATGCAGTTTCCCTCGTTGGGTTATACGCGGCTTGCCGCCCCGTAACTCGATAACGTATTTGATGTCGGTGAGAATACGGCTTGCTTGGGTTGGATTGCACCCTTGCAGTTTCTGAATATCCGCACCCGTCATCACGTCTTTGCTCATAATTGCTTCGCGTTCGGTGTAGGTCATATCACTTATCCTCAAACGATTCGACGAGCGTTTTCACCGACACGCCGAGCACTTTTGCTATCTTTATCAGGTCGCGAACCTTTGGCGCACTTCCGCCCGATTCCCACTTGGCAACTCGTGCCGTCGGGATTTCTGCTTTTCGGGCAAAATCTTCCGCAGTTCGGAACTTTCGCATTCGTAATTCCTTAAACGTCATAGCCCCTCCTCTACTGTCAATTTGTAACCAAGTGCGGAAAGCACGATGATTGCGTTTTCAAGCGACATTTGTGCGCCGCAATAAACCCATTTTTCGATTGTCGATTGCCTCACGCCGCTGATTTTTGCAAGTTCGCAACACGATAGTTTTGACTGCTTCAAAATGCTCAAAAAGTCATCTTTGCAAACGAGTTGTTTTTCCACTTGATTTACTCCTTAAAATATGTTATAATACTTATATTTATTAAATAAGGAGGTGAACATCGTGAAGAGAATCCCAGTGAGTTCAACAAACGTTGCTTCGGTGGGTTATGAAAACCAAGTGCTTGAAGTAGAGTTCCTAAACGGAAGCGTCTATCAATACTTCTATGTCCCTGAAAGTATCTATCAACGCTTGGTTTCATTTCCTCACCCCGGTACATACCTTGCAGCCGCTGTGAAAGGTAGATACCCCTATCAAAGAATTTACTAATCGCCGATTTCGGCAAACGGCTTAAATTCTTCTTCTCTAACAATCCTCGTGCCATTGTGATCAATGACTATTGCCTGATGCATATCAAGCACACCTTCTTTGAACAACGGGCTTGCGAGGTTGTTGAGTTTTTCCAAAATTTCAGAACAACTCACTCTTTTCACCTCCATATTTAATTTTTCAAGGTTCGTTTGTTTGTTGTGTTAACATAAGATTTTCTTGTATGCCTGCATTGTAGTATAAGATTTTCTTGTTGTCAAGCAAAAATATAAGATTTTCTTGTTTTTTTATTAAAAAAAATATTGCACACTATAAAAGGCTATCTTATAATCGATATAAGAACACCTTATAATGAGAGATTGTTTTATGAACAGAATAAAAGATTTGCGAAAAATTAATGGTTACACACAGTCGAAACTCGCCAAAATACTTAATATTACACAAGCAAATTTATCTGGGTGGGAAAATGGAAAATGGGAACCAGATAGCAAAGCACTTGCTAAAATGGCAGACCTTTTTAATGTGAGCGTTGACTATATACTTGAACACGATACACCCACGCACACATTAGATAACGCGTACACGCCCGACGCTATCGTTCCATTCCCCGTCATCGGCACTATTAAAGCGGGTTATGACGGAACGGTTGAAGAATTAAGCACAGGCGACCTTATTTCGATACCTATTGAAATGCTTTGTGGTCGTCCTGCAAGCGATTATTTTGTGTTGCAAGTGCGGGGCAACTCAATGTATCCCAAAATACTTGACGGTGACCGCGTGCTTGTTCTACGCACCGACAGCGTAGACAGCGGAACGACGGCGATAGTTCTGTACAACGGCGACGAAGCGACGATAAAAAAGGTTGTGTATTCCGTCGGTGAAAACTGGGTTGACCTTGTTCCAAACAACCCCGAATATGACACGAAGCGAATCTTTGCCAACGAATTTGACCAGTTCCGCATACTCGGCAAGGCTGTAAAACTGATTCGAGATATTTGATTCTCAACCCGAATATGGGTTACGTGAGGTATTGATATGAAAAATTATGTTATAGTTTGCGATGAATCCACAAAAAAAGGAAATAATTATAGTTATTTCTATGGTGGTTGTATTGTAGCAGAAGATAAATATTTTGCTATAAGTGAAAAATTAAAATTGTACAAGGACCACATTGGACTTAATCACGAGTTAAAAAGAATTAACATAGATGCCGCCAATGCAAACAGATATATTTCTATGTTGGATTTTTTCTTTACTTTTGTAAAAAGCGGCGATATTAAGGTTCGAGTGATGTTTTCGCCAAATCAAAATTTGGCTAATATTCCGTCAAGCACTGACGATACATTTTGTACATTCTATTACTTGTTTATTAGACACGCATTTGCTTTACCCTATGCGCGCGAAGATGTTAATTTGCGACTAATATTTGACGCATTGCCCGAAAAGCCTCAAAAAAGAGAACGTTTCAAAACATATCTTGTAAGCAATTTGACACACATTCCGAATGATGACGTTAAGAATGATATTATAATTGATAGAACAAGAATTGAGGAAGTAGATTCAAACGACCATATTATTTTACAATGTGCAGATGTCATCGTGGGACTTATCGACTTTTGTCTTAACGATATTCATAACACGCAACAACAGAAATCAAAACGATGGTTCGCAAAAAACAAAGTACTTACCGTACTGTTAAGCTATATAGAAGACCTACACCCCAATTTTGAGATATGCACAACAACACTACCGCTTCGAGGTGTTTATGCGTGGCAAGATAGGTATAAACACTTTGTTTATAAAAAGACGAATAAAAAAGCCCCCACATTACCTACATAAGCCGTTCACGGAAAGCGCAAACATTCGGATAATAGTAGAGGCTGAGTTTATTATATGAAATATCAAATAAACTTATTCTTGACATCATTATAGATGGAATAACATTCTTTTGTCAAGTATTTTTTCACACCAATAAAACATCAACTATGCCAAACACATTTAAGTACAACATTCAAGAACGCGAAACCAAGAAGAACGGCACTCTGTACGACATATATTTTTACATTCAAACGCCCGACGGACGCAAGCAAAAGAAACTTTGCGGCTTCAAGACAAAGAAACTCGCAAAAATGGCGTACGAAAAGTTTATGGAAGACTACCTTGTCACACCTCAAAAGTACGACGGAAAGGTTGTAGTTCGCTATGAACTCGCACGCCGAGAATATCTCGGGTATGCCCAAAACAATGTCAAGGAAAGTTCTTTGTATGATTTTATTCATACTGCAAAATTGCATTATGACGATTTTTTTTGCGGGCGTGATATGAAAACGATAACCAAGCAAGACATAATCGAGTGGCAAGACCAACTATGGGCAAAAACTCATAACGGCAAACTCTATTCGCAAAAAACGTTAGAAAAGATTTACGGGCAATTTACCGTCTTTTATTCGTGGTGCGTTGAACATTATGGTCTTGACGATGCGCTCAAGGGCGTAAAAATGCCAAAACGCAAGGTCAACAAAGAACCACGGCAGATATGGACAGAATCAGAATTTGAGCAATTCATCGCTTCTATTGACAGTTTGCGCCACCGTGCAGTCTTCACCACCCTATTTTATTGCGGTTGTCGTGTTGGAGAACTGCAAGCATTGCGATCAAACGACTATGACGGAAAGCAATTATTTATTCACGGCACGGTCACTCGCAAGACAATGGACGGATCTGCATATCGAGTAACCGAAACGAAAAACTATAAATCGCGCTACGTTCCGTTGCCCGACAAAGCAATTCGTGTTATCGACGAGTGGATCGCAAGCAAAACGCCAAATACAATCTCAAACGATTATTTGTTCGGAGGAGAAAACCCTGTTTCACTAAACGCAATACGGTACTCTGCTGTCTTTGATGACGGAATATTTCCGCAATAACGCCGAACTAAAAATCGCAAACGCTCCCGACTGTCCCGAAAATGCAAACGGCATAAACTCGGGGTACCTGCTAAAAGATAATTATGCAATTATATATGTTGTGACTAAAACTTAAATCTAACGCCGAAAAAGTCTCTTGAAAAGAAAAAAGCGAACTCCGTTTTTATATCAGAGTTCGTTTTTTTCATCTGTGGTGGACTGATTGCCTTCATAGAAGCACAAAAACCAAGTCAAAAGAAACAGCAATATGAACGAGAAAAGCCTACTGTTTAGTAGGCTTTTTCTATGTTTTAATCAGTATTTACTAAATAATAAGCAACAACTTTTTATGTTTACCATTTTATCAAATTAAATATCCAATGCGGATAGATTTAGTGTAACTTTAGTTTTTGTAGGCACTGTTTTTATTATAAACATCGCCATGTAAATAGGCAAGTATAATCTCTTGTTTTTCCTCTCGATATTCCCATTGCACAATACAAATGCTTGCGGTATATCATAACTCTCGTTGCCAAGAAGGTTGTCCAAAGCCGAATGTTTCTTGTAATCTTTTCCGGACTTAACTTCAATAGGCAGAACATCTCCTTTGTATTCAATCAAAAAATCGACTTCGCCTTGTTTTTTACTGTTAAAGTAATATAGGTTTTCGTATCCGTGCGCAGACAACTCTTGCGCGACTGCATTTTCAAATATTGCTCCATAATTGATATCTTTTTCTTTGGATAGCAACTTTAGCTGAATGTCAGTGTCCATTAAAAG
>CAVKTQ010000015.1:0-15176 GCA_963659105.1 Firmicutes bacterium CAG:238 | reverse complement strand
CATCTGAATGGAACAATTTTGTAAGACGATTGTTTGCAGACAACTCGAGGGGGATTTGGGGTTCTGCGACATTGAAAGTCGGTAGTGCAATACCTGCTTTTTTAAGCCACATAAAATCATCTTGTACATCTTTTATTTCATAGCCTTTTCCGATTTCACCAAGAGAAAACCGTTTGTTTTTGCTGTTCAATTCTTGCGGAAGGACTCGATAAATTGTGTCAAGATGCACCTTTTGTTGTTGAGATGCATATTGTACGATGTCTTTTCTATAGTATTGTTCGATTTTGGCTTGTACTTCGTTTACCTTTTTTAAATCGTTGGTCGATATAAAAGTTTGTACAACTTCCGGCATACCACCGATTAAAAGATACTTGTAAAAAGCGTCGATAAGTCTTTCGTGAATAAGCTGGTCAACAGTTTTTTCATGAACAAAGCAATCGTTCAAATAGTCAATTACTTCTTGTTTCAAGCCAACCGACCATAAGAACTCTTCGAAGTCTAGCGGAAACATCCGCAATTCTCTCATATATCCTGTTGGCCAAGAGGCAATGTTGTTGAGCTCCACGCCAAGCATAGACCCCGAAAAAATGTAGCGGAATTTGCCATCTTCGACAAGGAATTTTGCAAGTGTGATTAAATCACAGTTTTTTGCATATTGAATTTCGTCAAAGAATATAAGCGTTTCATTGGGAACCATTTCTTCGGATGTAAACGCCGAAATCCTAAACAATAAGTCGGCGGCATTTTTAGATTGCTCAAGAATAGGAATGAATTCCTTATGCTCATACAAGTTAATTTCAATGAAATGTTGAAAATTTGATTTCCCAAACTCTCGCACAAGATACGATTTGCCAACTTGCCTTGCTCCGGTTATTAAAAGTGCATCTTTGCTGTTTTTCCAATCATTTAATAAGATTTCGGTTTTTCTTTTTAGCATAGTTTAGTTCCTCTGGTTGTATTATATACGACTATTAAACATTTTACAACCACAATAACACAAAAATTAAACATTTTCCAACTTTTATGCCAATCAAATTAAACAATTTACAACTATAAGTATTTAGGACTAAATTAATTTGATGACTCAAAGTGCAAATCATTATCTTCTAAAACCAAACAATTGATTTTTTTGCTTAATGGAGTACATGCATCAATGGCGATTATTCCATCTCCGTAAAACGGAGAATGGTCAGCATCTTCATCGTACTGACTGCCTTTATGTTCAAGAACAGAATGCCCATAAGAACAATTCCAATGACCACAAACGATTGTTTTGCCTAGCTCTTTTACACCACCGTTCCAAGCTTCCATTCCGTTTGTCCATCTTGCAAAATACCAATCTTCGGGGCAAGCATTTCTCCAATCGTCAATTACTTCAAATCTATCGCAATAACGGTTCTCTCTAAATCGATTGCAAGGAATCCAACCGTGAACGAATATGTACTTGTTCGTTTCGTAATAATTTACCATCGCGGGTATAATCTTTTGGATGAATGGTGTATTAGAAAGCATTTCTTTAACTTCATCCTTATTGTCATCAAGTATGTAATGAGAGTCGGTTAATTGAAGAACAGTGTCAACCGTTTTATTTGAACGATGATGAGAAAGCAAATAAGACTTTTTATCCCAGCCATAAAGCAAATCCATCATCAAATCCTCATGATTGCCACGAATCAATACGACTTCATTTTTGTCCACCAAATCAAGTATAAACTGCTGTACCGCTTTTGCTTCTGAACCACGGTCTAAAATATCTCCGCAAACAATAAGCTTGTGTGGAAATGTATCGGAAAAGAAACCCTTTTCATCAAGAGCCTGTTTTAATTCTGTATAATATCCGTGTATGTCTGAAACAACGTAGTATTTCATTCTTCCTTTTCCCAATAGCAAAAATCTTCGAGCAGCACATCAATGCGCCGGAGTTCTCGCCAAATTGTATTTAAGGTATCTCGGTCATCTTGCTTCGGATGTCTTAAGAATAACACAATGAAGTCATCTTGTCCATTTTTCAATTTGGCAACATCACCTACTAATGCTTTCAAATTGTTTAACCCTGTATATGTTAAATCTGTATCGACGGGGACAAGTTTATGTTTATCACAGAATCGAAGCATTGACTCTTTTTGCTGCTCTTTTGAACAAGGAGCATTTTCATCTGTTCTATAAATGAAATGAATAGGAACATCAAAATCAACCTCTCTATTGCTCAATTCGGGATGAGTGGGATTATGTTTCACATACCATATCTTTTTATCATGCAGCTGCTTTTCGATTGCGGAAACATCATAGTTTGAATACTTCTTTGCGCCTTCAACAAAAAGTTCGATACTTCTTCCGTAAAGACATATGTCTGCATCATCGAAATACTTATTCTTTTCAGAGTGATCTAGTTTGCCGCCATACTTGATATAAAGAAAGTCATCTTTGTATAAATGATTGTCTGAAAAGAGATTCGGAACATAAACCATATCGGTTACTCCTGCTGAATCAATCCAGCAATACCGCCTATAAGCATAAAGTTCAATAAAACTCTCAGGCAAATCTTCTTTCTTTATCGTTGTTGGATAAATTAAGTTGGAGAACAAATATCCTTCTTCTGAAGTTACATAAACAAACTCATGATTCTCATGAGCATATTTGACTGCGCTATATAATTTTGAAGCGATTCTTTTCTTTGCCATCTTCTACCTCCACAACAATAATAACAGTTTGGAAGGGACAATTGTGGGACATAGTGAAATCATATCTAAAAACAACGAAATTATATGTACAACCGGAACAGGGACATTATCAGGGACATATACCGAACTCAATTCCAAATGAATTAATTAAATTTTTTGTCCAATCTTTTGTGTTCACATCACTTCTCGGCGTTTTTATATTCAGTTATTTATATCCAAGTTTTTGTTCTTGTTTTTTACAATCAGTCTTTATTTTCGTCGTTATCTTTCCTTGTTTCAAGCGCGGGCTTGTCGCTTGCATTAAGCGGAGATATTACTTTCCCACCGATTTCTTCTTCAAAGCGTTTACGGGTATCGCCTGCAAATTTACCCCCACGCTTTGCTACGGAACGATTTTCGGCAATTGTTTCCGGTTGTTCTTTCTTTGAAAGCGTTGTTGTTGTAACTTCGGCAAGCATGTTCAAGACGAGTTCGATATCCGTCATATTATCGCGCAGATTTTCTTTTTTCAGCCCTTTGAGTTCTTTATACTCTTTAACAGTCATACCGCTCCACGCTTTTGTCATTTCATCGGTGAGTATTGCATATTCAACGCCTTCTTTTACTCCGCGCTCTTTCCATTCGTCGGTAAGTTTTTTGCGCATTTCTATCGTTTGAAGCCGCTGATTAATCCAACCTTCCGTATAGCCTTTTGCACGGTAAAAATCCGCGCCGCGAAGTATCGCCTTTTCGGGGTCGGCTATTTCGTCAAGCCTTTCGCTTCCCACTTGCGCAAGCCACATCTTGAACGGCTCGGCATTCTTGCTTGGTATAGATTGGACGAGGCGCAGAATGCCTTTAGTGTTGAGGACGTCGGTGTTGTAATATTTGCCGTCGGATGACAGCATTTTCAGTCCGTGACAACTTGTCACGATCTCACTTCCTTCATTTTTTAAGCGCTGTTTCAGTTTGCGCCAGTATGCGCCGGGGTCTTTACTTGCCGAATCCGCCAAAACATTACACACGTCCGCAACGGAAAAATACCACTCTTCTTCGTCGGCGTTCCAAGCGGTGCGAATTTGCTTGTTTTCAAAAATCTTAATTTTGTTTTCCATACGATTTTCCCTTTTATCGTTAGATTATTTTTATTATACCATTTTTCTTCTGTTTTTTTCAATGTCTTTTACCCTCTTAACGCCAATTAATTTGCCGTTATTCATGGGGAATTAATTATTTATATTTTTATAACTACTTTTATAGAAATTCGTAACTCAAATTTCCAAACTCTTCAACTCTATTTACTCGTTCTTAGGTATGCATATAGTGTCAATAGGGTTATTTTTCTATTTTGATAACATATCCCAACGCAACTACCTCCACAACAATAATAACAGTTTGGAAGGGACAATTGTGGGACATAGTGAAATCATATCTAAAAACAACGAAATTATATGTACAACCGGAACAGGGACATTATCAGGGACATATTAGGGACAATTACTCATTTGGTTGCGCACATTTCTTTTGTATGAACGATGGCAAATCGTAAATAACCGAGGGTATATTGAATTGACCATTGGTTTATTGCAAGTGTCTAAGCAAGTAGTATTATTTCTTTTGAAATCGATTTGAACGCATTGAGTTTTTGACTGCCTTTGCAGTGTCAAGAACAACACGAGATTCATATAAGGAGCAGTCGTCCATTATATCTATAAACTCGTATTTGCTAATCGATGCATGATTGTCAAAGCAATCGGCAAAAATTGTGTCTGCCGTAACATCAAGTGCATTTGCAATCTTTAGCAGAGTTTCAAGGCTCATGCACTTCATCCCGCTCTCAATGTAACTGATATAAGTTGGTGACAAATCGACTTTTTCGGACAACAGTGATTGCGACATATTGCGAGCGACACGCAATTCTTTTATTCTCTGACCTATAGTGTAATAGCTGAAAAGCATAGTTTCTCCAAAGTATTTGAATTGTATTATAGCCTAATGACTATAATGTATAGTGTAACCACTATGGTGTTTATAGTCAATCACTGATACAATATTTATGAAATTTTAGCTAAAAGACTATGGAGATAAATATGAGCGACCAACTTAAAGAAATTGGGAAACGTATCCGTGAGATTAGACTTTCAAAGAAAATGAGTCAAGAAGAAGTAGCATATAAAGCAAAAACCAGTGTATGTAACATCAGCGACATTGAACTTGGAAAAACTAATTATCGAATCGAAACATTTATCGGTATTCTCGAAGCGTTGGAAGCATCGGCAGATTATATCTTGCTTGCAGATGCCCCAAATGCAAATGAGATTTACAAAAAAGAGCTTTCTAATATTCTTAATGATTGCGCCCCCAATGAAGCGGAATCAATTTTGAGAATTATTAAGGAAATAAAAGCAACATATCGGAATAAAACTTGATGAAGATATTGGTTTGTCATTTATAAGGAGCATTATATATGAATGTAAATCAATTGGAATTCCAACAGAAGATACACAATTACTCGAAATCCACGCTCGAACTGATATCTCGTTCACAAACTTCCATCGAAAACTTGCACAAAACATACGAAATAGTGATGTCGAGCAAGACGGAAGAAGAAGCGGTTCAGCGTATGAAAGCGGAACTGACGATTGAATAAATTTAAGGAGAATAAGTATGTCTGACATTATTATGTACCAAACCGAAGACGGTTTAACAAAAATTGAAGTTGAATTTGACAATGATACTGCATGGCTTACTCAAGCCCAAATGTCTGAATTGTTCCAAAGAGATAGAACAGTAATTTCAAAACATATTAAGAATATTTTTGAAGAAGGCGAATTGGATGAGAAAAGCAACGTGCAATTTTTGCACATTGCAAATTCAGATAAACCAGTTATTAATCGCTTATGACGATAAGATAGAAATTTATTATAAATATTCACATTACGTCCCCGATGATCCAGACGATCAACGGGGACATTTTTTTAGCAAATGTGAGATAACCATAAATCGCGGAAGCAGAACAAAACAAGTGCTCGACATCACAATTGATAAGCATACTATTCATTTTTTCGTTAGATATGGGATAAAAAGGAACAAAGATTTATGTTTGCAATAAACTACAAAATACCCGATAAAATGATAACATCCGCTCCTGTAAGTGCTACAGGTGCGGATGGTTATCGATTGGTGGAGACAATAAGACTCGAACTTATGACCTCTACGATGTCAACGTAGCGCTCTAACCAACTGGGCTATGCCTCCAAAGCAAGAGTTATCTTACACTAATTTCCGCCGTTTGACAAGCGATTTGTATCAATTTCGATAAAAATGTATTTGCGCTCGACAATTCGCGGTTGCGTTGCGATTGCACTGCATAAATTTAGGCGCATATTGCGGAATGTATCCCCTATTTCGCGCCAAAAACGGAAAATAAAAAATAATATGAAATTTTTTTCATATTTATGTTGACTAATGCGCAGATATATGCTTATAATAAAAGCACAAAGAAATTGAAAAACAAATTGTAATGCTCAAAGCATTGTGATTTTCTCCCTTAAATATCTTCTTACAAAACAAATATCCCGAGCGTGGTCGCTCGGGATATTTGTTTATTGTCGCAAAATTGCCGTTTTTTCTTTTGTTATTCGTTGACTTTTTCTCGGTTGCTTATGTCTTTTCGGTCGATTCCCTACGCAGTCTCAAGGTTCATATTCGCCGAGCTATGTTCGCACTCTCAAAGTGTTTCCGCGAGGTCGAGAATCAATCTCTCGGTGTCTTGCCAGCCGAGACACGGGTCGGTGATGGATTTGCCGTACACGCCGCCGTCGGGGGATTGCGCCCCTTCCTCGATGTAGGATTCTATCATAAGTCCTTTGACGATGGCTTTGATGTCGGACGACTCGCGCATACTGTGCAGAACTTCCTTTGCGATACGCGGTTGCTCGTAGAAGCGTTTTGCGGAATTTGAGTGGTTGGTGTCCACGATGACGGCGGGATTTGCAAGTCCGCTTTGTGCGTACAAGTCCGCGAGGCGGCGCAAGTCCTCGTAGTGATAGTTGGGTATGGTCTGCCCGTTTTTGTCCACCGAGCCTCGCAAAATGGCGTGGGCGAGCGGATTGCCTTTGGAGTTGACTTCCCAGCCCGTGTACACGAAAGTGTGCGGATGTTGAGCGGCGCGAATGGAATTCATCATAACAGTCAAATCGCCGCTCGTGGGGTTTTTCATACCCACGGGGATATCCAAGCCGCTTGCCGTAAGGCGGTGGAACTGATTTTCAACCGACCTTGCGCCGACTGCGACGTAGGAAAGCACGTCTGACAAATAGAGGTGATTTTCGGGATAGAGCATTTCGTCCGCGCAGGAAAAGCCCGTTTCGCGCAACGCTTTTATGTGCAGTTTGCGGATTGCGATAAGCCCTTTGAGCATATTTTCGCTTGCGTGGGGGTCGGGTTGGTGCAACATTCCCTTGTAGCCGTCGCCCGTGGTGCGCGGTTTGTTGGTGTAAATACGCGGCACGATGAGGATTTTGTCGCCGACCTTTTCTTGCACCGTGCGCAATCTCGAAATATAGTCGAGCACGGCGTCCTCTCTGTCCGCAGAACACGGACCTATCACAAGCACGAGCCTTGTGTCCTTGCCCTCGAATATCGCTTTAAGCGCGTCGTCGGTCGCCTTTTTTTGAGAGGCGAGTTGCTCGTCTATGGGGTACATTGCCTTTATCTCTTGCAATGTGGGCAGTTTTCTTTTGAATTCCAAATTCATTCTTTCACCTCGTTGCATTTATCGAAAACCTTGCGACGCTTGGTCGAAAGGCGCATCATCTCTCGTATTCCTTCTCTGTCGTCGGACTCTATGCACTTTTTGAGTCTGTCGAAATGTTGCTCGAAAAGGTCCATTTGCTCGACAATCTCGTCTTTGTTGGCAAGGAACAACTCGCTCCACATCTCGTCGTTTATCTTTGCGATTCGAGTGAGGTCGCGGAAGGAATCCCCCGTATAATCGGCAAGATGCTCGCTCTCTTTGCACACCATAAGCGACACGGCGATACAGTGCGTGAGATGGGAAAGGAATCCAACCATCTCGTCGTGCTGTTTTACGGTGAGCGTGCATATGCGCTTGAAGCCGAGTTGCCTTCCCAAATCCTCGCAAAGTTCGATTGCGCTTTGCGTATTTTTTTCGGTCGGCACGACAATGTAGTTTGCGCCCTCGAAAATTTCCGCTTTTGCGTTCTCGACTCCCGAACATTCTCTGCCCGCCATCGGGTGCGCGCTTATAAATTCCACGTCGCCGCGAAGCACGCTCTGCACCTTTTCCACAACGCCGCCCTTTACGCCCGTAACGTCGGTTATCACCGCGCCAGACTTAAAGCAGTTCTGATTCTTTTCAATCCATTCGACGAACGTATGCGGATAAAGCGCAAAGACGATTAAGTCGAATTTGCCGACGTATTCGCTCTCGACTTTCGTATAGCCGCTCGCTATATACCCTTTTTCGAGCGCAAAATCAATCGCATCTTTGCTCTTGTCGATTGCGCCCACGTCATAGCCCTTTTTTGAAAGTGCCTCTGCGTAACTGCCGCCTATGAGTCCGAGCCCTACGACAAGGATTTTCATATCCTTATTCAATTTCATATTTCACCCCGAGTTTGCCTATCGTTTCAAAGAAATTCGGAAAACTTTTTTTCACCGCTTCCGCGCCTTCGACAACGCCGCCGACTGCGCTCAAAAGTATACTGCACGCCATCACGATTCTATGGTCGTTGTGACCGTAAATCGCACAATCTGGCGTTTTTATATTATTTTTGTGTATCACAACCTCGTTTTCGCGCACTTCGACGTTGATTCCGAACTTTGCGAGTTCTTGCGCCATTGACTGCGCTCTGTCGCTCTCTTTTATTTTGAGCCGCCTCGTGCCGACAAACGCCGCGCCCTCTTTCACCGCCGCCACGCAAAATGCAATCGGGGCTAAATCGGGACAATTCGCAAGGTCTATAACCGCATTTTTATCGTTCAATTCTTTGAATATAGCCTTGCAAACTTTGTCGCCTTGAACGCTGTTTGCGTCAAGTCCTTCGACTTCGACGTTGCCGCCGAGTTCGTTCAACGCAAGCAGCATTGCGCCGTTTGACCAGTCGCCCTCGACGATATATTCGCCGACGAGATAGCGTTGATTGCCCTTGATTGAAAACACGTTTTCTTCTTTTTCGGCAATCTCTATGCCTGCCTTTTTCAGCACGTCGATTGTCATATCTATATACGCTCTGCTCTCGACGGGAGGAAGCACTCTTATCTCGCTGTCGCCCAAAAGCAGGGGAAGCGCAAACAAAAGCCCCGAAACGTACTGACTGCTCACGTCGCCGCGCAAGGTGTAACTTCCGTTTTTAAGCCGTCCCGACAACGTGATTTTCTCGCCGTCGCAAACCACCTTTACGCCCTTTTCGCCGAGTGCTTTTTCGTATACTTCCACGCCTCTTTCGAGCAATCTTTTCGAGCCTACAAACACCGATTTTTCAAAAAAAGCGGCAGCAATCGGAAGGAAAAATCTAAGCGTGCTTCCGCTCTCTCTGCAATGAAAAACCTTTGCGTTTTTCAAGCAATTCTCGTCTGCATACGCATTGTTTTCATCATTTGCAAACTCGCCGTTTATGCCGTTTTCGACGAATTGCGTTTTTGCATTATTATCATCGATTTCGGTGTTTTCACGCTCTTTTTCGAACGTCACCGTATCGCCGTTTTTTTGCGAGGCTATACCGAGAGTTTTTATGCAATCGAGAGTTGCCGCCATATCTTCGCTGTCCGAAATTCCGACGACTTTTCCGCCCTCTTGCGACAGCGCGCACGCAATCAAAAGCCTATGCGCAAGGCTCTTTGACGGCGGCGCAATCACTGTGCCGTTTGCTGTGGATTTTTCGATTTTAACTCTCATTTTTTTTTGCGATTCTTTATTGATTTTTTGCGCTATTTTTGCAAGTTTTCAAGCATTTTTATTGCTTCGATATATCCGTCGAATCCTTTGCCCGAAACGGTTGCGAGCGCATAGTTCCTGACAAAACTTATCTTGCGGAAGTCCTCTCTTTCGTCAACTTTTGAAATATGCACTTCGACAAACGGAATGTCCACGCCCTTGAGTGCGTCCGCAATCGCAACGCTCGTGTGGGTATACCCTGCCGGATTTATCACGATTCCGTCGAACTTTTCAAAATACGCCTCCTGAATTTTGTCGACGAGCGCACCCTCGTGGTTGGACTGGAAAAATTCAACCTCGATATTTTTTGAATTGCAGTACGCTTTTATGGTTTCCAAAAGGTCGGAATAGGTGCGATTGCCGTAGATTTGCGGCTCGCGGATTCCGAGCATATTGATGTTGGGTCCGTTGAGAACGAGTATTTTCATTTTTCAAATTCCTTTGCGATTGCGTATGCGGCTTTGTTTACGCTCCCGTCGTTTGCAACTTTCGCGTCCGCGCACGCGCTGTATATCGGACAACGCTTTTCGTACAATTTTTTCAAATCGTCGATAGTCGAGGACAGCGGGCGCGATTTCGTTGCCACCAAATCTTGCATTTTTCTGTCCAAAAATAAGATTTTACCGTTGCGCTTCAATGCGTTTACGTTGTTTTTGTCAAGCACTGCGCCGCCGCCCGTAGCAATCACCGCCGCGCTCTTTTTTGAAACTTCGTTTATCGTTTCACTCTCGATTTTTCTAAATTCCGCTTCGCCGTACTTTGCAAAAAAGTCGGCTATGGGCATTTCAATTTTCTTTTCTATTTCGGTGTCCGTATCGACGAATTCTCTTTCGAGGATTCTTGCAACCCTCTTGCCGACCGTGGTTTTCCCCGACGACGGCATCCCTACGAGAACGACGTTCTGCTTCTGGGCAAGAATCTTTTTATACACGCTTTCGATTTCGTCTTTTCTTACGTCCGATATGTCCTTCCCGAGAAACAATCTCGACGCATACACCGCTTGCGCAACGAGCATATACAAGCCGCCAATCGCCTTTGCGCCCTTGTCCTTTGCCTTCAAAACGAGGTTGGTGCAAAGGGGATGATATATTGCGTCAAGCACGCCTTCGAGATTGCAAAAACACTGCAAATCTATCGGCTGTTGCTCGTCGCTCGGAAACATACCGACGGGCGTTGCGTTGAAAATTATCTGCGTATTCTCTCTTTCATTTGCCTCGTCGTAGTCGATTGCGCCGTCTTTTTTGGAGCGAGAAACTTTCACAACGCTCTTTGCGCCGAGCGCGCGAAGAACCGCGCTTGCCGTCTTTGCCGTGCCTCCCGTGCCGAGCACGAGCGCGTCCTTGCCGACAGGGTCTATATCCGCCTTGTCAAACAACGCCTTTATGCCGTAATAGTCGGTGTTGTAGCCGAAAAGTTTGCCGTCCTTGTTGACAACGGTGTTCACCGCGCCTATTGCCCTTGCCTCGTCGGATATGACGTCGAGATAAGGTATGACGACTTCCTTGTAGGGTATGGTGACGTTTATCGCGCAAAAAGCACGCTCTTGCAAGAAGTTTGCCACTTCGTCTTTTGCAAGCGGTTTAAGTTCGTAATCGTAGGAAGCGATTAACGCATGAATCTCGCACGAATAACTGTGCGAAAGTTTTTCGCCGATAAGTCCGTACCTCATCTTTCTATGCCTTTTCTGAAAACGTCGGTTCCGTATCTTTGAGCGAGCAAATCGCACATGACAAGCGCGCTCACGCTGTTTATCACGGGACAAACTCGTCTAATGATTGCGGGGTCGTGTCTGCCGACAATCTCGATTTGTCTTTCCTTTCCGTTTACGAAATCGACGGTATTTTGTTCTTTCGCTATGGACGGAGTGGGCTTAACCGCGCAGTTGAAGAGTATGGGCATACCGTTTGAAATGCCGCCGTTTATGCCGCCGTTGTTGTTGGTTGCGGTCTTTATCTTTCCGCCCTCCAAGGCGAACGAATCGTTTGCGGTCGAGCCGTGCATTCTGCTCATCGCAAAGCCCTTGCCGAACTCGATACCCTTGATGCCGCCGATTGCGAAAAGCGCGTGAGAAAGCACGCCTTCTATACTGTCGAACATAGGCTCGCCTACGCCCGACGGAGTGCCGACTATCGCAGTTTGCGTTATGCCGCCCACGCTGTCGAGATTTGCTTTTGCCTGCTCTATGCGAGCAATCATCTCTTTGCCTTGTTCTTCGCTCAGCACGGGAAATTTTGCACAATCGAGGCTTAAAACCTCGTTTTGTATATCGTAAAACTCGCTATCGCGCACATTGTCGCATTCGAGTATATGTGTACCTATCGTAACGCCGACATTTTTCAACGCGCCTTTGAGTATCGCGCCCGCCGCCACGATACCTGCCGTGACTCTGCCCGAAAAGTGTCCGCCGCCCCTAAAATCCTCAAAGCCGCCGTACTTGCAAAACGCCGCATAGTCCGCGTGCGAGGGGCGAGCAACACCGTATTCGTAGGATTTGGAATCGGTGTTTTCGTTGGGTATGAAAATGCAAATCGGCGTACCAGTGGTCTTGCCGCAAAAAACGCCCGAAAGGATTTGAAACTCGTCTTTTTCGCGCCTTGCGGTGTCGGTGGCCATTGAGGGCGCGCGCAAAGCAAGAGCCGCTTTTATGTCCTCGTCGCGAACGTCTATTCCCGAACACAAGCCGTCGAGAACGACGCCCACGCCTGCGCCGTGGCTTTCGCCGAATACGGTCAGGGCTACGCTTTGTCCGAACGTGTTTTTCATAATCTGTCCTCTCTTTCAAGAATTTCGTTTGCCGTCATATCCGCAAATTCAAACGAGCCTATCTCGTTTACGACAACCGTGCGGATTTTGCTTCCTTCCGCTTTTT
Organism: Firmicutes bacterium CAG:238; assembly: GCA_963659105.1. Lineage (GTDB taxonomy): Bacteria > Bacillota > Clostridia > Christensenellales > CAG-917 > CAG-475. The sequence goes on along the minus strand of CAVKTQ010000015.1, from coordinate 2,686 downwards.
TGTCGTGGGTCATAAGGCGCAAAAGTTCGTTTTTATCGCAGTTTGCGGCGGTGGGTAAATCGTATTTTTTCAGTGTTTTTTCAAGCCTTTTTTCAACTTCTTTCGAGCACATAGGCAACATACCTATGCCCACGCACTCGCCGTGAAGCAATGCGCCTTTTTGCTCGCTCTCTATTGCGTGTCCGAGCGTATGCCCGAAGTTGAGCACTTTGCGAAGTCCTTTTTCTTTGGGGTCTTTTTCGACTACATGCTTTTTTATGGCGAGCGAGGCTTGCACGATCTCGAGCAAGTCGTCTTTCAGATTCTCACTCTTTTCTATGCGTTCAAACAGATTCTTGTCGGAAGTTGCCGCCATTTTTATCGCCTCGACAAGCCCTGCGTGCAACTGCCTTTCGTCAAGGGTGTCGAGCGTGTCTACGTCAATTATGACTTTCGAGGGTTGATAGAAACTCCCGACAACGTTCTTTACGCCCTCGAAGTCTATTGCGGTTTTGCCGCCTATGGACGAGTCGAGTTGGGAAAGAAGGGTTGTCGGCACGTTGTAAAACTCGATTCCTCGCATATAGCAAGAAGCCGAAAACGCCGCTATATCCCCCACGACGCCGCCGCCGACAGCGACAACGCAATCCTTTCTCGTAAAATCGTTTTGAAGCATAGTGTGCAAAAGCAGTTTGAAATTGTCGAAATTCTTGCTTTGCTCGCCTTGTTTTAGGCATACTTTCACGCACTTTTCGCAGGCTTTTTCTATCTTTTGGGAATAGGTTTTCGGCACGCCGTCGTCGGTGACGACAAGCACGCGCCTGTCAAGATTCAGAAGTTCGCCGACACTTGGCAAAATGCCTCTGCCGACAACCACGTCGTAACCGTTTTCGCCTGCCTTTACGTTGAAAATCATACTCACCTCACGTTGTCGGCAAAATAACTGCCCACAAGTTTGAGTTTTGCGCAAAGAGCGGACAGTTCTTGCAGCATATCCTTGCCGTTTTCGGTGCGAACGTTGCCCTCTGCCTCTATGTAGAAATAGTAGTTCCACTGCAAGTCTTTCATAGGACGAGAGCGAAGCGCACGCATATTGAAGTTGTGCGCGCCTATGATGTTGAGCGCACTTGCGAGCGCACCCGATTCGTTTTGAACGGTGAACGCCAAAATGAAATTTTCGTCCTCGCGCTTGCCAATAGACACGGGGATGTTTTCCGCCCTCGAAAACGCCGCAAAACGAGTGGTGTTGTTGAGATTGTCGTTGATGTGCGAATCGAGAATCGTCAAGCCGAATATCCTTGCCGTTTCGTCGGAAGCGATTGCCGCAACCGTGCCGTCTTGCGCCTCGGCGACATACTTTGCCGCAAGGGCGGTGTTTGAGTACGCTCTCGTTTCGAAGCCGTGCTTTTTGATATACTCCTCGCACTGCGCAAGCGCTTGCGGATGGCTTACGACGGTTTTGATATCCTCTATGGAAGCGCCGTCTTTTGCCATGAGGTTGTGCGCGACGGCAACGTCTGTCACTTGGTTGATGTGAAGCGCGCCCGAGAAAATCAAATCCATAACCGCACCGACTTCGCCGGCATAACTGTTTTCAAGCGGAAGCACCGAGCAGTCGCAATCGCCGCTTTCGGTCGCCTCGTATGCGTCTTGAAAGTTGGAGAACGCAACGTATTCGGAATCGGGATACATCTTTTTTGCCGCAATGTGCGCAAACGCGCCTTCCGTTCCGCAATACGCAACGCGCATTTTGCGCATAAGCGACGACTGATATTTGCACGAAACTTCCATGGTCGCGCGGATAAAATCCTTGTAATACGGCACGAGCGCGGGCGATTCGATGAGTTTTGCGTTGTTTGTCACAACCTGCTCTTCCCTCTCGCTGTCGCGAACGCTCAATCCGTTTTGCTTTTTGTAAAGCGCAATCTGCTCGCACGCTTGCATGCGTTTTTCAAACAAACGAGCCATCTGCTCGTCAACTTCGTTGATTATCTTTCTCGATTCCTTGATGTCCTGCATACTAACCTCTTTAGGTTCATTATAATCGATAATGACTATAAATCCACAAATTTTTTGCTCAATGTTGCATTTTTCGGGCAAAATCGACGTTTTTTTGCTCAATATTTCGATTTTTCTGCAAATATCGTCGATTCAAACCCGATACCAAACGTTTTTGTCCTTCAAACAAAAAAAGCGATTCCGCAAAGGAATCGCCGATTTCGTATATTCGAAACGTCAACGCGCAGCGCCCTTTGCTCAATCAATCTTATTGCTAAAATAATAGTAATAACCGCCCTCGAAAAATCGAGAAGCGAGCGCAAAGGAAACAGCTTCGGAAACAGAAAAAGATTGTTTGTTGCAAAACATCGTCGTCATAAAATCTTCAATCTGCCTCCTGTTTGATGAAAAAACTATAATCCGCTTTTGCGAATTTGTCAAGGGAAAGTTTACAATATGCGTCTTGTTCTTTCTCTACAAGAGTGAACGGCGTGTACTCTAAATAGAAGCACCCCCTCTTTCCCTCTCGGGCTTTTCTCCCACCACTCAGTTAGGGGCATTTCTCTACATAGGTTATCGTCGTTCGCGGGGGAGACAGACGGCACTCGCATAGATAGGGGCATTTCACTCATTATGCCACTTCGCCTGCGTGGCGGCTTCGCAACGGAATGCCACGCATTCTCGTACAAATCGTCCAGCTCGGCGCTCA
>CAVKTQ010000014.1:0-22485 GCA_963659105.1 Firmicutes bacterium CAG:238 | reverse complement strand
GCCTGAATCTGAGATTTAGCGACGGCTTATACTTCTGCCTCGACATTCCGTCTGTAAGCGTCACAAAGGATATAAGCAAGAGCGTTGTGGATCGATTCGGGCTTGCAACCTATACGAAAGATTTCTACAAAGCCATTTCCGAAAATGCGTTGTCGGACTATGACGGCACAAGATACACGAAGAACTCCGCCGACACGTATACGGTCGTAAGCACCATCGAAGACGGTGTGACCTACTATGCGCCTATGGTGACGCGCATCGACGACAAGGACTTGGAAACCAGCACAGGAGTCAAGTTTGTCAAGAACGCAAACGGCAACTATGTGCGCACGTCCGCAATACCCGTCGGCACGACATTCTATGAGCAATCGACAACCTACACCAAACTCACTTTGAATGACGGCAAACTCTCGGACGGCGAAGACAAGTTCGAAGGCACGGTTTACGTCAAACGTTACGGCGAGTACGAAGTCTACCAAGGCACAACGTACTCTGAAGGTACAAACTACTATAAACAAACCGTATCTTACACCGCGCTCACGCTTACAAACGGCATGCTCTACAAAGGAGACGAATTGTACAAGGGCGGCAAAGTGTACACCGCATCGACCTCAACAGGTGCAGACGGCGAAGATATCACGGAATATACGCTTGCCAAGTACACGTTCTATCCGTACTATAAACTCAAACAAGAGCAAGTGCCGAGCGATTATATCGAAATTCTCTCGCTCGACCTCGAATCGCTCGTGAACGGCACGGGTACGTTTGACATCTCGTCGCTCAACCTGCCCACAATCGGTCTCAAAGCGTCGCTCAACCTCACAATGACGTCAAAGAACCTCAAACCCGGTCAGGACGGCTATGACGAATCGCTCGCAGGTTGGGTGCAAGACCTCCTTGCAAACCTGCTTGGCGGCACGGCAATCTTGGGCAAGTTCACCGCGCTTACTTTGACCGACGGCAAACTCTACGACGGCGATGAAATCTATGACGGCAAGGTCTACACCAAGAATTCGAGCGGCGACTACATCCTCTACACAGAAAAGACGTATGTCAGCGGCACGACTTACTACAAGTACACTCTTGCCGACGTCAACATCACGATGGCAAACGAGATCAACATCACCATCGACATTGCGGCAAACGTCAACCTTGCTCCCATCATCGCTCACGGCATCGGCGGCATTTTGTACAGCGACATCGCAGTCGATATCTCGTTGGGCAAACCCGTCGGCAGCAAACTGCTCAGCCTCTACTATCTCGGCTCGTCCAGACTTATGAAGAAGAACGGCACCAAGTGGGAACTTGTCGGCGCAAGCAACAGCGGCGTGTATACGACAACAGAGATCTTCTCCGACGCACTCTATGTGGACGCAAGCGGTTTGGGTCTTGGCAAAATCAAACTCCAAGGCATCGCAGGCTTGCTTGGCGCAACGCCGAGTTATGACGCAAAGGCGGCTTCGGGCGCAAGCACAAGCGCAGACGCGACGACATCCGACGCAAGCACCGCAGGCGCAAATGCGGCGTCTTCGAGCGCGCTCTATTTGCAAATCGACATCCAAAACGGACGTCTCGGCGTGACGTTTGACAACGCGTTTATCACAACGCTTATCGGAATGCTCGGGCTCGACCTCGGCGACATCGAACTTCCGCCCATCAAGTCCGTCGCGCTTGAAGTGAACCTCGGCGCAAAGGGTCTCGATTCAATCAACCTCAACGCGCAACTCGACAGCGTAGGCACGGGCGCAAACGTCAAGATCAGCGACTTCGAACTCGGCTTTGGCGAAAGCATGGTTGACACGGCAAACCTCATCGAAGAAGTGAAGACGGGCTACACCGGATTGACCTATTCCAAGACGTCGGGCTTGATGTCCCTTGTCCAAAATGCCATCGACAGTTTGAAACCCGGTCTTTCCATCAACATCCAAAACAAAGTTTGGCAGTTGACGCAAGCAAAAGGCGTTGCAACTCTCTATGAAGCCAACAACATAACAATCAGCGGAAAGAAGGTTCTCACGTCAACCAACATACCGAAGTCTTCACCCGAAAAATACAACATTCGCCTTGACTTAAAGAGCGATAGGGCAGATACGGGTCTCACTGCGGTGCTTGGCGGCAACAACATATTTGTCACAAACATCACGCTTCCTTCGGGCGGCTTGGTCGGCACGCTTGCTCCGTTGATTTCGGCGCTCAACTGCCTCGATTTGGGCAGCATGTTGGGCAGTTCGCCTCTCCTTGCGCTTGTCAAAGGCACGGACGGCGACGACGCAACCTACGAATATCCGTCGGCAAAGACGGCTTCGGACACCGCTACGGCGGCGGCAGATTCCGGCTACAATTATCCGCTCAACCTTGAAAATCTCATCAAGAGCGTTGAAGTCAACCTGTTCAACGACAACGGATACTGGCCGTACTTCGAGGGCGCTACGAAAGTGTCCAACGGCGCAGGCAAGATTTCCGTCAAGGTCAAACTCAACAAGGACGCTTACAACGAACTCATCATCAAGGTCACAACCATTGTTCTCGGCTTGATGAAGGACATCGTCGAAAAGAATGATGAAGCGTATTTCGGCGACGTTCAACAGGCGCGCGGTTATGAAACAAAGAGCAATTTGGTCTGGAAACAACACCAGATAGGCGATGTTCTCATTGACGGCGTAGGAAAGACAAACGAAATCACCAACATTCTCAGTAAGCTTAAAGATATGGTCGACAGAAATGCTACGACGCAGGAAAAGATTGTGTATCTCGAGCCGATTGCAAGATCGTTGCCTGTGTCTATGACGAAGTGGGCGTTGTTGTTTGCACTCGACGCGGCAGGCGTGTCCCTCAGTTTCGGCACAATCAAGAACCTCGCAAGCGAAGTTATCGAAGACTTGAACTTCCTGCTCGGCGGCATTCTTCCCATACCGTTTGCAACAGGCGAAATCGACCCGTCCATCAACATCTACATCGACCTCAATCCGACGGCAAGCGAATACGGATGCACCGACGGCCAAGTTGTAAAACCCGGCATCCAAGCCATTGAAATTATGGTCAACGCCGAAAAGACAGGCACCGGCACGGCAATGAAGTACAATGCAGCTAAGGAATACGAGCAGCCTGCCAAGATGAATACTATGGCAAATAGCGGCGGTGCGAAGGCTGCAGGCTCGGCAGACAGCACGACGACGTCTTTGAACGACGCTTGGGACTTCTTTATGATTCGCATCACGCCGTACAGCATAGTCGATACGAGTTCGCAGAAGTTCAACACGGGTATGTTGTACTTTGACGAGGCTGAAAGCGCAGACAAGATCGACTCGCAAGTCACGCCGCCCACCGAAATCGTCATCGACGATCCGGCAACCAGATCGGGCAATGCGGTGAAGTCGGACGGTTCGACAACGGCAATCACATTGCGCGACAGCGCGTTCTTGGACGCAACGGTGTTCCCGCAATACGCCAACGTCAAGTTCCCGGTTATCCTTAGCAGCAAGCAAATGGTGTCCTATGACAACTCCGGAGATTACAACGACGCACCCGGCACGCAAATCGTTTGGGACGCGGCAACCGTCGATTTGACGGCGGCAACTTCCGAAGACGCAAACGGCAGACGGCTTGCAGGTTACGTATACGGCTACGCACTCAACGTCGTGCTTTATGCAATCCCTGTCTACATCACCAACGACAAGGAAGCGCAAACACAATCCATCAAGGGATATTACAGAAATAGTGACGGAACGTATTCCGAAAAGGCGCTCGGCATCGACATCGACACCAACAGCTCCAAGTATATGGCGGAACTTCCCGACCTTGTGAGAATCCCGTTCAGAACGGGCGGCAAGCAGACGTTTGCAACCTATCTCAAAGATTCGTCGGGCAATATGGCGTACGCCGTTATCAACCCCAAAGACGGCACACCGTCCGAAACGGTCAACGGCACCGCATATCAGATTATCACTCAGCCCACGGATGACGAAATCGCCAAAGGTGCGGAAGCCAACCTCAACAGCGACGGCAACAAGTTCTTGTTGATGCCTGCATACATCGCAGGTCTTGTGACCGTCAAGGATAGCAACGGCAACGACGTCTATCAGACGGTCAAGGTCACAAACAAGGACGGCACTCAAGTCGAATACTATGTCCTCAGCCGCAGCAAGTTGCCCACAGGCAAGCAATTCCCCGCAGGCACAATCGAATGGAACACCGACGACTTCAAGTACGATTGGCAAGGCTCCACCGATTGGTCAAGCGGCACAACCAGCACCGTCAAAGTCGGATTCACATATCAATGGGGTCTTGGCAAGGCAGTCGAAAGCACAATCTCGCTGACCGCAAAGAACTACAAGATTTCAAGACTCACGTCAATGGCTAAGGACGCGGAGGGCACGACTTCGCAAAGTTTCAAGAGCGAGCGCGACTCGAACGGCAACTACACGACAGTCCTCGAACTCAAGGCTATGGACATCACTGCCGACATGCAAAACCTCGTGAACTATTTGAACGGCTTCAACTATGTCAGCGGCAAGTTTACAAGCGAAAGTTCGATGTCGGGCTTCGACGTCGAGTGGGATACTGCCGAACTTGCAAAAGCGATAGCGGAAATCACGACAACCGATTCGAGCGGCAACGCCGTCGTAAACTACTACAAGGGTCTTGACGTGACAATCAAGGCAAAGGTCGGCGGAAACAGATTCAGCATATTCACGTCGGTCACAAAGACGCTCACATCCACCGACAAGACAGGCTTCGTCGGCAAGAGCGAGAGTTTCGCAGGCAAGTTTGCTCAAGAGGTCAATGTCAGAATCGTAGTCAAACCCTATGTGTTCGATTCGCTGGCAAAATCTCTCGTGTTCGATCAATATCAATACGAGACGATTGCGGCTGAGTCCTTCGGCACGGCATATCAAATCAACGTCAAAGACGCACAAGGCAACACGAGCGTCGAAAACTTGACCGTAGGCAGCGGACTCCAAGTCGAAGCGCCGTTCATCAAGGCGGGCGAATCCTATCTCAAAGCATACGACAACAAAGTGCACAAACTCACGTCCGACGAAATCACCTACGAGGGATACAGCAATCAAAAGAACTATCCGCTCTATGCAAAACTCGTCATCGGCACTGAGTACAGCGGCAAGCAAGAGGTTTACGTTCCCATCGAAGTGAACGCAATCAAGACCTCGACAGTGTCGCTCACCGTCGGACACGAAGACACTCTCAACCCGACTTGGTACGAGAGCGAGGAATACAACACGCTCAACGTTTCGGTTGGTATGGACACGCACACGATGTTCCCCGACTGGTCGACAATCAAGTACTACACCAACGCCGCTTGCACGAAACTCAAAGCGCAACAAAATATCTTTGACGGCGGCACGATTTACGCGCAAGTAGAAGCGTACGCAACTGCGGACGGCACGAAGGACGGCAAGAAACTCGCGCTTGTCAACACCGGCAAGGTGGACGAGAACGGCGATCCTATCTATTCGGCGCAAAAGATCACGCTCAGGCTCAACGTCGAGCAACAAACCATCCAGTCCGTCAACTTCTTCTATGACGAGGCAATCGGCGACGTTGCGGCATACGTCAGAAAGTATGCAAACGACGAAGCGAAACTCGCCGCACTCGAAGCGAAACTTGCGGATATAAACAACTACACAGGCAGCGTATATCAACAAACGCACGTCACAGACGGCACTGCGTTCGGTATCGACCCGATCAACTTCGCAACCAACCCGAGCGATTACTTCAAGACAAGCGATTGGGGCGACGCAATCGGCGGCACGGCTGTCAAGGTCAACTTGGTCAAGGGCGAATCCTACATCGCATACGTCAGAGCGTTCGACACTGTCGTTTCGGGCAAGGGCATCGACGGAACAAGCACTGCGCAGACCGTCTATATGACGATAGGCAACAACAAAGTATCCTTCAACGTCAACATCCCGAGTTATGAGTTCACGAGCGGCGCAATGAGCGACAAGGAAAGCAAACTCACGTATGTAGGCGGCAAAGTCGCAGGCACGAAAGACGATACGTTGACGCTTAAATACAACGTGTTTGACGAGTGGAAGTTGCCGAGCGAGGCGACCGTACAAACCGCACAAGGCTTCGGCGACATAACCGTTGACGTCAAGTGGGTTGACTACGCTGCGCCCACCAAGGACGAATTGAAGTCGGACGACGGCGGCAAGTATGTCGAGCGCAAGTACTTCTTCTTTGACGGACTTTCGATGCGCTATCCGAGCGCGGACGCGTTCACGGCAAAGATTTATCTCGAAGGCTTCGACGAGAACGTGACAATCGTTCCCGACGGAATGAGCAACACCTACGACGTGTTCGACAAGTTCGAGTTTGCTCGCACCGCAACCGTCACCGTCGGCAATGTCAAACATCTGAACGTGCCTATCCACTGGGAGAGCACCGCTATGCCGACTGCGGACGAAATCAAGAAGGGCAGTTTCACTCGCAAGATGTACGTCCTCGGCGTATACGTCGACGGCAATGATATCTACAGAGATTACAACGTGACAATCAACAACGACTTCACGATTGACAAACTTACGGGCGGCTACTTGGCAGGCGACTTTGCAATCGATGTTGCAAAAGACAACTTCTATCAAGGCTTGCCCAAGAGCGCAAACGTCAAGGTCGGCACAAAGACCATCCCCGTCACGCTCGCTTGGAGCGACGACTACACCGCAGAGAGCGGCTTCGACGGCAATATGACGCTCACAATCACGTCCAAAGACGGCGACGAAGTCGTGCTTGAAAGCGATGTGAACGTGGATGTAAAGGTCGCATCCGCAGGCATCACCGGTCTTGGCGACGGACAAAAATACGTCCTCGATCCGTATGCGAAAGACAGCACGCTCTTTAAATCGGGCAGTTTGCAAAAAGTCAAAGTCAACGGCAGCGACAAGACGCAATTAGTTACGGTCGAATACGACTTCGACAATCAAGAGTTCTACGACAACATCGCTTCCTACTTCGGCAAGAAGTTCAAAGTTGCGGTGACGTACAAGTACAACGGCGGCAAGAACGTAAATGTCGAAACAGGCGAAATCGAAGTGTATGTCGTCAACAGAAGCATCATGTTCATGTCCGACTACAAGAATCGCTCGATTGTTGTGGATACGTTCGTCAACAAAGACGCTTCCTATCTTGCCAACGAGATGAAAATCACCACGATGGGCGGCAATGTGTTCGACGCATACTTCGACTGGTCCGACGTTGACAAACTCATCAAGAACGGAAAGAGCAATTCGTCGTATATGGCGACTGCGCTCGTGGGCGTGGAGAAAGCAAACGGCGGCTACGTCCTTGCGGATATCACCGACGACAATAAGGTCAACCAGACCTACGTCGCAATCGAGGATTACGTCGAGTTTAAGCAACAGACCGATCCGAACTTCGCTCTCACGGACGAAACGAGATATATGCTCGCAAAACAGCGCGTCAACATACCCGTCACGGTGCTTGACCGCACGATTGTGGACGCGGAACTCATGCTCGACGACACCGACCTCAAATATCTGTATTCGGACACGAGCAAGTATTCCACAATCACCGACACTCTTGTCGGCGGCACTGACGGCGACGGCAGATATATCGACATCGTCTACAACAAGGCGACCGGTATGCCCGAGCAATACGTCTACTACAACCACTTCGCATACGTCGGCGCAGACAAACTGCCCGACACGATGCGCCTCACGTTTGCAAACGGCGACGTCGGCGAATACTACATCACCTACGAAAACGCTCCCACCGCAAGCGACATTGCAGGTCTCACCGCAACCCTCGAAAGAAAGATGACCGTCCATGTATGGAACGAGGAAGCGGACGAGAAGTTCGAGGTTATGGACGCGTTTGAAATGACCATCAAGATCCGCGTATCTAAGGTTACGCTCACAAACAGCGACCTTGCGTACAACGATATGTCGGTCGGCTCGTACAAACACAACGCAAGCGTGTATGCAGACAGAAACGGCACCGTCTACGACACAAGCAATTACAGCAATACCGCGACGTATTATGTCGGCGCACAATTTATGCTCGCGCAAACGTGGTGGACGGAAGGCAGGTCCGTCAATGCAGGCAAGTACGAATACAACAGCACTTACACCAAACGTCACGGATTCACCGACACCGACGGCGAAGTGTATCCCGGCATCTACAGCGTGTACTCGGTGAACAACGAGTTCAAGGCGGAAGGTGCTGAAAGCAACTATGAAGGCGTCAAGTTCTACGTCTACAATGCAGACACCAAGAACTATACGCTGTATACCGGCGAGGTAACGTACAACAAAGACGAGACGACCTACAAGAGCGAGAGCGGACAAGACCTCTACATCCTCGTTTATGTGACGAAGCAAACTCTCAACGTAAGTTGGAATGCGGGCGACGTAAGTTACACCTATAGAGGCGGCAACGTCGCAGTCAGAGCAACGCTCACAAGCCCGGTTGCCGACAACGGCGCAACGTCGAATGTCGATGTCACGGTGCATGTCGCCAACAGCAGAATAAGCGGCGCTACGCTCGTAAGCGGCGACACCTGCGACTTGTTGTCCGACGGCAAATTTGTCATCGACCCGTATAACACATATGGCAAGTATGTCGAAGCCGAAAACGGTGCATACGTCTATCAAGACATCACCGACGACGACACGTCCAACCCGACCTACGTCACGGTTGAGGAGTATGTCGAGTATAAGAAGACGAAGAAGGATGATTTCGCTCTCTCAACCGAGACGAGATACAACTACTACACAGGTGTCTTTGCAAGAACGAGCGGCTACAGCGGCGATCGCTATGAACCGTCCACAACGGACAAGAGCGGTTATGTCAAGAACAATCTTGACGGCACCTTCAAACTCGTTGACGGAAAATACGTCGAATTGAGTGAGGAAGAACTCGGCAGAGATTACGCAAACTTCCCGACAAGACTCACCGTCACGCTTGCAAACGGCACCAAGGTCGACGTGCCGGTAACGTGGGATTTCAGCGGCGTCAACGTGACGTATGCCGGCGGCGAATACTACGCATACGCAATCGTCAACTACGACGGTAAGTACAACTACAAGGCAACGAATTCGTCCTCTGCAAACGAAGTTGGCACGCAACGCATCAGATTTGTCGTCGATGTGCTTGACAGAAGCGTCAAAGCAGGCAAAGACGGCATCGCAGACGAAACAAAACTCAAGGCACTTGCAGGCTACGCTTACGGCGTGAACGACAAAGTTGCGGCTTACGTCAATCCGTACGAGTACACCAAGCCGACGATGCCCACTTCGATCTCTCTCAAAGAGCGTCAGGCGAACGGAACGTATACGGCTCAAACCTACTCGACAACAAGCGATACGAGAAAACTGACCTGGTCGTTTGACGAATTCAGACCGTCCTACAACGGCGGCGTGATCTATGTGGTTGCAAAACTTGTCGGCATTGACGGAAACGTCCAGAACTTCAAGATTCCGTTCCTCGTCCAGAAGATGGAAGCAACCAAAATCACTGAGGCGCAAACCACGGTAAATAAGGACGGTATGACCATACTTGCTGCAAAGACCGGCGGTTACAGTTCAGACGTCGTTTCGGGCGTTGCAAGCAGTGCGTTCAGCGTCGATCCTAACGACCCGAGCAGATTGACAATGCCGTTCACCTACATCGGCACGTTCAAGGTTTCTACGCCTACTTACGATGCGGCAAACGATAAAGTCACGAGTTACACGGCTCTCACCGACACCCAAGACCTCGAATTCTTCTACGCAATCGTTTCTATGCCTGCGGACGAGCAATACACCGTCACGTCAAGCGGAATCACGACAAGCGCAAGCGGCAGCACGGCAACCGTTCAACTCGGCGACCAGGAACGTATCTCGGTGACAATCGCTCAAACCAACTCAACGCTTCAACCGACCAAACCGACGGTATCTAATTTGTACAGCGGCAATACGCTCCACACTACGACAACCGAAACCGTAACAGTAAACGGTGAACAACAAAAAGTTAGAGTCAACGTTGTTTGGTTCGGCACGGTGGAAGTCTATTCGGTCGGCGACAAGACGAATGCCGCTGCAACATATGCTGTTACATTCTCGTCTTCGGGTGCAGACGTCACGCTTCCCACTTATGCAGACCGCAAGGTTGTCTACAAACTCTATGCGGCGGTAGGCACGGTGGTTGACAGCAACGGCGCGGTTGTGACAACTCAAAAGGCAACCAAGACCTTTGCGGATTCGCACACCGCAGTCAAAGAAGGACAGACCATACCCGAGTATCAAGTTTTGTCCGACATGGTGACCTTCACAATCAACGGCTGATTGAAAGCGGATGATCAAACCAAACCCAAAAGCCTCGCAAAAGCGGGGCTTTTGCTTTGTCGCAAACGGATTTTTTTGACAACAAAGCGGCGTATGTGCAAATTTTAATTGAAAATATCTTTGCTTGTGATATAATACAATATAATAAAAGCAACGGAGGCACCTATGGGACTCATCAAAAGACAACTACTCAAAGTCATCGGTTGGGAAGACAGTTCCCAAAACACATTAGTCCACAAGTTCGAATGCGACGACAGATATGCGATTATGAAGGGCTCCGAACTCATCGTTCGCCCGTCGCAAGCCGCAATATTCGTGTATCGCGGAAGCATATGCGACGTCTTCACCGAAGGCAGTTGGAAACTCGACGAGGGTTCAACGCCCGTCCTCACTGCGCTCGCAAACTGGAAATATGCGTTTGAAAACCCCAAACAAATCGAAGTGTACTTCGTCAGTTTGAAGAGATTCACTCAAATGAAGTGGGGTACGCCCAATCCCGTTATGATGCGCGACAAGGACTTCGGCATGATTCGCATCGCAGGTCACGGCGAATATTCCTTCCACGTTATGAATCCGCAACTCTTCATGAAGGAGATTTTCGGCGCAACGCACTCCTACAAGACCGAGGACATCGAGGAACATCTCAAATCTTTGGTGCTTGCCCAACTCACCGATATGCTCGGCGAATGCGAGATCCCCGCTCTCGAACTTGCGGCAAACTATCTCGAAATCGGCGACACGGTATGCAAGGAAGTAAAACCCAGATTCAACCAACTCGGACTTGACATCGACTCCGTCATCGTGCGCAACTTCAAGTTGCCCGAATCCGTCGAAAAAGCGATGGATCAACGCACCACGCTCGGCGTTTTCGACGGCAAGATGGGCGAGTATGCTCAGTACGAATCAGTGCAGGCAATGCGCGACGCGGCAAAGAATCCCGGCATGGGCGGTATGTTCGGCGCGGCAGGCATCGGACTCGGAATGGGCGCAAGAGTGGGCAACCAATTTGCGCAAAATCTCGATGACGCGCAAACGCAAAAGGTTAAATGCGCAAAGTGCGGCGCATCCGTCAAAGTCGGCTCCAAATTCTGCCCCGAATGCGGCGCAAAAGTCGGCACAGAGGCAACTGTCAAATGTCCCAAGTGCGGCGCAGACGTTCCGCAAGGCTCCAAATTCTGCGCAGAGTGCGGACAGCCGATGAGCGTCACTTGTCCCAAGTGCGGCGCAAAAGTCAAAGCAGGCATGAAATTCTGCCCCGAATGCGGCGCAAAAATCGGTTGATAGCGGACAAATATAGGTTTATCGCTTATGGCAAGTGATTTTGAATACAACGTTTCCGCTGTCGTAAAGTGCCAAAACTGCGGCGCGGATATGGTTTACGACCCCGAAAAAGGGGCGCTTCATTGCGCCTATTGCGACGCAACTCGCACAATCGACAAAAAGGTTTGCACAAAGCGAGCCTATGACGAAGCGTCCCTCAAAGAGGGTGAAGTGAAGTTTGACGACGCAACCTACAAATGCCCGAACTGCGGCGCGGAGATCAAACTCGCTCCTTTTGACACTGCGCTCAAATGCCCCTATTGCGGCGGCACGAACGTCGTCAAACTCGAAGATATGAAAGGGCTTAAACCCGACAGCATTCTTCCGTTTGCGCTTTCCCGAAATCAGGCTGCCGTAGCAGGCAAAAAGTGGATAAAAAAGAAGGTTTTTGCACCTATTAAATTGAAAAAGAGTTTCAAGGTGGAAAACTTCAAGGGCGTGTACATCCCGTCCTATGCGTTCACCGCAAACACTGATTCCACTTATGACGGACGGCTGGGCGAGCATCGCACAAGGACCGTGGGAAGCGGCAAGGACCGCCATATAGAAACCTATATAGCGTGGTACAAGGTCAAAGGCTCGACAAGCGACTTCTTTGAAGATATGGCGGTGGAGGCAAGCACGCAACTCAACCAAAAGGAGTTGAACAAGATTTTGCCCTACGACACCGACAACCTCGAAGCGTACAACAAGGACTACATCGCAGGATTTTCGGCAGAGAAGTACGACACCTCGCTCGAAGACGGATTCGACATCGCAAAAGGGCAGATGGACGACGCCATTCGCAAACGCATCGTAAACAGTTACGGAGCGGACGTTGTGGATTATCTCAACGTGCATACGTCCTACTCGAACACGGCTTTTCGCTATATGCTGCTGCCCCTTTGGGTTTGCGCATATGCGTATCGCAAAAAGGGCTATCGTTTCATCATCAACGGCAGGACGGGCAAGTCCACAGGCAAATCGCCCGTATCCCCACTCAAAGTCATCTTCACAGTGCTCGTTGCGCTCGGACTTATCGTGCTTGCGGTGTGGCTGTATCTCAACGGATATTTTGACTTTGAATAAGCCCTGTTCGTCCTATGCGACGGAGAGAATTTCTTTCTCGTCGGGCGCATAAAAACAAAACAAAACAGAACATACAGTCTACAAACGGAGGTAAAAACAATGGTAACAAAAGATATGCTCATCATCGACGTACTCGCGCAAGGCGATCCCGACAAACTCGCCCAAGTGTTGCAAGAGAGCGGAATGCATTGCTTGCACTGCATGCTCGCACACGGCGAAACGCTTGAAGAAGCGGCAGCCGTACACGGAATCGACGTTGACGAACTTGTCGAAAAACTCAATGCGACTATCGAAAAATAACGAATAACGCATAGAAAAAATCGTCAAAAAAACATAGGGAAAACGCCGATTTCGGCGTTTTTTTATGCCGTTTTTCATTGATTTGACATGCCGCTTCGCAAACGCAAGCAATCTGTTTTTTTGCCGTTGTCGGAGTTTATATTTTAATTTTTACATTGTTTTTCACATAAAGCGGCAGAGTGCGCAGGCGATGAGCGCGCCCAAAAGAGTGCAAAAGAGAGACACGGGAATTGCGTAGCGCAACTTCTTGACTTTGCACGCAGAGAAGTAAACGGCAGATATATAAAATATGGTTTCGCTGCCGCCCGCTATTACGGAAGCGCATCTTGCGATATACGAATCCGCGCCGTATTCTGTTATTATGTCATCGAGTATCGCAATCGTGCCGTTGCCCGAAAGCGGCACGAGCAAGAGTATTTCGGCAACTTCGCTTGGTATGCCGATGTAGGCAAGCGGCTTTGCAAGCCAGCCCGAAATTATGCTCGAAAGTCCGCTCGCTTTGAACATCTCTATGCACACGAATATAGACGCGATATAGGGGAAAATATCTGTTACGAGATCGAGACCGTCCTTTGCGCCGAGCAAAAAACAGTCGTACACTTTCACTTTTTTGACGATGCAAACTATGATGAGAAGTATGAGAAGAACGGGCAGGACGTACATGCTTACGTTCATAATCCACCTCTTTGCGATTTTGCGCCGCGTTTGCAAAACGAGGGTTTTATCTTTCTATTTACGCTAAATGAAATGCTTGTTTTGCAATTTGAATCGTTTTTATTCTTTTTTAGAGAGAACACTTTGCAAAGAATCATTCCGCACAGTGTGGCTATGCCGCTCGATATCAAAGTGGGCAAAATCACGTCGGACGGACTTTGTGAATTTGCGCTTGCTCTAAGCGCAATCACGGTTGCGGGAATGAGTTGTATGGACGTTGCGTTTATCACAAGCAACATAATCATATTGTCGGTTGCTCTGTCGCTTCCGTCGCTCATCGCGCTCATCGCCTTTATGCCGGCAGGGGTCGCAACGCCTCCCATCCCGAACATATTTGCGGCAAGGTTCACGCAGATTTTGTCGTATGCGTCCTCCGATTCGTTTTTGAAAATCTTGCACACGACGGGGCGCAGAATCTTCGACAGTTTTTTGTCGAGGGCGGTCGCTTCCACCATCTTCAGAACGGAAAGCCACACGGCGTATATCGCGCACAGTTTGAAAGATAGTTCGATTGCGCCACGCACGCCCTCTATCATCGTGGGGAATGCGGATTCGGGGGAGCGAATTGTCATCAGCGCCAAAGATATTGCCGTTATCAACAAAAATGCAACGTTCATACGATATTGTATTTTTCGCTCCGCGCGCATATGCACTTATGATTTACTTTTATAAATAAAAGATGTATAATGTATAAACCAGTCTTAAAAAAACGAGAAAATCCGTTCGAAATGACGGCGGCAATCGTTGCAAAAGGTATACAATCAATCCGAAAGGAAGTATAAATCAATCCAAAAGGCGGACATCATTAGTCTGCCGACGAGGTGAATATGCAAGACAAGAAGAAATTTTATATGACAACGGCAATCGCCTACGCTTCGGGCAAGCCCCACATCGGAAACACCTACGAAATCGTGTTTTCCGATCTTGTGGCAAGAGCAAAGCGTATGGAAGGTTACGACGTGTTTTTCCAAACAGGCACTGACGAACACGGCGAAAAAATCGAACTCAAAGCGCAAGCGGCAGGCGTAACCCCCAAGCAATTTGTGGACCAAAAAGCCGCGGATATCAAGCGCATTTGGGATTTGATGGACACCACCTACGACAAATTTATCCGCACCACCGACAAGGAACACGAAGAGCAGGTGCAAAAAATATTTGAAAAATTCTACAAACAAGGCGACATCTACAAAGGCTCGTACAAGGGCTGGTACTGCACGCCTTGCGAATCGTTTTGGACGGAAAGCCAACTCGTTGACGGCAAATGCCCCGACTGCGGCGGCAAAGTGGAGATGGCTCAAGAGGAAGCGTATTTCTTCAATATGAGCAAATACGCCGACCGTCTTTTGAAATACTACGACGAACATCCCGATTTCATCGTCCCCGTATCTCGCAAAAACGAGATGGTCAACAACTTCTTAAAGCCCGGACTTCAAGACCTTTGCGTGTCGAGAACGTCGTTCACCTGGGGCATTCCCGTGACGTTTGACAAACGCCACGTCGTGTACGTCTGGCTTGACGCGCTCACCAACTATATCACGGGCATCGGCTTCGACGCAGACGGCAATTCGAGCGACCTTTACAAAAAGGAATGGCCTGCCGACGTGCATATCATCGGCAAAGACATCGTGCGTTTCCACTCGATTTACTGGCCCATTTTCCTCATGGCGCTCGGCGAGCCGCTTCCCAAACAGATATTCGGGCATCCGTGGCTGTTGCAAGACGGCGGAAAGATGTCAAAGTCCAAGGGCAACGTCATTTACGCAGACGACCTCGTGGACTATTTCGGCGTGGACAGCGTGAGATATTTCCTCCTTTCGCAAATGCCTTTCGACAACGACGGCGTGATAAGTTGGGACCTTGTTATGGACACCATAAACAGCGAACTCGTCAACGTGTACGGCAACCTCGTACAGCGCACAATCGCAATGACAAACAAGTATTTCGGCGGTATCGTTTGCGACAAGGGCGTAAGCGAACCCGTTGACGACGAGCTTAAATCCGTCGCAAAAGCAGCAAGAGACAAGGCGTTTGCCAACATCGACGCATACCGCTCGGCGGACGCGTTGAGCGACATATTTGCCGTTTTGCGCAGAGCAAACAAGTATATCGACGAAACTATGCCGTGGGTGCTTGCAAAGGACGAAAGCCAAAAGGACAGGCTTTCAACCGTGCTTTACAACCTCACCGAAACAATCGTGATTTGCGCGAGTTTGCTTGCGCCGTTTATGCCGTCCGCATCTCAAAAAGTCGTAGAGCAATGCGGAACAACGCTCAGAGAGTACGTAGACCTCGACAAATTCGGACTTTTGCAAAACGGAACGAAAGTCGCCGAAAATCCCGCGCACATCTTTGCGAGAATAGACGTTGAAAAGGTGAAGAAAGATTTGCTCGCAAAGGGCATCGCCAAAGAGGATAACGAAGAAGTGCCCGAGACGAAAGAAGACAAAAAAGAGGAAAAGAAAGAGGATAAAAAGGCGGAAAACGTCGTTGATTTGAGCGAAATCACAATCGAGGATTTTGCAAAGATTCAACTGCGCGTGGGCAAGATTCTCACCGCCGAAAAGGTTGAAAAAGCCGACAAACTTCTCAAATTTTCCGTGCAGATAGGCGACGATATTCGCACGATAGTGAGCGGAATCGCAAAACACTACACGCCCGAAGAAACGGTGGGCAAAAACGTCGTCGTGGTGTACAACCTCAAACCTGCAAAACTTCGCGGAATAGAGAGCCAAGGCATGCTCCTTTGCGCTTGCTTCAAAAGGGAAGACGGCAGTGAAGAAGTGGTGCTCGTATCCCCCGAAAAACCTGTCGAAAGCGGAAGCGTGGTGAGATAAGATTATGTTGATTGACACCCATTGTCATCTAAACGACGAGAAATTGCTTGGCGACGTTGACAGAATCGTCGATGATTTTGCAAAGGACAATCTCGAATGCGCAATATGCGTCGGCTACGATATGCCGTCGAGCGAACTTGCGGTTGAGTTTGCAAACAAGTACGACAAAGTGTATGCGGCGGTGGGGGTGCATCCTCACGACGCAGATACGCTTGACGACGACGCGTGCCAAAGATTGCTCGAACTCGCAAAGGACGGCAAAACCGTCGGATTTGGCGAAATCGGACTCGATTACTATTACGATTTTTGCGATAGAGAAGTGCGAATGAGCGCGTTTGCAAAACAAATCGAACTTGCAAATCAAGCCGAATTACCCATAATTTTGCACGTTCGCGACGCATACGAGGACACGAGAAAAATTCTGTTCGATATGCGCAACTACATTCAAAACGGGCTGCTTTTGCATTGTTATTCGGGCTCGAGCGAGTATGTGAAAATCTTTGACAAACTCGACGCATACTATGCATTCGGCGGCGCGATAACCTTCAAAAACGCAAAACATAATCTCGAATCGCTTGCGGCCGTTTCTAAAGACAGATTGCTTTTGGAAACCGATTGTCCGTATATGACCCCCGTGCCGTTTAGGGGTAAAATCAACGAGCCTAAGTACGTCGTACTTGTCGCGCAAAAGGCTGCGGAGGTGCTTGGCGTGAGCGTGGAAGAAATCGAGGACATCACCACTCAAAACGCAAAACGGCTGTTTACACGCTTGAAATGAGCGTATAAAACCTCGATTTTGACAAAACTGCAAAATCGATAACGATAAAAAATAAAATTCAGAGAGTATATAATGACCAACAATTATGTTTATGAATTCGGCGACAGTTTGTATCTCAATATCACCAACCGTTGCCCGAACAACTGCGAGTTCTGCATTCGCAACATCAAAGACGGCGTGAGCGGAAACGACCTTTGGCTCCTCAAAGAACCCACTTTTGAGGAACTTGTGGACGACATCTCCATGTACGATTTGTCAAAGTACAAAGAGGTCGTTTTCTGCGGATTCGGCGAGCCGATGTGCAATTTGTCCATGATTTCGCAAATCGCTCCCTATCTCAAAAAGAAGGGTTGCAAAATCCGTATCAACACCAACGGGCTCGGAAACCTCATCAACAAGCGCGACGACGTTGCAAAACTCATTGCGCCGTACATCGACAGCGTGTCCGTGTCCCTCAACGCTTCAACGCCAGAAGCGTATCAGGAAATTTGCAGAAGCAAGTACGGCGAGGCGGCGTTTGACGCTATGCTCAAATTTACGAAAGACTGCGTTGACGCAGGCATCGACACCACTATGTCGGTTGTCGATTTTATCGGCGAGGACGAGGTCAAGGCTTGCGGCGAACTCGCAAAGAGCGTCGGCGCGCATTACAAGGTGCGCGAAACGATAAGAGAAGACACCGAGTACTAAGAAAAAACAGCAGACAACTCGTGACCACTGTTTTTTATCTTTTGTACTTCGATGTTCGTCCGATGTGATTTGACGTTTTATCTTTGGTACGATAGTAGTGTGCGCAGCACACGGCAGAGCATACGCGCTTTTGAAAGGAAATAAATGGAAAATAACGGCATAAAAGACATAATACGCGGCGTGAACTTCCGCTTCAACAAGGCTTTGGGTCAAAATTTCATCACCGACGCAAACCTTCTCGACGCGATTGTTTTTGACAGCGGCATAACCGGAGAAGACATCGTCGTCGAAATAGGCACGGGGGCAGGTACGCTCACACGCGCCATTGCCAAAGTCGCAAAAAAAGTGTATTCGTTCGAGGTCGACCGCAACTTGGAGCCGGTGCTTGCGCTCTCCCTTCGAGGCGTTGAAAACGTCGAAGTCGTGTTCCGCGACGTGCTCAAAATGAAGGACGACGACCTTGCCGCAATCGTGGGGAACAAATTCAAAGTGGTTGCGAATTTGCCGTATTATATCACCACGCCGCTTGCTATGCGCTTTATCGAAAGCACGCTCGACGTGGAATCTATTACCGTTATGGTGCAAAAGGAAGTCGCTCTTCGTTTTGTTGCAAAGCCGAACACTCCCGACTATTCGGCAATTACGCTCGCAATCGAGATGGCAGGCGACGCGCGGATCACGAGAAACGTGTCGAGAAATATGTTTTATCCAGCGCCGAACGTGGACAGCGCAGTCGTGCGCATAGACATAAACCGTCACAAACTCGACGGCGAAAACAAGGGACTTCTTCACAAACTCGCGCGATCGTCTTTCGCTATGAGGAGAAAGACGCTTGCAAACAACCTTTCGGTTGCGTTCTCGCTCGACAAACAAGAGGCGACTCAAATAGTCGAGGAAGCGGGATTCGCACCTCTTGTAAGAGGGGAAGCGTTGTCGCTTGAAAACTACAAAACTTTGTCAAAAACGCTTGAAAAGCACATAAAATAAGAAGTATGGTTCAAAACAAATCTCACAACTTAACGGGAATACTGTTCTGCTCGTTGTGCGCGCTGGTTTGGGGCTTCGCCTTTGTGGCGCAGCAATCTGCCGCTTCCGACGTGCCGACTTTTACGTTCAACGGATTGAGATTTTCGCTTGCGGTCGGCGTGATCGGCATATTTATTTTGATAAATACGCTCGTTGACAAAAAGAGGGGAACTGCTCGCACGGGCTGGAACAAATCTACCTTGATAGGAGGCGTATTGTGCGGATTGAGTTTGTTTGTGGCAAACAATCTGCAACAGTACGGCATCGCGCATACAACGGTCGGGAAAACGGGATTTATCACTGCGCTGTACATCGTCATCGTGCCGCTTTTGAACGTGCTTTTGAGACGGCGCATTCCCGCAAACGGCAAATTTGCAATCGTATTTGCGGTGCTCGGCTTCTACACCATGTGCATAGACGGCGACAGCGGCCTCACTTATGCAGACGCGATACTGCTGCTTTGCGCAATTATGTTTTCCCTACAGATTATGTTTATAGACGTGTACGTTGAAGAGTGCGATCCGCTCAAACTCACGTTTGTGCAGTTTGTCGTGGCAAGCCTTTTGAGTTTGCCTGCAATGGCAATCGAGGGCTTTCCGCCGGCAAGCGCAGTGGCGCAAAACATAATCCCGATTTTGTATGTCGGCATAATGTCGGCAGGCGTTGGATTCACATTCCAGACCATAGGGCAGAAGTACGCTCCGCCCGAACTTGCCACGCTCATTATGTCGCTCGAGTCCGTCATAGCGTTTATAGGCGGCGTTGCGTTTTTGCACGAGAGTTATTCCGCAAAAGAGTTTGCAGGCTGCATAATAGTTTTGCTCGCCGTATTCCTTGCGCAAGTGAGCGTGCCGCACACGATGCTTAAGGCAAACCACAGCAAGTTCTTTATAGATTGACGAAAACGTCTTTCGAAAATATGCCAAAAACGCAAAAACGCGCACTTCATATGCGCGTTTTTAAGTATTAAAATGCTTGTTTTGTCAATTTATCGTCAAATTCAATCTTCCGATATCTGATAATCGAGGATAGTAGCAACGCCGTTTTTGACGGTGAATCTGACGTTGTAGCAATCGAATTTCATACCGTAAATTCTGTCGTCGTCCTGATAGGACGGACGAGGGTCTTGCGCTATGCAAGACGCGATTTCTTGCTTTATATCCTTTTGCAAATCGTCCAAAACATCAACGTTTTCCACTTTCAAAAGGTGGGCTATATCCTCTGTAAATCCGCAAATCGCACCCGGTACGCAATCTGTTTTGAGATAGGGTTTTATGTCGTAAATCGGCGTTCCGTCCAAAATGTCCGCGCCCTCGACAATCAACGCTTTGCCTTGCTCGGAATCCTCTATGCCTACGAGTTTGACCAAACTCAATCCGAGCGAGTTTGGACGGAAGGGCGAGCGAGTGGCAAACACGCCCATCTTCGCGTTGCCTCCGAGACGTGGCGGACGTACCGTCGCGCAAAATTCGGCTCGGTGCGCTTTTGAAAAATCGAATATCAGCCACAAATGCGAAAAGCCCTCGATTCCTCTTAGGGCGTCGGGGTTGCGGTATTCCTTTTCAAATACAATTTTGCCTAAGGTTGCGACTTTGCCGCTTTGGCGAGGTATGCCGAACTTTTCCTTGAACGGCGTATGAATGACTGCAATTTGTTTTATTTCCATATCTGCCTCAAAATGGTCTTGACATAAAAATAATAACACGAATTTCTCGTTTTTCATAGACTTTTCGATATGAGATTTTCCTGCGACTTTTTTTAGAGTTTCGTGTGATTTTCTATGTGATTTTCTATGCGGATTCTATGCGGAGTCTGTGAGGATTCCGTGCGAGATTCGGGGTCGGTTCGGCGCGGATTCGGGGCGGCGAGCGTAAAATTATGTCGCGCCCGTGTCGTATTTTTGCCGCACGGTCAGAGTTATCGTACTTTTGTAAAAAATCGCTCTTGAAATGCGAGAATTTTTGCTTTATACTTTTCGTATAATCCTTATATCTTCGATATAGGGCGACGGAAAAGGAGGAAAATTATGAAGAGAACTTATCCGAGTTGGTTGGAGGGTCAACTCAACAGCAAGCAAACAGAGTACACCAAGCCCACAAAATTGCTCGGCGACGACGGCAAACTGCTCGCCCCCGGTTGGGCAAGACACAACGTGTTCGAATACGAGCGCGAAAAGGCTAAACCCGCAAATCGCAAGAAAGAATGGGATATGTATCAGATTTCAAACGGGGAATTTATGGTGCAAATGACTTTCTCGAATATTTCTATAGGCGGCTTTGCGCAAGCCTCGCTCACCGATTTGCGCCATAGACACAACAAAAGCGATATCCACTCAGGCACGATTTTGGAATGTACAGCACTGTTTTTGGGCGGCAAAAAATATATGCTTCCCAAAAAAGGCGACGTGCCGAACGTCCTCGACCATACCGTCGGCAAAACGCAAATGAAAGTCGTCACGAAAACCAACGTCAGAACGATGTATTTCAAGGGCAAGTTCAAAGGCAAAGAGGTCGAGGCAAACTTCACTATGGACATCATGGACGGGCTTGAAAACATCACAACCGTGCTTCCGTTCAAAGACCATCCCACAAGATATTTTATGACCACCAAACAAAATTGTATGCCCTGCGAAGGCACTTTCCGCTGGGGCGATAAGGTTTGGAAATTCGACAAAAAAGATACGTTCGCCTTCCTTGACTGGGGCAGAGTCAACACCCCCTACAAGATGGTTTGGTACTGGGGCAACGGCTCGAAAGTCGTTCAAGGTCCGGACGGCAAAGACCATATGTTCGGCTTTGAAATCACTTGGGGCATCGGCGACGAGCAGAACGCCACCGAAACCGCAATCTTCTGGGACGGGAAAGTCCATAAATTCGGACCCGTCGACGTCGAAGTTTTCCCCAAACCCGACAAATTCACTCAGCCTTGGCACTTCGTTTCGCAGGACGGACGTTTCGATTTTACAATGACTCCGTTCTACGATCATCACAGCGACCTCAACGTCCTCAATCTTCTTCGTATGCACTGCCACCAAGTTCACGGCATCTGGAACGGAACCGCAATCCTCGATGACGGCACGAAAGTTGAGGTGAGGGATATGTATGCTTTTTGCGAGTACTGCGAGAATAAATGGTAAACGAGCACTGTGGCAATGGCAACAGGCATTGCTGTCTGTTGCCAAGAGCCACGTTTGTTTACCATTTCGCTAACCGCGCAAGCCCTCTTTACTCTCAAAATAAGACGGGCGAGAATTCAAACCGCAATTCCGCGCGAGTGCTTGCTTGGTGAGGGCGTGCTATGCACGCAAGCGGTTAAACGAACACTTATTCGAAGCGTTCTTATAAACGTTATCTGCCCATTCGCAGACGTAACACGAGCCGCAAGGCGGCTCGCATATGAGCGCCGAGCTGGACGATTTGTACGAGAATGCGTGGCATTCCGTTGCGAAGCC
>CAVKTQ010000013.1:5953-24014 GCA_963659105.1 Firmicutes bacterium CAG:238 | reverse complement strand
CAACCACATTGTCCGCATTGAGCGGCGGAGCAATCGCAGGTATCGTCATCGGAAGCGTTGCGGGCGCAATACTTCTTCTCTTCCTGCTCTTGTTCGTTATGTACTTCTTCAACCTCGATTCCAAACTCTTGGCGCACGTTCAAAAATTCCTTCAAAAATTCTACGACAAGCGCAAGAGAAATCGTCATCTCGAATAATAATGAAACTTTACGATTCCACAATTTCAAAATCACTTGAACTTGCGGGAAGCGAACTCAAATCGCTTCCCGTTTCTTCGAGTTGGAAAAACCTCGACGAGAAAGTTTTTCTCTTCCCCGACGACGGCGCGGTGGAACTGGGCGCGACGGGGCAAAATTCAAGTTATCTCATCGCCTACACCACCGACGAAAAACTCGTGCAAAAAGACGAGATTCTTCTTCGCGGCAAGGACATAAAGGACCTGTCGGGCGACGTGCCTTTTGCAAGAATCGCAATAATTCTGCTTGACGAAAACACCGAGCAGGACCTCGACAAGGAACAAAAGGTCTATCGTATTCTGCGCGACGTGGAATACAAACGCTACAAAGTCAATCCCGACGGATATATGATAAGGGTCAACACCAATCTCTTGCGCGAAGGCGGCAGAGTTTCAAAGGACGCAAAAGCAAAAGGCATATCCTTTTCCGACGTCGGCGCGATACTCTTGAACGCATACAAGCAAGACAAAAACGTCAAAGCCGTCAAACAGATTTTCATCACCGACCCGACCTTCGATTTCAAAACTTTCGAGCAAACGGCAAAACTCAACGAGGGTATAACCGTCACTCTCGACCACATTCTCAAAAACTTGAAAATGGATTGCGCAACGTGTTCGTTCAAAGACATTTGCGACACAATCGAGGGTATGCGCGACGTGCATAAGAGAGAAGAATACAAGTTCTAAAACGCAAAATCAATGTTTTATTTATTCAAAAAGCGCACTTTAAGTGCGCTTTTCGTTTGTTTTCGATTCTTTATTTCCAATAACGTTAATTTCTCGTCGTCTGCGGCTTGATTTTTAAGCAACACCCAATCGGCGTTTCGACTTATTCTATGCCGTCGAAGAAATCTATGAGTTTTGCAAGTTTTTGCTCTGCCGTGAGTTTGTTCACCTCGAATATCATTGACGGCGGTATGGTTGTCGTGAGCACCACGCTTCCGCTGTTTTTGGCTACGGCGTTCATAAGACTCTCGTTTTTGAAAACGTCGGAATCGTAGAAATTTACGCCCGCGCCGTTGCGGTTTATCACGATTCTCGACACGTCGTAATTCGAGGCAAGATTCTTCAAAAGCGCGATGTTTATGAGGTTTTCAAGCGGCAAATCCACTTCGCCGTAGACCTCGCCGAGTTCTTTGATGAGCGAATCTCTCGCGCTCCTCGAGGCGACTTTGGATATTTGCTTGTACACTCTCAACTTGTCGCGACCCGAAATGTAACTTTCGCCGATAAACGCCGCCGCGTCCACTTTCATTTCCACGTCGCGTTCGGGCTTCTTCACAACGCCCGTCTTTATCTCTTGCACCGCTTCGTCCAAAAGTTCGAGATACATCTCGTAGCCCACTTTTTCAATATGTCCGCTCTGTTCCGCGCCCAAGATATTGCCTGCGCCGCGTATGGACAAGTCGGCGAGCGCAACTCTGAATCCGCTGCCGATTTCCGTGTTTTCGAGAAGGGAATCGAGACGTTTTTGCGCGTTTTCGGTGATAGTTCCGTTTTCGGGAACGGTGAAATATGCGTGAGCAAGCACGCCCCTGCGCCCCACTCTGCCGCGAAGTTGATATAGTTGCGAAAGTCCGAATTTTCCGCTGTCTATGACGATGAGCGTGTTTGCGTCGGGCAAGTCTATGCCGTTTTCAATAATCGTCGTTGACACCAAAACGTCAAATTCCTTGTCGTAAAACGCGCTCATTCTCGCCTCGAGTTGACCGGGCGCCATCTGTCCGTGCGCCGTAACAACCCTTGCGCCCTCGCACATCGTGCGAAGTTTGCTCGCAAACGGTTCGAGCGCCTCTATGTCGTTGAGAAGTACGAGGGTTTGTCCGCCTCTTGCGAGTTCGCGCGTGATTGCGTCTTGACACAGCGCGTCGCTGTAACCCACGACGTATGTTTGAACGGGCAGTCTGCCTCTCGGCGCGGTTTCGAGCATAGATATATCTCTCACGCCCGTGAGCGACATATTAAGCGTGCGCGGTATGGGCGTTGCCGACAGCGTAAGCACGTTGACGAGCGGATATTTTTCTTTGAGTTTTTCCTTGTGTTCTACGCCGAATCGCTGCTCTTCGTCAAGCACGAGCAATCCCAAATCGTGAAATTCCACGTCTTTTGCAAGCACTTTGTGCGTTGCGATAACCATATGCGTCGTGCCGTCTTTGAGTTCTTTGAGCAACTGCTCGTTCTCTTTGGACGATTGAAGCCTTGTCAGAAGTCCGCATTTTATGCCGAACGGTTCGAGCCTCTTTATGAGGTTTTCGTAGTGCTGGCGCGCGAGTATGGTCGTAGGCGCGAGAAGCAC
Source organism: Firmicutes bacterium CAG:238 (assembly GCA_963659105.1). Taxonomy (GTDB): domain Bacteria; phylum Bacillota; class Clostridia; order Christensenellales; family CAG-917; genus CAG-475. The sequence goes on along the minus strand of CAVKTQ010000013.1, from coordinate 21,483 downwards.
CGCTTGTTTGGAATCGAGAGCGGTTTTGAACATCGCCCTGAACGCCACTTCCGTTTTGCCGAATCCCACGTCGCCCACGAGCAACCTGTCCATAATGCGACCGCTTTCCATATCGTTTTTGACGTCGGCGATCGCTTTGAGTTGGTCGGCGGTTTCCTCGTACTCGAAGTTGTCCTCGAATTCCTTTTGCCACACGGTGTCGGGGCTGTATTTGAAGCCGCGCTGTTTTTCGCGCTTTGCGTAAAGTTCGACGAGGTTTATCGCAAGTTTACGCACGGATTTGCGCACTTTTTCCTTTTCTCTTTCAAACTCTTTTCCGCCGAGTTTGTTGAGTTTGGGATGCTCCTCGCCCACAAACTTTTGCAAGTTGTTCATTTGGTCGGTGGCAACGTAGAGCGTGTCGCCGTCGCGATATTTTAGAACGATGTATTCCTTTTCAAACTCGCCTGTTTTGAGTATGGTCGTGCCTTCGCAAACGCCTACGCCGTGAATCTTGTGTACGACATAATCGCCGGGTTTTGGCGAGAGCGCCTGCTCGGCGGTCTTGACGGAAATTTCGGCGGAGCGGTGCTTGCCTATACACTCGCTCGTGCCGATAAGACACGCCTTGACGGCAGGATAAATAAATCCCGTTTCCACTTGAAGGGGCGTTGCGAGTATGCTTCCCTCGCCGTTGCCGTCCTCGCTGTAAGTTGCGAGAATCTCGTATTCCCGCAAACTTTCGATTATGTTCTTTGCCTGCTCTCTGCCGCCGCACGCCATAACGACCTTCGTGCCGTTGAGCGCAAAGTTTTTGAGGTCTTGAACGATGGTGTTTGGGTCGAGATAGTATTTCGTGACGGGACGAGTTTTCGGCTCGATTATGTATTTAGGCTCGAAAAGGCGACTGTCGAGAGAAAACGATGCAAATCCCATCTTGCGCACGAATATGAGTTGGCGTTTGACCTCGTGCAAGGATATGCACACGTCTTTGTGTTCGTCGAGAATCTCGCCGCCCTCGCAAAGCGTTTTTATACGTCCCGAAAATTCCTTTTCGAGAATCTGCAACTTGTCGCCGACAACTCTCGGCTCGTCAAAAATCACGAGCGTGGGTTTGTCGTCGTCGAAAAAGTCGAATATACTCGACGTGCAGTCTTTCAAGAACGGCAACGCCCACACGGCGGAGGAATCGCACGCGCCTACGCTCAAAAGTTCCTTTGCCTGTTGCGCGTTTTTGTTTTCGGGATAAAACGACAGTCTTTGAAGAGCCGAATCGTAACCCTTTTCGTCAAGCAAAATATCGCTCGTGGGAGTAAACGACACTCTTTCAACCTCGTTCGAGGCAAGCATGGTTTCGATGTCGATAACCTTGATGTTTTCGACGAGTTCGTCAAAGAAATTGATTCTGTACGCAACGCCCGACACGTCGCACACGTCGACGATGTCGCCTCTCACCGAAAAATCGCCCGCGTCGGCAACCATAGCCTGACGTTTGTAGCCTGCAAGCGCAAGTTTGTCGGCGAGCGACTGGGGCGAAATCACGTCCTCTTTTTTGACGCATACGGTGTATTTTTTGACAAGTTCGCGCTTGGGGAAAAGTTGCAAAAGGCTGTCCGCAGACGTAACGACGGTATCCGCTTCGCCGAAAGCAACGTCTTTGAGCGTGCAAATGCGCTCGTGCATACCTTGCTCTGAAAAACTCTTTCTTGCAATTAAAACGTCGTCGCGATAGGGCAAATAATCCACTTTTACGCCCCAACTCGCAATCTTACGCACAAGACTTTTCGCGCCCAAAGCGTCGGACGCGACAATGAGTTTCTTTGCAGGAAGTTGCGACATTATATGGATTTTCGCACCCTCGCACACGCGCAATACGCAAACTGCCGACAGTTTGTCGTCGGCAAGTCTTTTGGCGCTTATGCCTTGCAACGAAGCAAGTTTTTCGCCCATATTTTGAAGTTGGAAAATCGAAGGCGTCATAAATCTTTCAGCGTTTGTTGCCGTTTATCTTCTCTTGAATGCGTTGAATATCCTCGCCCGCAACAATACGTTCGAGCGCGTCCACGGCGCGCTCTATCGACTCTTGCAAAATCTGTTTGTTGTCAAAATCGACCTTTGACAGTACAAAATCGATAAGTTCAACCTCATGTTTTGCAAGTTCCTCTGTTTTTGTGCCTATACGCACTCTCAAAAAATCCTGCGTGTTGAGTTCCTTGACGATGTTGCGCATTCCGTTGTGCGTGCCTGCGCTGCCTTCCTCGCGAATACGCAGTTTACCTATCGGCAAATCTATGTCGTCGTAGCACACCACAAGTTCGCTCTTTTCGTCGACGTCGTAGGCGCGCACGAGTTTTTTGACGGACTCGCCCGACAGATTCATATACGTTTGCGGTTTTGCAATCACAAAATCGACGCCGCCGAGCCTTGCCTTGCACGTGAGCGCGTCGCACTCGGATTTTGCGATTTTGACCTTGCATTTTTTTGCCAAAGCGTCCACCGCCCAAAATCCGACGTTGTGATATGTGTTTTTGTATTTCATACCGGGATTGCCCAGTCCTACGATGAGTATCATATCTTCCTCTCGCGTAATAATCTATTGGTTGTAATTTGCAAATCCGCCCATTCAAAGCGGATTCAATCCGTTTTGGGTTTGGTGTCTTGGCGCACTCTGCCTATGGTGAACGAGCCGTCCGCAACGTCGCGCGTGACCGTCGTGCCTGCCGCGATAAAAGCGTGGTCGCCAACGACTACGGGCGCAATGAGGTTGGTGTTCGCACCCAAAAAACATTCCGCGCCGACGGTGGTTTTGTGTTTTTCGTGACCGTCGTAATTGCAAAACACCGTGCCGCAACCGACGTTTGTACGCTCGCCGACGTCAGCGTCGCCGACATAACTCAAATGCGCGCACTTTACGCCGCATTGAAGCCTCGAAGCCTTGACTTCGACAAAATCGCCCACCCGACAGCCCTCGTCGATAACCGCGTGTCTGAGCCTTGCGTACGGACCGATTGTCGCGCGCTTATGCACCTCGGAGCACACTATATGCGAATGGGAAACGTCTGCGCCGTCAATCACGCTGTCGCGTATATGCGAGGCAAAAATCGTGCTTTTGCCGAGTATCGCGCTCTCGCCCTCGATTGTGCAGTACGGCTTTATGGTCACGCCCTTTTCGACGTTCACAGTGTCGTCGATAAACGTGGTGGCTTTGTCGGCGATGTACACGCCGTTGTCCAAAAGTCCGTCCAAAATTCTGTCTTTTAGAAGATTATACACTATATTATAGGATTTTGCATCCCCAATCTTCAAAAAAGCGGTGCACGCGCTGAAAACGCCCTCATCAATCCCCTTGCCCATACAGATTTTGGATACGGAATCTTTCGAGCCGAGCCGTATGGTCGAAATGTTCTTGCGCCTCATCTCGCAAACGAGCGACTCTATGTCCTCTTTCTTTACGAGCGGCATATCGAGCGACAAAACGACGTTGACGTATCCGTCCAAAATCGTATTCTCTTCCTTGTATGCGGATTGCTTTGCAATGCGGCACTTCTTCGCCGCAAAGTCGTAGAACTCGCGAATAACGTAGTCTTCCGCGCGCCTGCCGAGCAGTTCCTTTTCGCCCCATTCGGTTTTTATAAAAACAATATTATATTTGTCCATACCATACTATATTCGTTTTGCGAAAAAACTTTTACGGCATACGACATAATATTTTGCAAATCGGGCAAAGCGAGTTGTATATTGTGCGTGTTCGAGCAGGCAAATCTTCGCGGCGGCAAATAAACTTAAACGGAGAGAACCTATGGATAACAAAACCAAAAAGATTGTATTTGTCATTGTTGCATCGATCATATCGCTTATGTCGACCGTCTTGGGAATCGTGTTCGGCGTGCCTGCCGACTCGATAAAAGACGCCGTCGACCTCGACACGAGCATTGTCGAAACGCTGTAATCTATCTTATGCGAGGACTGCTTGCTCTCGCACGAACAAAACCGCCGCCCTGCATATCGCAAGACGGCGAGGGTTGACGATTATGGCGAAATGCTCTTTTGAACAATATCCTGCACCCCCGCTCTCTAACTGACCGCAAACGCCTGCTCGAACGCTTTTTGAATTAATAATTAATAATGAATAATTAATAATTGCGGGTGGGGATACCCCACACCCCAAATGAAATCAAATCTTGTTTTACGCTTTACCCTCGCACTTTTTTCTTTTTTGCTTGAAGAAGTCGGACAAGAGTTGCGAGCAGATTTGCTGCTCGTGTCCGCCGCTGACAAGAACTGTGTGATTGAAAAGTCCTTGCTCGAAAAGGTTGAGTTTCGAGCAGCAAGCCCCCGTCTTTTCGTCGTATGCGCCGAAGTACAGCGCGCGTATGCGAGAGTGTATCATCGCACCCGCGCACATAACGCACGGTTCGAGCGTGACGTAAACGTCGCAATCTTCGAGCCACCAGTTGTTCACCTCCTTGGTCGCTTGCGAAAGTGCGAGAATCTCGGCGTGACATATGGCGTTGTTTTCTCTTTCCTTGCGATTTCCGCTTGCGCCTATGACTTTTCCGTCCTTGACGACGACGCACCCGACGGGCACTTCGTCGTGAGCGCCGCACTCTTTTGCGAGTTCAATCGCCATATTCATAAATTGCTCGTTGTAACCCATACGTCACCTTTATCGTGTTTTTTTGGATAGATAAACCGCCGATTGTGTTATTTGTGATACGGCAAACCTGCGTTTATAGACAAGGCTCTGTATATTTGTTCACAGAGCATAACTCTGAATAATTGATGAGGGAAAGTCTGCTTTCCGAAGGATAGGACGAGATCTGCGCGCGAGCGAAGGTCGTCGGTGTGTCCGTGACTGCCGCCGATGAGAAAGGAAAACTCGCTTTCGCCGTCGTTGCATTTGGTCTTTATGAGGTCGGCGAGTTGCTCGCTTGAAAACTCTTTGCCGCGGAAATCCATTGCGACGATATAGCCCTTTGCTTTTGAGAGCAACTGCTCGCTTTCTATACGCTGTTGTTCGACAGGCGTTTTGCCTTGCGGAGCGTCGGGAAGTTCTACCACTTTGACTTCGGCAAAGCGAGAGGCGCGTTTGAGATACTCGGCGATTGCGTCGACGAAATATTTTTCTTTGATTTTGCCGATTGCGATAATATTGATTTTCATCTCATCATCCCCCACGCGAAACTGAACGCCGTGGCGCAGATTCCGACCGCCACCGTAAGCATAAACGGGATATCCTTGTATAGAGGCAAGACATCGGTTGCGCTTGCGAAAGGAACGTCGGATATGCGCTCGTGCTTTACGGCGTCTTTGCGCATGACAAAGAAGAAAAGCACGAGCAGACACGCGCACACGACCACGAGAGCCGCCGCCACCGCAAAGCCTAAATTCGAGCCGTAAAACCAATTTGAGATTTTGTTGATGAAGTCGAATGCGCCGCCGTTTTGGGAGACATATTCCGAAAACACGCTGTATGCGTTGTTGGCAAAGTGGATGAAAATTCCGCCCCATATGGAATCGGTGTAATACGCGATGAGCGCAAGGACTGCGCCGAAAAAGAAGGTGTAGCCCGTCTGCACTATGTTTTGGTGCATAAGCGAAAACAGCACGGCGGACACAAGCACAAACTTCCATTTGCACTCCTTGTAGCCTGCCCTTATAAGACCTCTGTGCGCGATTTCCTCGCAAAATCCGGGGAGCACGGCAACCAAAAACAGTTCCTTGAACAGCATTCCTATGCCGTCATAGTCGGTGCTTGACGGAATGTGGGTGTAGCCTATCATTCTCAGCACCATTTGCCACACGAAAGATATGCCGCTCGAAACGACGATTGCACACACGCACATGGGGAGTATCAAAAGCCAATTTTTTGCGGATATTTTTTTGAAGCCGAAATCGGAAATTACGTCCTTTGCATTTTCGCCCCTACGTTTTGCGGTGAGAGAATACAAAAACACGCTTACAAACGCAAAAATGGCAATCTGCACCACGCACGAGAAAAACGCGTCCGAATCCTTTATGTTCAACGCGGAATAGATGTCGAGCGCCGACGCTATACGCAAAAGCAGCGTGCATAGCACGACGACAAAATATATCCAACCTACGCTAGTCCGCTTTGTCATATCAACCCCGAGATAAAGGCGTACAGCCAGTAGGCGCACACGAGCGCGAGCGCAATCCACACGCCCGTCATACTCTGATTTTTGCCTATATACTCGACGCCGTTGCTTTCCTCGATTTCGTAGCGGATTTTCTTCCAACCCTGCTTTGTAAACAAGGATTTCAAAAAGCGAGCCAAGCCTTTGAACGCATTTTCTTTTTGTTCGGTTGCATTTGACGTTGCGACGATTGTGAAGCCGTCCTCTTTATAGACGTTGCTCACAAGTCCGTTTTCATGCTTTGCGCCCGCGCGGTAGAAAAGATAGAGCAAGCACGCAAGCAAGAGTAAGCCCGCAATGACGCTCGCCGCGCCCGTGAGCCAGTTGTAATAGCCGAGTTTGACGTACAGAGCGTCCACTTGCGGCAAATACGCCGTCAGCGTGAGGGATATGAAATTGTTGAAAAAGTGGATTATCACGCCTGCCCACACCGAACCCGAAAGCGCGACGACGATTGCAAGCACCACTCCCAAGCCGAATTGATGTACGGTTTGAACGGGATTTGCGTGCATAAGCGAGAAAAACAGCCCCGACATAAGCACGCCAAACCAAATATCTCTTGTCGCAAGACCCGAAAAAACCGTGCCTCGCATAAAAATTTCCTCGCCGATCGCAGGCATAACGGCAAGCACGAAAAGGGCGAGAAAATAGTATCCTACATTTGAAAATTCGGGCATCGTAACGCCGGGGCCGTGATAGCCGATGACGTTCAAAAACGCCGACCATGCGTTTGCCAAAGGCAAAAACACGAGTATTGTCGCAATGGCGATAAAGGGCAAAACGACAATTTGCAAAAGGTTGAGTTTTCCTCTAAGTTTGGCGACGTATACGATATTTATTTTGCGCACGCGCGCATACGCGAATACGGTTGCGATAAAGCCTATTTGCATAATCGCATAGCCGCACCAACTGTAAACGCTCATACCGTCGAGGGTTGCGGAAGAATTTCTGAGAGCGAGCGACAAGAACAGCGAAAGCAGACTGCCTGCGCATATGCCCATAAGATAGATTGACGAACTTTCGCTTGCGCCTATCGTTTTTCTCATAGAATTTCAAAAACCTCGCTTCTTCTCGACTGATGCGCAACGTACAATTCGATGTCGCTTTGTTTTTCCTTTATTGCGCGTTCCACGGTTTCAAACGCCTTTTGTTCGGTGTTGTTGTTTTCGCTTATATGCCCCAAAACGAGTTGTTTTATGCGCGAATCGTCGCACAAAACGGACGTTATTTTTGCGGCTGCGTCGTTGGAAAGATGTCCCGAATTCGACAATATTCTCGCTTTGAGCATAGGCGGATATTTGCCGTTTTTGAGCATTTCGACGTCGTGATTTGCTTCAAGCAGCACAACTTCGCTGTCTTTTATGTTGCGGATAACGCCTTTTGTCGGCACGCCGATGTCGGTTGCCACGCTGCACCTTGCGCCCTCGCAATCGAAAGTGTACGCAAGAGGATACTCGGCGTCGTGCGGAATGCGGAAAGGCTCCACCTCGATATCGCCGATTTTGAATCCGCCTTCGTAATCGTCGACGTCCGTCAGGTTTTTCACGTCCGCCTTTCGGCATATGGCGCGAGCGGTGAGCGGATGAGCGTACACTTTGGTGTACGGCGACAATTTGCAAAGCCCTGCGATATGGTCGCTGTGTTCGTGAGTTATCACAACGCCGTCAACGTCGCTCGGCTTCAATCCGAACTCGAAAAGCGCGCTCGAAATCCTCGAAAACGAAACGCCTGCGTCAACAAGAATTGCCGTTGAATTTGACAGTATGAGCGTGGCGTTTCCCTTGCTTCCGCTTGCAAGCGATACGAGTTTTAGCGACATTGTATTCCCTTTTGAGGGAAAAACGAATCGCAAAAGCAATTCGTTCCCCTAATTCCGTTTGTTCTGTTGTTAAGTTTGCGCCGAATCAAATCTCTTTCGAGAGATTTTCGGCGTTTTCGACCTTGTCGTCGAGTTTGTTGAGAAGGATGGCAAATACGATCGACAGCACAAAATTGACAAGCGCAAGCACCAAGACGATGAGGAATCCCACTTGCTCGCTTGCGACAAACGATTTGTCGATAAGCCATTTGATCATCACCGCGAGCATCGAGCCTGCGGCAATGAGCGAGAAGATAAAGTTGAGCGCGCGAGGATATCTGCCGCCGATTATAGAAACAAGCGACGCAATCGCCATCACTGCGCTTACTGCGGCAACGGCTATGTATGCAGGATATCTGAGCGGTCTGAGTTCAAATCCGTTGGCGATCCAGTTTTTGATTGTGCCTATGATGTCGAATTGTTCTATAGACACCGAGCCGACGCTCTTGACAAAGTACGAAAGGATGAACGGCAACACTACGAGCGCGGACAAAACGAACGTGACGAGCGCAAAAATTCTCGGTTGAATCTTGCCTCTCTTTCTGACCTTGCGAGCGGCAACGGTTTCGAAATCGGTTGCTTCCTCGCTTTCGACAGTCGCTTGCGCATATCCGCCCTGACCTCTGCCGTCCGTTCTCAAAACGTTGCTGTCCTGCGTCATGTACGGCACGACCGCAAGCGGAACGACGATAGGCTGAAGTTGAATGGTGTTGTGTTTGGGCGCAACGATAGGCACGGGACCGCCCGTTCCGACGGTTTTCATAACCGTAACGTCCGAACCTGCTTCGGGTTGAGGCGCAGTGTAGGCTTCCGCCTCGAACATAGGCTCGTCTTCGACCTTTATCTCGTTATCGGGAGTCATAACGATTTCTTGCTTTTTGTCTTTTTTAGACATACTTCCTCCTCGCGGCTATTTAAGATAGCCGCACTTGTCGCGATTGATGATTGCGCCGACCAAACACAAAACGAGATACGCCGCGCCCGAAACGACGAGCGTAAACAATTCGCTTTGCGCATAGCCGACAATGAAATCTTCGACAAAATCTATGCGTTCGATTCCGATTGCGTTTGCGCCCACGAGGCTTGCAACGAGTATCGCAATCAAACACAGCGCGTAGATGACCGCGCCTTTTACGAATTTTATAGGCTTAACCGCGCCGAAAATCGCAAAACAGGCTTTTATCACATTGATTATCACGCATAAAATGCCTATTGTGAGAATAAGCGACGGCACCATACCCACCCATATCGCGCCGACTTCTTCGCCTTTCCATCCAAGATCCGCCGTCTGTTCGAAAGCGGAAACAAGGTTGCGAATGACGTTGAATTTGTCGGGAACGAGCGTGAAGGGAACGTCGACCTCTGTGCCTATCGCGCCGAGTATGTAGGGCAAAAGAACCAACACCGAAGCGACGAGAGCAATCACGCCGCTCGTCATATTTTTCGCTCTCTTGCCTCGTTTCCACTTCTTGTTGACTTCCTCGCGCTTGGGTTGGAAGTCGTCTATGGTGGATACGATGCGAGCGGAATCCGTATCGGGCGTTTCCTTTGTGACAACGGTCGGCTCTATCACATACTGCTGCATAACGGTGGGCATAACGTGATAGGCGGCGTTGTCAATGGGAGGAGGCGCAAGCCTTATGCCTGCGTCGTCAACGCTTCGATTTTTGTTTTTGTTGATTTTCTCTGCCATATCCGATTAAATTTGTCAATTTTTCTTGTTTTGAACGGGTTGCGCGTTGAGTTGAACCTTTTGCGGTTTTTGCTCTTCGACTTGCGGAACGTACTGCATGAGCGGTTGCTCTTGCGTGACGTACGGCACAAACGCAACGGGTTGCACTATGGGCGGCATTTGATAAGGCTTGCCGTCCTCGCCCATAAAGAATCCCGGCGCCGGATATTGCGGCATACCCTGCGCTGCGGGTTGCGCGGGATACGGGTACGGCGGATAGGGATAAGGCGCATATCCGCCCTGATAGGGCGCTCTGCTCGGTCCCGAAAAGTCCGCTTGCTGCTCTTTTTCGGGTTCCTTTTCCGCCACGGTTTTTTCTTCTTGCTCGGGCGCGTTGAGTTCGTCTATAAACTCGTCGAGCGTCGGCGCTTTCTTCGTTTCGAGATCGCAAGTCGGCGCAGGGATAATCTGTTGTTTGCGCTTTACGGGCGGACTTTGCTTAATCTTGTTTTTGGCAAGAAGAAGCAGAGCGCGCGCCTTGTTTCTGCCGCAATGCGTGCAAGCGGTTGCGGTGAGCGGATTGATAGTGCCGCAAGCGGGGCAAACGTATGTATCGCCGTCGATATCGTCCTCGTCGATTTGAGTGTACGGATCGGCGTAGTATTTGGAATATGTTTTGAGCGCGGCAGACATCTTCTTCAAAAGTTCGACGTCCTCGGAGCCGAGTTCGTTGAGTTTTTGACGGTATTTTTCGAGATGTTCCGCTTTTACGCGGTATTCTTCCTCGCTCTTTTGGCGGTATTCTTCAACTTGCTGAAGCGCCTTTTCCCTTTCGTCGTCGGCTTTTGCGCGCTTTTCGGCAATCTCTTTGTCGATTGCCGCCATACGGTCGCGTTCCATATTGTCAAGTCGCAGTTTTGCCTTGCGAGCGTCGAGCATATCCTCGTCGCTGTGCGTTTCGCTTTCGACGACTATCGGCGCGCCGCAGGACACGCAAAACTTTGCGCCGGGAAGATTTTTCGTTCCGCAAACGGCGCAAACCGGCTTGCGCATAACCTGCAAAATGCCGCCGCACTTTGCGCAGTATCTGCTGCCTGCGCTGTTTTTTGCATGGCAAACGGGGCAGATCGTCTGATAATTTTCAACGACGTCCGCGCCGCAAGTCGAACAAAAGGCTTGTCCAGGTTTTACTTCATTTCCGCATATCTTGCAAACAAACATATTGCTTTCACCCGAATATCTTTGTGTTGTTATTGTTTTTTATCAAATAATTGTTAATAGAGCTTCCCCCTTCCTCATGTGTTTCCCCTACCGTCGTTCCCCCTCTGCATTCTTTGAGGGAACCCACGACGTCCGCTCCGCGTGGGGCAACACTGACGCGATTGACTTCGTAGCAATCGCTAGTTCGTTGCAAGCAACGAACGGCAGACGGGCTGTTGGCAATACAAATCGGCTGAAAGCCGTGCCACTGCGCTTTGTGCGCCAAGCAGTGGCCAACAGACGGCGCAGTCGCTTGTACTGTTCGTCAAGCTCGGCGCTCGCTTTCTCGCCGCCTTGCGGCTCGCGTTCCGTCTAAGAACGGTTATTTGACTTTGTAACTGTCTTTAAGCCCAACTATATTGTTGAACTCGTTGTTCTCGTTGCGCTTGATAAAGTAGCCTTCGCGCAAGAATTGGAATCTCGTGTGAACGGGTGCTTCCGCAACGATTTTTTCCGCTTTGCCGTGCAAAACCGTGAGAGAGTTGCGATTGACTCTGTCCATATAATCGCCGTCGCCGTCGTTGATGAGATAGTCGAACATATTGAGCGTGACGTCAACCGAGTCGTTTGCGTTGACCCAGTGAATCGTGCCTTTGACCTTTATATTTGCGCCTTCTTCGCCGCTCTTCGTGCCTTCGAGATACTCGACGTGGACAGCGGTTACGTTGCCGTTGTCGTCGAGGTCGCAGCCGACGTATTTGACGATGTACGCGCCTTTAAGACGGACGATTCCGTCGGGCTTCAAGCGGAAGTATTTGGGCGGAGGATTGAGAGCGAAATCGTCTTGCTCGATGTAGAGTTCTCTGCCGAACGTGGTTTCGTGTACGCCTGCGTTTTCCGCTTGGGGATTGTTTTCGATATACACGGGTTCGCTCTTGCCCTCGTGATAGTTGTCCACGATGAGTTTGAGCGGTTTGGTGACCACCATAGCGCGTTGAGCGCGGTTGTTCAAATCTTCTCTCACGCAGTGTTCGAGAATGGAAATATCGACTTCGCTGTCCGCTTTGGACACGCCGATACGAGAGCAGAAGTCGCGAATCGACTCGGGCGTGTAGCCTCTCTCTCTTATGCCCGAAAGCGTGGAAAGACGAGGATCGTCCCAGCCCCAAACCACTTTTTCGTCCACGAGGCGTTTGATGAAACGCTTGCTCATAACGGTGTGCGTAAGGTTGAGCCTTGCAAACTCGATTTGACGAGGACGAGGGTCGAAGCCGCAATTTGTCGTCACCCAGTCGTAAAGTGGACGGTGGTTTTCAAATTCGAGCGAGCAGAGCGAGTGCGTTATGCCCTCGATTGCGTCCTCGATGGGGTGCGCAAAGTCGTACATCGGATAGATGACCCACTTGTCGCCCGTGTGGGGGTGCGTTGCGTGGCAGATGCGGTAGATGACGGGGTCGCGCATGTTGATGTTGGGCGACGACATATCGATTTTTGCACGCAAAACTTTTTCGCCGTCGGCAAACTCGCCGTTTCTCATTCTCTCGAACAAGTCGAGATTTTCCTCAACCGAGCGGTTGCGATATGGGCTTTCAATGCCGGGAACGCCGAAACTGCCGCGCGTTTGACTTATTTGCTCTGCGCTCAAATCGCACACATATGCCTTGCCGTCCTCGATGAGTTTGACGGCGCACTCGTACATTTTTTCGAAATAGTCGCTTGCGTTGCGCAATTCGTCCCATTCGAAGCCGAGCCATTTGATGTCGGCTTTGATGCTTTCCATATATTCGACGTCCTCTTTTGCGGGATTGGTGTCGTCGAAACGCAAATTGCACGCGCCGTGATATCTTTCTTTCATCCCGAAGTTTATGCACAACGCCTTTGCGTGACCGATGTGCAAATATCCGTTGGGTTCGGGAGGGAAACGAGTGATAATCTTGCTCACCTTGCCCGAAGCGAGATCTTCGTCAATGATATCTTCGATAAAATTTCTTGAATTGTCTTCCATAAGTTTTGCCCTTGCGCCTGAACGCATATCGAAATTCACTCGCGCTACATACGCTCACGCAAGCACATTATAATTTATAATAAAACGAAATAATTGATATGTCAATGATTGCGCCGTGCAAATATTCGTTAAAAAATAATTTCGACAAGATTTGAGTTTGATTTTGTCATAAAAACGGGCTGAACTTTGCAAAAATCAGTACGCAACCGACATCAAATGCAAGCCTTTTGCGCTCAAAGTTTTCCCGGCAAGTTTTCTGTCGCCCGTCTCGAGAACGCGTTTTACGTCGTCAACCGAAAGTTTGCCTATTCCGACGTACAAAAGCGTGCCTGCGATTATGCGCACCATATTGTAAAGGAAGCCGTTGCCCGTCACGGATATACACAATTCGCTCTCGCGGAGCATGTCCTCCTTTTCTTTTTCGGATTCGCCAAAGTCTTGGAGCGGCGAGGCGAAAACTTCTATGGAATACACCGTTCTAACCGTGTTTTTTATCACGCTTCCGCTTGCCTCGAAACACTTGAAATCGTGCGTGCCTTCGATGATTTTGCACGCCTCTTTTATCTTTTCGAGATTGACGGGAACGATGACGTGTTCGTGCGTGGGTTCGAGCATAGGACGACGATGTTTGGAGATATACATCTTGTAGCAATACGTCTTGCGCTTTGCGTTGAACCGCGCGTTGAAATCCTCGTCTGCGACCTCGCAAGAGAGCATACTCACGTCGTCGGGAAGGTGCGTGTTCACCGCAAACGGAATCTTGTCAACGGGTATGGACGTGTCCGCGTCGAAATGCACGACTTGCCCCTCTGCGTGAACGCCCGCGTCCGTTCTGCCGCTCGCCGTAGCGGCGGTTTTTACGCCGAAAGTTTTTTCGAGAGCCTTTTCCAAAACTTCTTGAACGCTCAATCCGTTGAGTTGTCTTTGCCAGCCGACGTACCTTGCGCCGAAATAGGAAATTACCGCGCGATATCTCATAGCACAAGCCCCCCGAAAATCATCCTGTCGATGTCGATTCCTATCGTCGGAAAATAATATCTTTCAAGCAAAATCACAACGAAAAACGCACACATAAACAACGCCGCGATAACGTCGCCCAAACCGATTTTCGCTTTCTTCATTTTGGTGCGTTTTTCGGTTGCGTTGTAGCACCTTGCGTCCATTGCGAAAGCGAGTTCGTCGGCGCGTCTGAACGAGTTTACGAAAAGCGGAATAAGCACGGGCAAAAGAGCCTTTGCTCTTGCAAAAAGTCCGCCCGTGTCGAAACTTGCGCCGCGCGCTTTTTGCGCCGAGATAATCTTGTTGGTTTCCTCAAAAAGCGTGGGGATAAAGCGAAGCGCGATACTCATTATCATTGCGATATCTCTCACGGGAACTTTGACGAGTTTTAGCGGCGACATAAGGCTTTCCACGCCGTCGGCAAGTTCGACGGGAGTTGTCGTGAGCGAGAGTAAAGACGCACCCGAAATCAACAAAACGAGCCTTAAAACCATCTTTATGGTTGTATGAACTCCGTTTTTGGTGATTGTGAAGATTTGCCAATGCACCAAAACTTCGCCGTCTCTTATCAAAAACAAGTTGAGGATTGCGGTGAACAAAATTATGAAAAGCACGCCTTTCACGCTTTTGAGAACGGAAGCCATAGGCAATTTGGCAATCAAAATTATCGCAATCAAAACCGCCGCCGTCAGCATAAATCCAAAGTAGGATTTGACAAAAAATATGCCGATGACGTACATAAGCGTAAGCAAAAGTTTCACTCTTGCGTCAAGCCTGTGGACAACCGAGTTCGTGGGATAATACTGCCCGAAGGAAACGTCTCTAAACATTGTCGCTTCCCCCTTTTGCCGCCTTGATTTCGGCAAGTTTTTCGGCAAGTTCGTCCATGGAAATTATGTCGCGAGGAAGGTCGATTCCGCAAGATATAAACACGTCCGAAAGCCTTGTGGCGCAGGGCACGTCAAGCCCTGCGTCCAAAATGAGTTCTCTGTTTGAAAACACCTCTTTGGGCGTGCCGTCCGCAACGATTTTTCCGTCTTCGAGCGCAACGATTCTGTCCGCTATGACTGCGATGTCGTCCATATTGTGCGACACCATAATTATCGTGGGCGATATTTCTTTTTGGAGTTTTTTGACGAGCGCAAGGATTTCCTCTCTGCCTTGCGGATCCAGTCCTGCGACGGGTTCGTCAAGCACGAGGATTTTCGGCTCCATTGCGATGACGCCTGCTATTGCCACGCGACGTTTTTCGCCGCCGCTCAAATCGAACGGACTGCGGCTTGCAAAAGCGTCGTAATCGAGCCCGACAACCTCTATCGCGCGCCTTACCCTGCGGTCTATTTCCTCTTTCTCGAGTTTCATGTTTTTGGGTCCGAACGCAACGTCCTTTTCCACCGTATCCGCAAAAAGTTGGTATTCGGGGTATTGAAAAACCATACCCACTTCGAAGCGCAGGTTTTTGAGCGTTTTTTTGTCCGTCGCGCTCTTGCCGTTGACAAAGACGGAAGATTTCTTTTTATCCTGAATCTTGATAAGTCCGTTAAGGTGCTGAATGAGCGTGGATTTTCCGCTTCCCGTCGCGCCGACTATGCCGACGAACTGCCCTTCTTCTATGGTTAGATTAATATCGGAAAGAGCCACTTTTTCTATCGGCGTTTT
>CAVKTQ010000013.1:4690-5943 GCA_963659105.1 Firmicutes bacterium CAG:238 | reverse complement strand
GTTTTGGGGGAATAGACGTAAGTTAGATTTTTTATTTCAATTGCCGACATACGCCCTCCGCAAGTTCTTCTTCCGTAAGCAACGGCGAATCGAAAACGAATCCTTTGCTTTCGAGGTTTTTGCACAGCGCGTATACGGGGGGAAGCGTAAGTCCGCACGCTTCCAAAAGCCCCGAAGAAAACACTTCCTTCGGCGTGCCGTCTATTGCGATTCTGCCCTTTCGCAAAACGATGATTCTGTCCGCAAGCACGGCTTCGTCCATATTGTGCGTGATGTTGATGACGGTTATGCCCTGCTCGTTGAGTTTTTTGGCAATGGACATAATCTCCTTTCTGCCGTTTGGGTCGAGCATGGACGTGGATTCGTCCAAAATGAGAATATCGGGGCGCATAGCGAGAACGCCCGCTATTGCGATACGCTGTTTCTGTCCGCCGCTGAGTTTGGAAGCCGAACGCTTGCGATATTCGTTCATACCAACCGCCTCGAGAGCCTCGTCTACTCGCTCGATGATTTCGTCGCGCACAACGCCGATGTTTTCGGGACCGAAAGCAACGTCGTCCTCGATTATCGTCGCAACCATCTGGTTGTCGGGATTTTGGAAAACCATACCCGCTTTTTTGCGGATTTCAAAGGTGTTTTTCTCGTCGGAAGTCGACAAGCCGTCAATCAAAACCTCGCCGCTCGAGGGTATAAAAAGACCGTTGAGAAGTTTTGCGAGCGTGCTTTTGCCGCTGCCGTTCATGCCGGCGAGCGCGACAAATTCGCCTTTCTCAACGGAAAAAGACAGGTTTTTGAGGGCTTTTAGACTGCTGCCCTCCCCTAATGAGTAACTATAACTTACTCCTTTGAGGACGATTTGCGACATACGGCAAGTATACCACAGCGGATTTTATAAAGCAAGTTATTGAGCACGTTGTGCAAGATGGAATATATTATGAAACAATTTTCAAAATATAAATGTATCATATAACTGATTGCAGTATTAACCGCACTTTTTCACCAATTTTATTTGCAATATTATACGCGCTATTTTTTGGGTATTGACAGTCTATACTGCTTGTTGTAGAATATATGCAGTATATTAGTAGTACGTCAAATATTTTAAAAAAGGGAGAAAAACTATGACTTTGAAAAAACGTATTATTTTAGCAGTTGTTTTGCTTTTTGTTGTAATGTTGGCATTTCCAATTGCAAAAGAAATCACAACACTAAACCAAGTTGGTCATTTCAGCATTGAATGTGCTAATGAGACC
>CAVKTQ010000013.1:0-4680 GCA_963659105.1 Firmicutes bacterium CAG:238 | reverse complement strand
ATTTGACGGATTATCATGCGAATGTTTCGGGATCATGCGGATATATCGCACTCCAAATGCTATTGTCTTTTTACAATCATTATTGGAACGATAATCTTGTTACAGAACAATATGAGACTTCTGCAACAGGCAACTATGGCTTGGATACAAGAACACCGGGAACAACCGATGCGTTCTATGACCTTCTTGTGCAACTGGGCGCAAGATTAGGATACGGATTGTCGCTACCTAGTTTTGAGTCAATAAAACAAATACTTGATTTATATCTTCAAACATACCGTGCAGATGAGGTTGATAACTGGATAACCTTCCAAGACTATAATTATGACAAGACAGCCACATATCCCGGTTCAAGTGAGAGCAATAGTTCGTTCTTTGCGAGACAGATTAAACTACTTGTACAATCAAACATACCAGTAATTGTAGTTATTGACGACTATGTTAATGGCGAATCAGTTCAACATGCGTGTATCGCATATGGGTATGATGAAAATACACAAAGGTTGCTGTTCAATACAGGTTGGAAACATTATCACGATGCAGACACATTAGAGCGAGAAGATGATTGTATTGTTGGGTATATCACTCTAACTCCAAAAAATATTGGGCATGTACACTCTTTCAACTTTAAAATGAATAATAGTAGCGTGTGTTCTTGTGTGCTACCTGACCATACACACAAATATGAATATGCTTCTAACAACAATCCTACGGTGCATACTCGCACTTGTTTTTGCGGATACAGTGACACCGAAAGGCATACGTTTGACATTGTTACTATTAGAAAATTAATATGTGGAAAATGCAGTTATTCGAAGCCAAATGGCGGAGAATTAGAGCCGATTTTGCCATGTGTTAAAAATCCAAATTCTGATATAAACGAATAATCGGAGGGGCCTATGAAAAAAACCATAATTTGTTTGACTCTTGTTTCGATACTTGTTTTTAGCGTTGCGCTATTTGTCGGATGTGACAACAATTCCGAAAAAATCGTCGTCACTTTTATAACAACCGGCAATGGCAACGAATCGCGATACGAAAAAACCGTCAATGACGGTGATTTGATTACGATGAGTGATTTCACTGCGTTGCAAAACGGTGACTCTTCAATCGGGCACGGTATATATACAGGCTTTTTCCGTGATTCTAACTGCGTATTTAAGTTTGACGATTCAGAACCTATTCGTCACAATACCGTGTTATACGTTAAACAATCCCCCGAAGGAACACCCGTTATAAACTTTATACTCGAAGGCAAAACATACCCTCTCGCCGTTGAAAGGACAAAAACGGTGAGCGTATTCGATTTCATTGCTTCTGCGTATGGAAAAAGTTCGATACCCGAACAATTCGACTTTTTCAAAGACGAGCAACACACCGAAAAAATCGATTTGACCGGCTACAATTATCAATCCTGCACTTTTGATTTTTGGCAAAAATGCAATATTTATGTAGTGAAACACGAAATTGCAACCGTTGCATTCTGCATTCACAACAACGGTGGAGATTGCACGACTTCTTTCAGCGCATTGATTCGCACCGACGAAAACATCGATGCGCAATCCTTGCAAACTTTGTATTCTGCATATTACGGCAATACTTCATTGAATTTTGCGAATGCGACCTTCTATTCGGACGCAACGCTCAAAACCGCAATAACCTCTGTCGGAACGCTTAAAACCATACACGTCGATATTAAACCGCAAGGCTAAAAATTGCAAAATTCGTTCGTTCACAAACTTTAATAGAGAAAGAATTGACGAAATGCCACGTCAATTCTTTCCTTTCTATTGACTATTAAAATTTATCAATATATAATGTTTAATTGGTTACGCGTTGCGCTCTTGCGTGGGCGCGTGGCAAATCAAAACACTCAAAGATATTTATTTGGAGGACTATCCGATATGAAAAAAATGACCATTGACGGCAATACCGCTGCGGCGCACATCGCGTATGCTTTTTCCGACGTAGCGGCTATTTACCCTATCACTCCGTCATCACCTATGGCAGAGAACTGCGACGACTGGGCGGGTCAAGGCAGAAAGAACCTTTTCGGCAACGTGCTTAAAATTGCCGAGATGCAATCCGAAGCCGGCGCGGCAGGCGCAGTACACGGCTCGTTGGCGGCAGGCGCATTGACAAGCACGTTCACCGCAAGTCAAGGCTTGTTGCTTATGATCCCGAACATGTACAAGATTGCGGGCGAGTTGCTTCCTTGCGTATTCAACGTTTCCGCAAGAAGCGTTGCAGGCCACGCGCTCAACATCTTCGGCGACCACTCGGACGTTATGGCGTGCCGTCAAACAGGTTTTGCTATGCTCGCTGCAAACAGCGTTCAAGAGGTTATGGACCTTACTTTGGTTTCCTACCTTTCCACGATCGAATCCAGCGTTCCTTTCCTCAACTTCTTCGACGGTTTCCGCACCTCTCACGAAGTTGACAAGATCGACGTTATCGAATACGACGAGATCAAACCCCTCGTAAATTTCAAGAAAGTGGACGAGTTCCGCGCACGCGCACTCAACCCCGAACATCCCCATCAACAAGGCACGGCTCAAAACCCCGACATTTACTTCCAAAACAGAGAAGCAAGCAACAAGTTCTATGACGCAGTCCCCGCAATCGTTCAAGCGGAAATGGACAAAGTCAGCGCGCTCACAGGAAGAAAATACAGCCTCGTCGACTACTACGGCGCACCCGACGCCGACCGCGTAATCGTCATTATGGGTTCAGGCGCGGAAGCGGTTGAAGAAACCGTTGACTACCTCAACGCAAGAGGACACAAAGTCGGTCTTTTGAAAGTCAGACTTTATCGTCCGTTCCCCAAGGACGCATTCGTCAAAGCGATTCCCGCAACGGTCAAGACCATCACCGTTATGGACAGAACCAAAGAGCCGGGCGCACAAGGCGAACCTCTCTACCTCGACGTTGTGTCCGCACTCAACGAAGCAGGCGTGACGAAAGAAGTGCTTTGCGGTCGTTACGGTCTCGGCAGCAAGGAATTCAACCCCTCTATGGTCAACGCGATCTACGAGAATATGAGCGGCGAAAAGAAAGACAGATTCACCGTCGGCATCAACGACGACGTGACCTTCCATTCCTTGAACGTCACCGAAAAGATCGACGCGTCCGACGCAAGCGCGATTTCCTGCAAGTTCTACGGTCTCGGCTCTGACGGCACCGTCGGCGCAAACAAGAACTCCATCAAAATCATCGGCGACCACACCGACAAATACGCGCAAGCATACTTCGCATACGATTCCAAGAAATCGGGCGGCATCACCATTTCGCACTTGCGTTTCAGCGACAAGCCCATCAGAAGCACCTACCTCATCGACCAAGCGGACTTCGTGGCTTGCCACAACGAATCCTACGTTCTTCGTTACGATATGCTTTCCGACCTCAAGGACGGCGGCACGTTCCTTCTCAACTCTCAATGGGAGCCCGAAGAAATGGACGCAAAACTCCCTGCCGCAATGAAGAATATGATTGCCAAAAAGCACGTCAAATTCTACACTCTCGACGGTCTTAAAGTCATTCAAGAAATCGGCACGAAGAAAGGCGTCAACACCGTTATGCAAGCGGCATTCTTCAAACTTGCAAACGTCATTCCTTACGAAGACGCAGAGCGTTATATGAAAGAAATGATCAAGAAGTCCTACGGCAAGAAAGGCGACGCGGTCGTCGCAATGAACAACGCTTGCGTGGACAACGCGATCGCACACCTCAAAGAAGTCAAATATCCGCAAAGTTGGGAAACCACGACCAACGGCGCCGCGCCGCTGCCCGTACCCAACGACGAGTATTTCAAAAACTTTATCGCACCCATCACGGCTCAAGAAGGCGACAAACTCCCCGTTTCCGCATTCAACCCCAACGGCTACGTTCCCACCGGCACGACCAAGTTTGAAAAACGCGGTATTGCGGTTTCCGTTCCTATGTGGGACAAAGACAAATGCATCCAATGCAACCGCTGCGCTCTCGTCTGCCCGCACGCAACCATTCGTCCGACCCTCGCAACCGCAGAGGAACTCGCAGACAAACCCGCAACGTTTGAAACCAAACCTGCAATCGGCGTGAAAGGCTACGAATTCCGTATGCAAGTCAGCCCCTTCGACTGCACGGGTTGCTCCAACTGCGTCGCTGTTTGCCCCGCAAAAGAAAAGGCTCTCACTATGGTTCCCCTCGACGAAGCAATCGCAAAAGAGGAAGAAAACTGGGACTATGCGGCAAACCTCAAAGAAACCACTGCGGAACTCAAATCCGTCAACGTCAAGAACAGCCAGTTCAAGAAACCGCTCTTCGAGTTCTCGGGCGCTTGCGCAGGCTGCGGCGAAACTCCTTACGTCAAACTTATGACGCAACTTTTCGGCGACAGAATGCTCATCGCAAACGCAACGGGCTGCTCCTCCATTTACGGCGGCAGCGCACCGACTTGCCCCTACACCAAGAACGACAAGGGTCGCGGCCCTGCATGGGCAAACTCTTTGTTTGAAGACAACGCGGAGTTCGGCTACGGCATGCACCTTGCATACGACACGCGCCGCAACGTGCTTGCAAACAACATCACCAGCCTCATCGGTCTCGACGCTATCTCCGAAGATATGAAAGCCGCCCTCAATTCGTGGCTCGAAAACAAGGAAGACGCTCAAAAGAGCGAAGAAGCGGCTGACGCTATCC
>CAVKTQ010000012.1:0-24019 GCA_963659105.1 Firmicutes bacterium CAG:238 | reverse complement strand
CGGCACTCGCATAGATAGGGGCATTTCACTTATTATGCCACTTCGCCTGCGTGGCGGCTTCGCAACGGAATGCCACGCATTCTCGTACTATTCGTCAAGCTCGGCGCTCATATGCGAGCCGCCGTTGCGGCTCGTATTCCGTCTGCGAATAGACACATACCGTGTATAAGTACGCTTCGAATGAGTGAGCGTTAGAAGTCCGCTCTGCAATGAGAGCGGACGGTGGTTTTTATCACGTCTGTGAAATTGTACATTCCGTTAATAAGTATGCTTCGAATAAGTGTTCGTTAGAAGTCCGCTCTGCAAGGAGAGCGGACGGCGGTTTTTATCACGTCTGCGAGTTAGCACATTTCGTTTATGAGTAGCCTTCGAATAAGTTTTCGGATTAAGGCTTCGCCTTCCTCAATTATTAATTATTCATTATTAATTATTAATTCAAAATCTATCAATTAATTCAAATAAAACAATATTTTAATCTGTATATTAAATATAACATAATAACGCGCGCATATTGCGAAAAGGGTATTTTCGTGATACAATCGAATTTGAGCCGATAGATAATCAAATTTGATTGGTGGATATCGAATTTGAGAAGTCCGAAACCAAAACTTGATAGACGGACAATCAAATTCGGGTCAACAGATACATTCGAGGTTTTATGTCCGCAAAGAAGATGACAATCGTGCTTATATGTTGCTTGCTCGTCGTGCTTGGCACGGCGGTTTGCGCGTTGCTCGAATTGTATCCGTGCGACGTTTTGGTTGCGGCGGCAGAAGATACGGCGTTGCCGTCGTTTGTTATCGCAACCGCCGACGGCGAAAACTGGACGTTGTCTTTGAACGGGCAAAACGTTGACGGCGCAGAGTACAGCGGTCCCTTTATCGAGGCAAACAATCGCAATTGCGTTGCGCTCAAAATGTACGAGGCAATCAAAAAATACTTGCGCGAGTCGGGCGCAGACGTTCCCGATAAAGACGACTTTATCATTGCAAACTATTGCGATATATCCTTCCGCCTTCCCGACATTTCTTCCACGGTCGAGCAAAACACGGCGGAATACGGCTCGCAAGGCGTATTTTTCGGCGCAAGGGTTTTGCAGATAATATCCTCGCCGCGCGTTGTCTTCGAGTATAAAAAAGAGGGCGGCGAATGGCAAAAGGCATATGCGGATTACACTGCCGGCGGCTATCTGTTCGGCAGGGGCGTGGACGCAGGCGAATACCAGGTGCGCCTTGTGGCAACCGAGAAGATAAGATACGAGGTCAACGAGCAACTCGTTCCCTTTGAATACGAATCGGCAAGATACTCGCAGACGTTTGATTGCACCATAGAAAAAGCGGAACTTTCTGTGCAAAAGCAACCGCAAAAGAGTTTTGTGTACGGCGCAAGTTTGTCGTATATTGCAAATTCGCTTGAATCGACGGATTTTTGCGACGAGAAAGTGCAGGGCAGATTCGTGCCGAGCGAGGAGCAAACCGATGACGCATTGAAAAGCGTTGCCGACCCGAGTTCAACATACTTGGGCGTAAAAGACGGCGGACATACCGTGTATTTCGATTTTGTTTCCGACACGGACAACTATATGCCGCTTGAAAAAATCGCCGTGCAAATCGACATAAGGGCGCGCACGCTTTACGTTCGCATACGCGACGCTTATTCGCTTGTCGGCGAGGAGTTTTCCATCCCCAAATTTCAAATTTTATCCGCTCTTGTGGGCGGCGACGCCGAAGACGATCTCGGCGTGAGTTTCGAGTACAACGCAGACAAGGATGTGCCGAGCATGATGTATCGCTCGTATATCGTGTTTTCAAATCCGAACTACACGCCCGATTGCCACAGTTACGAAAGCCAATTTGCAAATTACGGCAGATACTTCGTGTATGCAAAGCAAGTGGAAGCGGTCGCCGACGACGGACAGGTCTTCTATGTGTTCTTCGGAAGCGGACTTATGGACGTAATCGTAAAGGCAAACAGAGTCGAGGTTGAAAACAAGTATGACAGACCCGTGTGCGCCGCATACAAATTCGTGTTTGTTGACGGCGACGGCAACGACGTTACCCCCGAAGAAGCCTTTTCGATAACGTGGGAAAATGCGCCCGAAAACGTCGGATATTTTGCGGTTTACGGCAAGGACGAACTTTTTGACATAAACGAAAACGGCGCGGTGCTGTCAAAGCAATACAACGTGATTTGCTTCATAGAGGGCGACGTTGCGGCAAAGGCGTTTACGCCTGCAAATATCGCGCTCACTGCAATCTGCGGCGTGCTTGCAATAGTCGTCGTCGCGCTTTGCGTGGCGTGGAAAAAGCAAAAGAGGTATTTGGTATGACGTATGATTTGATGTGCGCAACGTTCAATCTTTCAAACTTCCTCTTTGCGTTTTTGCTTGCGCTTACGGGCGTGCTGTGCGTGGTCGTATGCGTTTTGTCGCTTATGCTCCATACAAGGCACAAAGCGGATGTCAGACGGCTCGAAAAGTATGTTTATGTGAAAGAAACGTGGACAAAAACGTCCGATTGTGCAAAAAACACCGAAAATAAAGAGGCCAAAAACACTGCAAAAAATGCCAAAAACAGCGCGCAAAAGAAATCTCGTCACGACAAAAAGAACAAGCAAAACGCAGCAAAAAGCGAGGGCGGAAAATGAGAGACAGAATAAAAAAATCCATCCTTTTGGTTGCCGTCGGTATTGTCGTCAACATTGCGCTTGCGGCGATAAAAATGTATGTCGGTCTTGCCTCTAACAGCCTTTGCATTATGCTCGACGCAATGAACAGTTTTCTCGATACGCTCACCTGCATCGTCACGCTCATCGTGTTTATCGTGCTTCTTTTGCCGAAGGGCGAAAACGCGCCGTACGGCTACGGCAGAGGTGAATATCTCGCAGGATTTATCGTCGCGGTCGTTTCGGTGGTTATGGGCGGATTGTTCTTCGTGCGCTCGCTCAATCGTATGGCTATGCCCGAACCCGTCTATTACGGCTGGCAGAGCATCGTGCTTATCAGCGTTTGTCTGCCCATAAAACTCGGCATAGGTCTTGCGTATATGTTTGCAAACAAAAAGATTTGCTCGCAAGCGGTGCGTGCGCTTATGCTCGACAGTTTTCTCGATATGGGCATCACCGCAACAAGCCTCGTCGCGTTTGCGGTGACTACGAGAGTGGACTATGCGGTGGACGCAATCGTCGGCATTGCGATGAGCGTCGTGATTATCGCCGTCGGCATAAAGATGGTTGTCGAAAACGTGCGCGCGATTGTTTTGGGCGACGGCGCAAAGGTCGAGATTACGGTAATCGAGGATGCGTGCAAATCTCAAAACGCAAC
Organism: Firmicutes bacterium CAG:238; assembly: GCA_963659105.1. Lineage (GTDB taxonomy): Bacteria > Bacillota > Clostridia > Christensenellales > CAG-917 > CAG-475. Next base: position 20,697 of record CAVKTQ010000012.1, on the reverse strand, counting down.
CCTCGTCAAAACCGAACTTCACGATTACGGCTACGGCGCGAAAGTCGGCAACGCTTTTGTCAAAGCAAGCGAGAACACGGACTTTGCGGCTATGAGCGCAGAGGTTAAGGACAAAACCAACGCAAGCGTTACGTTTGTCGCAGTATCCGCTAATGACAAAAATCCAAACGACAATCTCAACGAACAATCGGAGAATAAAAACGACAGAACGGATAGAAATGCGGACGGCGAGAGCGCAAATATCGCCGAAAACAACGGCAAATCCGAACATTCCGCTATTGAAAATATCAAAAAATAATATATAATATCTATATAGTGTAGCAACAAGGAGGAACTTATGAGCGACGAAATCAAAAATGCGGATATTCCGCAAGAGGAATCGCAACAAGACGTAAACGGTCTTGAAGAAAGCGTCGGAGGCGAGGGCATACTCAACGACTTCGACGGCAAAAAGGCAAAGAAGGGCAAAAAAGAGAAAAAACAACTCACGCCCGAACAAAAGAAAAGAAAAACCGCAAAAGCCTTGATTATCACGGGGTGCGTGGTGCTTGCAATCGTCATCTTTTTCAGCGGTTGCGCCATTGCCTCGACCGTCAATACAAACGCGCATCTTTCGCTTGCTTCGAGTTTTGAAAAGGTCGAATACACCGAGCATACGCAACTTGTCCCGACTTTCGACAACAGTCTCGGATATTGGACGTTTGAAAAAGAGGCGGACAGAGATTTCAAAGTGCTGCAATTCACCGACGTACATATCGGCGGCGGCGCGTTTTCGGGCACCAAAGACAACTGGGCTATGAGCGCGGTTGCAACGATGATTCGTCAATCTCAACCCGACCTCGTGGTCGTAACCGGCGATATTGCGTACCCAGTTCCCTTCCAAGCAGGCACGTTCAACAACCTCAACGCAACCAAAATCTTTGCGAATATGATGGAAAATCTCGGCGTGTACTGGACGTTTGCGTTCGGCAACCACGACACGGAGATGTATAGCCTTTACGCTCGCGACCAAATCTGCGACTACTATGCAAGCGCAGGTTTCAAATATTGTCTTTTCAGGGCAGGTTTCTGCGACGAGAAGGACGAGATAAGCAAAACTTCGAGAGGCTTCGGCAACGACGTTATCGTTGTCAAAAACCCGAGCGGCTCCGAAAACCCCATCAACCAAGCGCTCGTCACGTTCGACAGCCACAGTTACACCGACGGCGACTATTTCGGTATGGCGTGGAAGTACGACAATATCCATCAATGCCAAATCGACTGGTACGCAACCGAAATGGACAAACTCAAAGCCGCAAACAAAGGCAAGGAAGTCAACAACCTCGTGTTCTTCCATATTCCGCTTGAAGAATATCGTCTTGCGTGGGCAAACGTCATCGAGTCGGGCAAATCCGAAGACGAATTGACTCGCGGAACGATTCTCACGTCCGACAACGGTACAACCGAATTCCTCTACGGCACGATGGGCGAGAAAGACAAGAAGAAAAACGGCGTCCGCACCTACGGCGTCTTCTGCGGCAGCAGCACCGACACGCTCTTTGAAACGGGTCTTACGCACGGAATGCAAGGCATCTTCTGCGGACACGACCACTACAACAACTTCTCCGTAAACTACACGCCGACCGGTGCGTCTCGATCCATCCGTCTCACCTACGGTATGTCCATCGACTATCTCGCCTACGCCGGCATTTACAAGGAAAAATCCCAGCGTGGCACAACCGTCATCTCTCTCAAATCGGACAGCACTTTCGATTGCGTTGCGAAGAATTATTATGCGGATTTTTCGGGGGCTAACGATTACGCCGCCAATCATTAAAACCGCGCTATTGAGCGAATAACTGCGGCAGAGGCATCCGCCTGTCAACTCATTTACGCTATGTAAATTAGGGTTGCCATTCGGATGCCTCTTTCTTGTTCTTCATCTCAATATCGCGGTTTTAATAACTGGGGTTTTGATTCAAGCCGTGCCTTTCGCATTATTCATCGATTTAGCGAGGTCTTTTTATTCTTACTCTACAAGAGCGGAAGGTGTAACCCTTAAATTAAAACTTCCCCCTTCCTCACGTTTTTGGACTTCAGCGTTTGCAAGGCAATCCGCCTCGTTCGCTTTGGCTACAACACATTCACCGGATGTGTTGTTTAACGCGTCGCGCCCGACCGCCGTTCAAAAAATATCCTCTTGCGTGCAGAGCACGCATTCACCAAGCAGATAATTTGGCGAAACTGTGGCTTGAATTTTTATCCGTGTTTGAACTGATAGCACAAATTCTCTGCGCGGTTAGTGATTGCGAGAACAAGTGCGGTTTTTGACAATCGCCCAAAAGTTTTCGTTTCTGTTTAGGGGATTCCCACGCTTCGCTCTGAATGACGACGTGGGCGATTGACTTTGCCGCAACGCCGTTTGAGCAATGGCTCGCCGCCTTGCGGCTCGTGTTCCGTCTGCGAATTAGCACATACCGTTAATAAGTATGCTTCGAACGAGTGAGCGTTAAAAAAGTCCGCGATATAATCGCGGACGGCGGTTTTTATCTCGTCTACGAATTAACACATACCGTTAATAAGTAGCCTTCGAACAAGTTTTCGTTTCGGGTGCGGGTGTCCCGCCCGCAATTATTAATTATTCATTATTAATTATTAATTAACCCTCGATTCTCTTTTAATCCTCAATGCTTTTTCAACAGTATATCTCCCGATTTCAAGTCAAACGGACAGGCAAAAGCATAGGAGTGTTGGACGAGTTTTGCGTCGTCGGTGAGGGTGTTGTCTTGGATGTGCGTGATTGCGCCGATAGTAAACGACTTGCCGTCATTTTGGTCGGGGGATAGAACAAAAAGGGTCTCGCCCGATTTGAAGCGATTGCGCATTTCAACCGTGACTATGCCGTTTTCGGCGTTCTGCACGACGGCGGTGAAGATATATTTTTCGGGGGATTGACCCTCGTCAAGACATACAGTGTCGAGGTTGTCGCCCTCGAAGTATGCGTCGGTGTAGGTGCGGTGCGCGACGGTTTCGAGGTCGGCATTGTATTTTGCCGCATTTTCGATTTTGCCCGTTTGCAAATACTCGTCGATTGCGTGGCGATATGCGTTTGCGACGGTCGCGACATAAAATTCGCTTTTCATTCTGCCTTCCACTTTCAGCGACACGATTCCGCACTCGGCAAGAGAGGGGATATGTTCGAGCAACCTTAAATCGCGGCTGTTCATAAAATACGTTCCTCTTTCGTCTTGCTCTACATCGAGGGGCTTCGAGGCGTGGCGTTCGGTTTCGGTTATGCGATAACCCCATCTGCACGGCTGAATACACGCGCCTCTGTTTGCGCTACGTCCCGAAAAGTACGTGGACAACAGACAGCGACCGCTGTAAGACATACACATTGCGCCGTGTACGAACGCTTCGAGTTCCATATCGGACACTGCCTCGTGTATTTGTTTGATTTCCTCGAGCCCGAGTTCTCTTGCAAGCACCACTCGTTTTACGCCCATACTTTGCCAAAATTTGACGGCGAGCAGGTTTGTGGTGTTTGCTTGTGTGGACAAATGAATCGTTAGCGACGGCGCGACCTCTTTGCACAGCGTGACAAGACCTACGTCGCTTATAAGCACTGCGTCAACGTTTGCGGATTGCAAAAAAACGAAGTATTCTTTGAGAGATTCGAGGTCTGCGTTTCTTGCAAATATGTTTGCCGTGACGTACACTTTTTTATTGAGAGCGTGCGCAAAATTCACTCCTTCGACGATTTCTTCGTTTGAAAAATTGTCCGCAAAAGCGCGCAGCGAAAACGCCTTTCCGCCTATATATACGGCGTCTGCGCCGAAGTGGAAAGCGGTTTTAAGTTTTTTGAGATTGCCTGCCGGCATTAGAAGTTCAAGCATAACTTTTCCTTTTCCATATCGCTCAAAGCATTGATGAGTTCGTGTGCGGCATTTTGTAAAATTGTGCAGATAAAAGCCTTTATCAACACAAATCGGCATTATAAAATGCCGATTCGGTGAATTGCGTATTGATTTCGATTAGTCCGTAATGATGGGAATTTTTGCAAGATACACGATGTCGTCGCGCTCTGCCGCGTCGCCCTCTGCAAGCACAAACGCTTTCTTGTAGATGATTCCGCCTGCGAGATTGACGATTTGTTCGAGCCCCTTAAGGCTGCCGCCGGTGGACACGACGTCGTCTACGATCGCAACCTTTTTGCCCTTGATGAGGTCTGCGTCGTGCTTTGACAAATAGAGCGTTTGCTCGTTGCCCGTCGTGATGGATTTTACGCTCGTTTGTATGCCGTCTTGCATATAGAGTTTTTTGGATTTTCTGCAAACGGCGTAATATCTTTGTCCGAGTTCACGCGCGATGACGTGGCTGAGTTGCAAGCCTTTGGATTCCGCCGTTATGACAATGTCGCAACCCGTGAGAAGTTTGGCAAGTTCTTTTCCGCAATGCTCCGTCATTGCGGCGTCGCCGTGAAGGTTGAAAAAACAAATGCTTATGCCGGTAGGAAGCGGAAGCACGGGAAGGTCGGCTTTGAAGCCCTTGATGTCAACTGTATAGATTCTGTCCATTGTTTCTCCCTGAGAAGTTTTCAAAGTGTGTTTGTTGCGCGCAACCCGTATATTATATGATATGCGCGCGTGTTTTTCAAGGCAAAAAGCGATTTTCTTTCAGTCCTTTTTTTCTTGCTCGTCGGTATTCGCGCTGTTGTAGGCGGTGAGTTTCACCTTGTTTTCGTCCTTGTCGAGCACGTACGTGTTGTCGAGTTGCGCGCGAAGATTGCCAACCACGCTTTGAACGTATTCTTTGCGAAGTTTTGCCTGTTCCGCTTTTTCTTCGTCGGTGAGTCCGACGGTTTTGGATTTTTTTGCAAGTTCGTTTATTCTTTGAATGTCAATCATATCTGTACCTCTTGGTCGGTATGCCAGTCTATCGGCGTTTCGCCGTGGTTTTTGAGAAAGTTGTTGCATTTCGAGAAGTGTCTGCACCCGAAAAAGCCTGCGTACGCCGACAGCGGCGAGGGGTGCGGACATTCGAGTACGAGATGTTGCGGATTGGTTATCAACGCCTTTTTCGAGCGCGCGTTTCCGCCCCACAGCATAAACACGATTGGCTCTTTTCTTGCGTTGAGTTTCTTTATTATGCTGTCCGTCAGCACTTCCCAGCCTTGTCCTCTGTGCGAGTTGGGTTGACCCTCGCGCACCGTAAGCACGGTGTTGAGCAAAAGCACGCCTTGCTTTGCCCAGTTCACGAGATACGGCGACGTGTTTTTTACGCCCACGTCCGTTTCGATTTCCTTGAATATATTGACAAGCGAGGGCGGCGCAGGCACGTTCGGCTTCACCGAGAAGCACATACCGTGCGCCTGTCCCGCGCCGTGATAGGGGTCTTGCCCCAAAATCACGACCTTGACCTTTTCGTAAGGCGTGTATTTGAGCGCGTTGAAAATGTCGTGCATATCCGGATATATCACGCGCGTGCGATATTCCGTCGCAAGAAATTTGCGCAAATTCTGATAATTTTCGCTTTCAAAATCTTCTTTGAGAACGTCGTCCCAACTGTTTCCTATGTGTACCATATCCATATTATACCACAATTTTTTGCGCTTGCAAGGTATACAACCCAATGAATTTTGCCATACTACCATTAGTCCGCAAGGATAAACAAAAATCAAGGCTCACAGCCTAAAAAGGAGAAATTTTATGGCAAAATCCGAAACCAAACAAACCAAGCGCAGCGGCGCATGCCATTGCGACGAACCGAAAACAAGCAAAACCACGAAATCTCGCGCAAAGAGCGGCAAAGAGATGACAGATTGCAAAAATTGCAAGTAAAAACTGCGCTATTTAGCGAATAACCGCATCAAAACCCCTTGTCCAACAACTCATGTACGCCTTGTACATTAGGGTTGCCGAACAAGGGGCTTTTCCTTGCTCTTTTTCTAAATATCGAAGTTTTTAACCGCTTAAAAAGATATTAGCATCATATAAACGGTTTGCGCATAAAAAAAGAGGCGTTTGTGCGACGGATTGTCGGTCAAATGCCTCTTTTTGATTAGCGGTTTTTGATTAGTCCTCTTTGTCGGACATCGCGTCGATTTCGGCGGTGGATTGGCGTTCGCCGATTTTCATGTCTTCGAGGGCGTAGGTGCGCACGTCGAAACTGCCGTCTTTCAGCATAACCTTTACGCGGGCGGTTTGCTTTATCAAATCGTTTGATTCAACCGTGCCTTCGCCGTCCGGCGTTTTGACCTTGCTTCCCACTTTCGGCATAAGTTTGTACGTTTCGGTGTAATACGCGTTTTCGTATTTAAGACAGCACATCAATCTTCCGCACACGCCGCTTATCTTTTGCGGATTGAGGCTCAATCCTTGCACTTTTGCCATCTTTATGGACACTTTTTCAAAGTCGGGAAGATGGGTTGTGCAGCAGCAAGGACGGCCGCAGGGCGCAAGTGCGCCGCGCATTTTGGTGTCGTCGCGCTCGTATATCTGGCGAAGTTCGATGCGGACTTTGAATATGGACGCAAGCACGCGCACGAGTTCTCTGAAATCCACTCTGCCTTCGGCGGTGAAGTAGAATATGAGTTTCGAGCGGTCGAAGGTGTATTCGGCGTCCACGAGTTTCATATTCAAGTTCATTTCCGCCACTTTGTCGCGGATGACTTTGAGGGCGTGTTCCTTGTCTTGATTGTTTTTTTCAAGGCGTTTGAGGTCCTCTTCCGTCGCTTTGCGGATGACGGGTTTGAGCGGTTGCACGATTTCGCGCTCGTCCACTTCCTTGTTTGCGATGGCGCAGATTGCGTATTCGGGTCCGCGCGTCGTTTCGACGATAACGCCGTCGTTTTCTTCAAAGGTCAAGCCTTTGGGGTCAAAATAGTACACCTTGTTGGTGTTTTTGAATTTTATGCCTACGATTATTGCCATTTGTGTTTTGCCTCCAACATTGAAAAGAGCAGGTCGTCCACGGTTGCCGTGACGTTGACGTTGAGCGAGAGTTTGCGCCTTGCGACGTTTATCTTGAAAAGGATTTCGGCAAGCGCGCGCTCCGAGTAACGTCCGCTCAAATTTATTATGTCCGATGATAAGTGTTTGGACAACATCAGATTTTGATTTTGTTTGCACACGAGCATATCGCGAAGGATTATGCTCAAAACGTCCAAAAGTCCGCCAAGGTCCGACTCGCTCGTAACGATTCCGTCCACTCTTACGACGTCCGAACTGCGCGCGAGGTTGGTGAGGACGTAAATCGCGCACTTATAAAGGTCTGCGTACTTGGGCGAAAGGGCGATTTTGCGCGCTTTGCCGAGTTGACCTTCGCTACACGCCGCCGCTATGGCGCAAGTGCTTTCGTCTATGCCGAGGGAGAGAAGCGCGTTGTATACGACGTCCTCGTCAAACACGTCCACGGCAATCGTTCTCGCACGCGATTTTATGGTGTCGAGGACGCTTGCCTCGTTTGCTACGCCAAGAAAAATCGTAACGTCTTTGGGCGGTTCCTCGAGGGTTTTGAGAAGTTTGTTTTGCGCCTGCGCGTTCATCCGGTCCGCACGGTGTATGAAGTAGATTTTGCGATCAGAAAGCGGCTTGACGGACACGGTGTCGAGCATTTGCTCGATGTCGTCAACCTTGATTTTGTCTTTGGTGGGAAAGACGTGATATATGTCGGGGTGGTTGTTGTGAAGCACCTTTCGGCACTCGGAGCATTCAAGGCAGGCGTTGCCGTTTTGACAATAGACGCTTGCCGCTACGAGCGTGAAAAATTCGTCGACGATTTCGTCGTCGGGGGATACGACCATATACGCATGTCCGAGTCCCGAAGAAAAATCGTTGCGTATGAGTCCGTACGCACGCGAGGCGCGCAAGACTTTTTCAAAGGTGATTTCACTCACTTGATTGCACCTCTTTCTCTAAGCGACGCTATAATCTTTTGCGACGTCACGTTTTTGTCGAAATCGGGTTTTATCCGCACGAAACGAGGGTCTGAACCTGCCATTTCTGCATTATAGCCCGCGTAAACTCTGTCGTGGAAGTCCGCAGATTCGAGTTCCAATCTGTCGTCGGTTATGCGGAAAGTGCGCCACGCTTCGCTCGGTTTCAAGTCGAGGAAAATCGTGACGTCGGGCAAAAGTCCGTCTATTGCGGGCGCGTTGATTTTCTTTATGAGGTCCGCGCCCAAACCGCGAGCGTAACCCTGATACGCAACGGAACTGTCGATGTATCTGTCGCACACCACGAGTTCGCCTCTTTCGAGCGCGGGCTTTATGACCTCGCGCACGAGTTGCGCTCTCGACGAGGCGTAAAGATACGCTTCGGTGACGCCCGTCATCTCGTCGTTTTCGGGGTTGAGAATGACTTTGCGGATTTGCTCGCTTATATGGGTGCTGCCCGGTTCACGCACGTATACGGCGCGTTGATTTGTGGATTCGAGATAGTCTTTAAGAAGTTTGAGTTGCGTGGATTTGCCTACGCCCTCGCAGCCTTCGAATGATACGAACATATTGTCCCTCGTTTTCGTTGATTCGATTATTATATCACGATTGATTCGTTATGTCCAACGTTGCTGATCAATCAAGAGCCGTACGCTCGCCGGATAAGATATAATAATTTTTCTCTGCGAGTATATCTTTTGCCAAGCGGTTATCGCTGCCATTGGTATTGAAGTTTTTAATATGAGGCAAGATGCAATTGATGAACGACGTATTAGGAATATAGTTTTTCGAATTATGTCTTGCCCATATAGTTGATATTTCTTCTTTTGTCATAGTTTGGTAGTTTGCTTGATCCCAAATATTATCTACGGTATTGTCGAAATTGAACAATCCCCAGAAAGAGTTATCTGAAAAACATTTTAAGTTCCAAATAGTAAAACTCCATCCGAGACCGCAGTATAGCTCTATGACTCCGTTCCACGCATCTTCAAGAGATTGACTTTCGTCATATCCCGGTTTTCCTTGTTTTGCAGGATCTGAATCTGGGAAAACGCAAAACTCGCCGATTAAAATAGGGACATCATATTTTCCATTTGCAGTCATGCCCAACAAGTTAATTTGAGTTGAATAGTATTCTTTATTTGCTCTTCCGCCACTGGCCCAATTGTATTGATGGTATTGGTAAATCACGTTTTCCCAGCCATATTTTTGCGGATCAGGTAAGTTTAATGGTGACCAGCAGGATTCCATACTGATGATATGATTTGTATCAACTTCGCGAATCGCTTTGTATAGTTCGTCGAAATACTCGTGTGTTCTTGTTGTAGTGGTTTGTTTCCCGTTATTTTTTATGCCGGGTTCGTTCATAAGGTCGTAAACCGCAACCGTCGGCTCGTTTTTGTAACGCTTTGCAATCGCAACCCAAATTTCTTTCGTCTTTGCGCGGCAAATTTCGCCTGTTTCATCCTCGCCCCAAAGTCTTCCGCTGTTGGGATATGCGATGTCGCCCGTATGATCGTTGCCGCTTTGCGAGCCGACCGCGCCGTGCATATCGAGTATGGCGTAAAGCGAATACTTTTTGCACATTTCGATTGCCCAGTCGAGGCGTGCAAACTTGCTTTCGTCAATAGCGAGTTCGGCATACGGCGTGCGCTCGTATACGTCGCCGACTTTCTTTATCGGATTCGTGAGATTCATATAGGTGAAGGGGATGCGCACGCAGTTCAAGCCGAGTTCTTTAATGCGCTTGAAGTCGAGTTCGGTGACCCAGTTGCTTTCGTAAACGTCGAGCAATTCGTTCATGCCATCCTCGCCGAATCTGTTTGCAAGTTCGAGCATCATATCTATCTGACCGAATTTTTTTCCAATTTCGGTTGGATTGATCCAGCTTTCTTGCACCAGCCAACCGCCAAGATTCGTGCCGTAAAACCCGATTGCATTGCCGTTTTCGTCTATGATTTTTGCGCCGTCTGTTTTAACAAATACAAGTTGTTCTTGTTGATTTTGTGAGTTGTTTTGATTGTTGTCATTAGGCGTTACATCTGTGTTGCAAGCTGATAATGTAAAAACAGAACATAGAATCGTAACAATTAACAAAATTAAAGTTGCTGAAAAAGTTTTCTTTTGCATTGTATTCCTCCAAATAATGTCAATATTATATCAAATGCCGACGACTTATTCAATAGGTATATAATTTTTGTGTCAGTTAAAATTTTAAAACCGAAATACGTTTTTGGGGCAGAAATATGTTTCTTGAGCAGGCGCAAGAGCGGTTCGAGTTTGCGCTCGCGCTTGACAATGTTTCGTAATGGTATTAAACTAAATATTATTATTTTTTGTAGAGGTAACTCGCGCTTATGGATTATAAGCAAATAGAAAGCAAGTGGCAAAAGATTTGGGCGGATACCGGACTTTACAAGTTCGACCGTTCAAGAGTTGACAAAAAGTATTATTGTCTCGAAATGTTTTCCTATCCTTCGGGGGCGAAACTTCATGCCGGACACTGGTACAACTACGGACCTGCCGACACGTTCGCGCGCTTTAAGCGTATGCAAGGCTACGAGGTTTTTCAGCCGATGGGATTCGACGCGTTTGGATTGCCTGCCGAAAACTACGCCATAAAGACGGGCATTCACCCCGAGGAAAGCACGCTTAAAAACATCGCCACGATGGAAGCGCAACTCAAACGCATCGGCGCAATGTACGATTGGGACTACGAAATCAAAACCTGTATGCCCGATTACTACAAGTGGACGCAATGGATGTTCCTTCAACTCTATAAAAAAGGGCTTGCCTACCGCAAGGAAGCGCCCGTAAACTGGTGTCCGTCCTGCAACACCGTGCTTGCCAACGAACAAGCGCAAGGCGGCGTTTGCGAAAGATGCGGAAGTCAGGTCACGCACAAGAATCTCAATCAATGGTTCTTCAAAATCACCGCGTACGCCGACGAATTGCTCGATTGCATAGACAAACTCGACTGGCCCGAAAAGACCAAACTTATGCAAAAGAACTGGATTGGCAGAAGTTACGGCGGCGAAGTCGAATTTCAAGTCAAAGACAGCGACGTCAAATTCAAAGTGTTCACGACAAGAGCGGACACGATATTCGGCGTAACCTACGTCGTTCTCGCGCCCGAAAGCCCGCTCGTGGATTTGGTCGTTAAAGACGAACAAAGGGCGGCGGTCGAGGAATACAGGGAAAAGAGCGCGAAAGCCACCGAAATCGACCGCATGTCCTCCACAAGAGAGAAGACGGGCGTGCCGACAGGCGCATATGCCATAAATCCCGTCAACGGCGAGGAAGTGCCTATTTTGGTTGCCGACTACGTCATCGCAAGTTACGGCACGGGCGCAGTTATGGGCGTTGCCGCTCACGACGAGCGCGACTTCGTGTTTGCTCAAAAACTCGGACTTCCCATAAAGAGAGTCATCAAGAGCAAGGACGGCTCAAACGACGCTCTTCCGTTCTGCGAATACGGCGTGCTTTGCAACAGCGGCGAGTTTGACGGTATGACGAGCGAAGAAGGCAAACTCGCAATCCTCAAAAAACTCGAAAAAGAAGGCAAGGGCGGTCTTAAAACCAACTATCGTTTGCGCGACTGGCTCGTAAGCCGTCAACGCTACTGGGGCGCGCCTATCCCCATCATTCACTGCGACCACTGCGGCGACGTTCCCGTTCCCGAAAAAGATTTGCCCGTGCGCCTTCCGCTGGGTGTAAACTTTACCCCCGACGGCGAATCGCCCCTCAAAAAGTGCGACGAATTTATCAACACCGTATGCCCCGTTTGCGGACGTCCAGCAAAGCGCGACGCGGACACTCTTGACACGTTCGTATGTTCGAGTTGGTATTATCTCAGATACGCCGACCCCAAGAACGAGAACAAACCTTTCGACACCGAGTGGATAAACAAAATGCTTCCCGTGGACAAATACATCGGCGGTGCGGAACACGCCTGTATGCACCTTTTGTACGCGCGTTTCTTCACCAAAGCGTTGAGAGATATGGGCTATCTCGACTTTGACGAACCTTTCCTTTCTCTCGTACACCAAGGCACGATACTGGGTCCCGACGGCAACAAGATGTCCAAATCCAAGGGCAACGTCGTCTCGCCCGACGACTCGATTGCAAAGTACGGCGCGGACATTTTCAGAGTGTATCTTATGTTCGGCTTCAACTACGTCGAGGGCGGTCCGTGGAATGACAACGGACTCGAATCCATCAGCCGTTTCTTCGACAGAGTGGAGCGTATCGTCAAAAAGTGCTACGAAGTCAACTTCGACGACGCGCCCCTTTCAAAGGCGGAAAAGGAACTCAACCGCGTGCGCCACAACACGATAAAGTGCGTCACCAACGACCTCGGCGTATTCTCGTTCAACACGGCGGTTGCAAGACTTATGGAATTTGTCAACGCTATGTACAACTATGAGGCGAACGTGGCAAAGAAGAATGCAATCTACAAGGATTGCGCAAAAGACCTCGTGCTTTTGCTCGCTCCGTTTGCGCCGCATTTTTGCGAGGAACTTTGGGAAATGCTCGGACAAAAGTACAGCGTTTTCAATCAATCCTATCCGACGTTCGACCCTGCCGCAATGGTGCTTGACGAGGTTGAACTCGCCGTTCAAATCAACTCGAAGATGAGGGCAAAGGTCACCGTTCCGTCTTCGGCAAGCAAGGACGAAATCGAAAAAGCGGCACTCGAAGCCGTCAAAGACCAACTTTCGGGCGCACCCAAAAAGATTATCGTCGTACCGGGCAGACTTGTGAACATAATCGCATAACAAAGGCTTTAACGCGCGAATTTGAAACGTAAAAGCGCGTTTTGCAAATAAAATCATAAAAGACAATATCGACATCAGAGGAAAAACACTATGTTGGATCTGGCAAGAATCAGAAACAATCCGCAAGAGGTGGTTGACGCCCTTGCAAAGAAAGGTTACGCCGCGGACTTTTCCCAAATCATACAATGGGATGACGAAAGAAAGGCGACCATAACCCGAATCGAGCAACTCAAAGCGCAAAAAAACAAGGTTTCGGCGCAAATCCCCGTTCTCAAAAAAGCGGGTCAACCCGTCGAGGCGATATTTGACGAAATGAGAAAACTCGGCGACGAGATCGCAGAGGGCGACGCAAAGATAAACGACCTTGTCGCAAAAATCAACGACGCTCTTGCCTGCATGCCCAACATTCCCGATCCCGATCTTCTTCCCGGCGAGAAGGAAAACAACAAGGTCGTCAAAATCGTCGGCGAACAACCCAAATTCGATTTTCCGCTCAAAAATCACGTTGACATCTGCACGGATCTCGGAATGATCGACTACGAAAGAGGCGTAAAACTTTCGGGCAACGGTTTTTGGATTTACAGAGGCGTGGGCGCAAGACTGGAATGGGCGTTGCTCAACTACTTCGTTGACGAACACCTTAAAGACGGTTACGAGTTTATTCTTCCGCCTTATCAACTCGGCTACAACTGCGGCTTCGGCGCAGGTCAATTCCCCAAATTCAGCGACGAGGTGTACTGGCTCGACTGCGACGAGGACAGAAAGCGCAACCGCTTTATGCTTCCCACCGCGGAAACCGCGCTCGTAAATATGTATGCCGGCGAAATCATCGACGAAAGCAAGTTGCCTATGAAGTTTTTTGCATACTCGCCCTGCTTCAGAAAAGAGGCGGGCAGCGCGAGAGCGGAGGAGAGAGGTATGATAAGAGGTCACCAATTCAACAAAATCGAAATGGTGCAATACGCTCATCCCGACCACAGCAAAGAGGCTTTTGAAGAACTTGTCGAAAAGGCTTCGAGGCTCGTCGAGCAACTCGGCTTGCATTTCAGAGTCAGCAAACTTGCGGCAGGGGATTGCTCCGCTTCCATGGCGAGAACTTACGACGTCGAACTTTGGATTCCGTCTATGGGCATTTACAAGGAATGTTCTTCCGTTTCCAACGCAAACGACTATCAGGCGCGCCGCAACAACACTCGTTTCCGCGACAGCGAAACGGGCAAACCGCGCTTTGTGCATACCCTCAACGGCAGCGGACTTGCGACGTCGAGACTTATCCCCACAATCGTCGAGCAGTTCCAAAACGCAGACGGCAGCGTAACTATTCCCGAAGTGCTTCGCAAGTATATGGGCGGAATGGAAAAAATCACCAAATAACCACGGTTTTTCGGGAAAAGCGCAATCGCGTTTTGCCTTTTAATCGATAAAACAAAAAGTAACAAAAAGGAAAAGAAAATTATGAGAGACGAACTCAAAAAGTATGGCGACGAAGCCTATGAAATGGTGGAATACGCCGCAAACAAGATAGGCCCGCGCCTTCCCGGTTCAAACAACGAGAAGAAATACCACGAGTATATGTCGGACAAACTCAAAGAAATCGGACTCAACCCCGTCACCGAGAGTTTTGTCTTTGCGCCCCACGCGTCCATAGGCGGTTTGCCTTACGCAGGTTGGGCAGGCATCATCGGTTGCATTCTCACCGTCATCGCGACAATGCTCGCGAGCATCTCGACGTATGCAGGTCTTGCAACCCACTTCGTATGCACGATGTATATGGTGTTTGTATGGATTTGGCTTGTTGTGAGCGTGTTCAAGTACAACACTTGTTTCGACTGGTGCTTTAAGCACAAAGTGTCGCACAATACATATGCCGAACTCCTTCCCGAAGACGGAAAATACGATTATACAATCTTCCTTTCGGGTCACACCGACACCAGTTGGACGCTCAAACTCAGCGCGTCGCAAAACAAACTCGGCTTTGTCGGCGTCGTGCTTCGCTTGGGTCTCGGCGCGATTGCGGTGGGCGTTGTGACGCTCGTCAGCGCAGTCGCTCTCGTCCTCATAATGATACTGCAATACGGCGCGGATTCGTTGGGCGTTGAAGCGTATATGAACGTTGCAAAAGCATACGGCATTCTCTCGCAAATCGTTTTGTATTCGTCTCCCGTCGTCATCGTCTGCGCGTTCTTGCTCACGATGTACAACGAAAAGACCGAAGCAATCGCTTCCCCCGGCGCAATGGACAACGCAACCGGCGTTTCCATCGCATATCAAGTGGTCAAGTATTACAAGGAAAATCCCGACAAAATGCCCAAGAACTGCCGTATCGTCGACTGCAACATCGGCGCGGAAGAATCGGGACTTCGCGGCTCGATTGCCTTCACCCGCAAGCACAAAAACGACGGAATGCTCGACAATGCCTACCACATCAACATCGACTCCATCGCCGACGCGGAGCATTTTGAGGTCATTCACGGCGACAGTTGGCTTTGCCCCCATTTCGATAAAGATTTGGAGCGTATGTTCAAAGAGTCTATGAGGGAAGCAGGCATCAAAAACCCCGGCGACATTGCAAATCCCGTCGGCGGTTGCGATTCCACTCCCTTCCAAAAATCCGGCGTCAAATCCATCACTTTTGCCGCTCAAAATCCCGTCATGAGCGATTACTATCACACCTATCGCGACGTACCCGAGCGTTTCTCGCCCGACACGGTGGGATTGGGGTTGGACGTGGTGGTGCGCGTCATTTCCAAAATCGACCAAGAGCGCACTAAATAAACAAATAACTACGGCAACGCCCATCGTCTGTCAACTCATTTACTATCAGTAAATTAGGGTTGCCATTCGATGGGCGTTTTCTTGTTCTTTATTCATTTATTGCGCTCTTGTCAAAAGTTATAAGTGAATAACTTTGTCAGAGCCACACGCCCGACAACTCACGTACGATTTGTACGTTAGGGTTGCGCATTGCTCAAACGGCGTTGCGGCAAAGTCAATCGCCCACGTCGTCATTCAGAGCGAAGCGTGGGAATCCCCTAAACAGAAACGAAAACTTTTGGGCGATTGTCAAAAACCGCACTTGTTCTCGCAATCACTAACCGCGCAGAGAATTTGCGCTATCAGTTCAAGCAGGGATAAAATCTCACGCCGCAGTTTCGCCAAATTATCTGCTTGGTGACGTGCCTGCGGCACGAATATTATAAGGATTATTCAACATAAAACGGCGAGCCCCTCGCCGTTTTATAATTTCAAATCTTCCGCAACTGCGGCAAAGCCGCAATTTCATTTGTGCAAAACGCAAATTTCACTGCGCCGAAAGGCACAATTTCACGCACGCTTTGCGTGTATATCGTTCTTATAATCGCACCTGCGTGCAAAGCACGCTTTCACCAAACAAGCACTCGCGCGGAATACTCGAATCTGTTTTCCGCTTGTCATTCAGAGGAGCAACATCGTTGCGACGTAGGAATCAAGGCGAAGCCGCATTTCGCTACGCTTGATTCTCACGGTCACTCCGTTCCCTCAGAATGACATATGGAAGATTCAAAACTTCCGTTTCCCATCTGCGCGTATAGCACGCTTTCACCAAGCACTCGTGCGGAATTGCGCTCTTGGCAAGCGTTCCAATAGTGCTTCTGGGCGTGGGCAAAGCCCACCCGCAATTATTAATTATTCATTATTAATTATTAATTTTGCTCAAAGGTCGTCTACGTCTTGCACGGGTTTTTCGCCGTCGGGAATGTCGGGATAACCGTGTTTTTCGGGTACGCCCGTATAACTTCCGTTCGGGTCGAAGCGCGAGCGTAGGTTTTCGTGCGTCGTCAGGTTGCTGTGAGATAGGGGGATGTTGTGTTTTCTTGCTCGTCTTATTTTCATAATTTCTCCTTCGGGCAATTTGCCCTAATCGCTATCCATTTGCATTTGTAGATTGTGCAAACCTTAATTATTTATTAATTTTATTAATATTTTGTAAAACTATGGAAAATCGCACAAATATATGATATGATACACTTTGCAATATAAAAATTCTTATTAGGACAAGAAAAATGAAAAACGGCGGTATCGACAAACGGATTATCAAAACAAAAAACGCAATTTTTGACGCTTTCAAGCAACTCGTTCAAGAGAAAGACATGGCGGACATCACCATAAGCGAACTCACGCAAAAAGCCAACATCACTCGCAGCACGTTCTATATGTACTACGACACGGTGGGCGACGTTCGCACGGACATCGAAAACGTCATAATCGCAGGCATCGACAAGATTATGAGCGAAACGGACATCCGCAACAGCATCAAAAATCCGTATCCGCTTTTGAGCATGCTCGCCGACGAGATTCTCAAACAGGACGCAAACAACAGATACATTCTTTCGTCAAGCACGTCGGGGCAACTTCTCGACAAAATCAACGACAGAATCGTAAGCGCATACATGCACTGGTTCGAGTCCAACGAGGGCTCAACGTCCGATTTGGGCAAGACAAAATACATCGTTGCGTTTGCGGCGGCAGGCATGACCGAGTGCTTCAAGATTTGGTTCAACCACAAGAGTTCGCTCTCGCTTGAAGAACTGTGCAAGAATATTTCGGACGCAATGAGCAAAGGCATTTCCTTGATGATGGATCAAAACGCGCTTTGATCCGCAATTAGGGGGATCATAGATTTGAACTTTCGCAAGGGGAATGACGAGCCGTCATTCTCTTTGTCGTTTTCAAAAACAATAACAAAAAATCGAGTATCTGCATTTATTGAGGTGAAATATGCTTCAACTTAAAGACGTAGTAAAAGACTATCCCACCGCCACAACCACCGTACACGCTTTGAGAAAAGTGTCGCTCAATTTTCGCGAAAGCGAATTTGTGGCAATCCTCGGTCCGAGCGGCTGCGGAAAAACGACAATGCTCAACATCATCGGCGGTCTTGACAGATACACTTCGGGGGACTTGGTCATAGGCGGCGTTTCCACCGCGGAATTTGACGACGAACACTGGGACGCCTATCGCAACGCAACCATAGGATTTGTCTTTCAAAGTTACAATCTGATTCCTCATCTCACCGTGCTTGAAAACGTCGAACTTGCTTTGAGCCTTGTCGGCGAAAAGAAAAAGGAGCGCAGGGCAAAGGCTGTTGCCGCGCTCCACAAAGTCAATATGCACGAGCAGATTGACAAACGCCCGAACCAACTCAGCGGCGGACAAATGCAGCGCGTCGCAATCGCAAGAGCCATTGTAAACGACCCGAAAATCATTCTTGCCGACGAGCCGACGGGCGCGCTTGACAGCGAACTGAGCGTGCAGGTTATGGACATTCTCCAAGAGATTTCAAAGAAACGTCTTGTCATTATGGTCACCCACAATGCGGAACTTGCCTATCAGTATGCAACCCGTATTTGCCGTTTCAAGGACGGTCAACTTATAGAAGATACCAATCCGTACGACCCCGAAACCGAGTTTTGCGAGCAGTCCGAAGACGTCGAAGAAGCGATGACAATCGAGGCTTTTACGGGCGCGTTTGAAAATTCCACAACCGATGTGACGGAAGTCGAAGTTGACAAAACAGAAGTTTTAGCGTCTCAAAATGCAGAGATAAACGCTCAAAACGAGCAAAACGAAGAAGAAACGTGCAAAAAGAAAAAGATTTCCAACCACAAGCGTAAAGTCGCAATGAGAAACGTCGGAGAGGAAACGAAAGCCCTGTTTGACAAACTCGGGCTCAACAGTCTGACGAAGAAGAAAAAGAAAAAAGACAGGGCGTTCAAACCGACGTCCATGAGCGCGGGTATGGCGTTCGGGCTGAGCCTGAAAAACCTCGTGTCCAAAAAACGTCGCACCTTGCTCACGTCCTTTGCAGGCGCAATCGGCATCATAGGTCTTGCGCTCGTGCTGTCCATTTACAACGGATTTAATCTATATCTTGCCAAGATGGAAACCGAAATGCTGTCCGGCGTTCCTCTCGGCGTTTATCAGTACAACGTATCCAGCAACGCCATCATGGATTTGATGACGAGCATGATGGAAAAGCCGTCCGAAGACACGAGCCTCTATCCCGACTCCGACGAAATCACTGTTTCGAAAACTTCAAACAGTACGGCGGCAATGATGACGTTGATAAACTCCGTCGTCAAATCCTTTATGACGGGCGTCACCAAAAACGCGTTGAGCGAGGAATTTGCCGAATATATGAAGGCGATGCCAAAGGATTATTACACGGCGATGAGCATATCCTACGGCTTGCGATACAACCTTGTCAGAAAGACGTACGACGACAACGGCAACGTCGTGTATAAGGACGCGTCTCAACAGCCGCAACCTCTCACCACGACGGCGTGCGCCACGACGGTTTTGGGCGAAAACGGTTTGCAGGCGAAATACTGGCAAGAACTTGTTTCGGACGAGGAAGTTATGATGCGCTCCTACGACTTTATCGGCGAGGGCAGCAGATTCCCGCAAAATAAAAACGAAATCTTGTTGTGCGTAGGTTCGGACAACAGTATAAGCCAGTCGGTGCTTTCAGCTTTCGGAATCGAACTTTACGAGAAAAACGAGGACGGCTCTCTCAAGCTCGGTGAGGACGGCAAACCCGTAAAACTCGACACGACTTCGGTGTCGTACGAATATTTCTTGGGTCAATCTTTCAAACTCATCGACAACGATTCCTATTACACCTACGACGAGGACAGGGGAACGTATGAAAATCTCGGTCTCGGCAAAAGCAGCGAATCGAGCAGCGACGGAAGCGGCGGCTTGACCGACCTTCTTCAAGACCAGAGCAAAGAGATGATGTGGGGCTATGACGATTCGGAAGAATCTCAAGAAAAACTTAAACAAATGTACGACGACTCTTCCGACGAAATCAAAATCGTGGGCGTTATCCGAGCAAAGAAGAAATCCGAACACACATATGTCGGCACATCGCTTTGCTATTTGCCCTCGCTTGCCGAAAGCACTCTCGAAAGCGCGGCAAACAGCACCTTCACAAAACGTCAGTTGGAGCTCGACAAAAACAACGGCGGCGATAGCAAAAAGACGGTTTTCGGCGTTCGTTTGGACAACGTAGAGATAAACGAAGGCAATATGATGCTCGCAACGGTTGCCAACACGCCTGCGCTTAAGTACACATATTTTATGCGTGCAATCGGCGCGGACAAGAGCCCGTATTATATCACCGTTTTCCCAAACGACAGCGACCAAAAGACAAATTCGGGCAACTACATCGACGCTTGGCAAAAGTCGGGCAAAGATTATGTGGGCTACTTCGACGTGTCCGAAATGTTCCTTGTCAATATGCGCAGCACCCTTAATCTCGTATCCGCAATGCTCATAGCCGTTGCCGCGATATCCCTTGTCGTGTCCACCGTTATGATAGGCGTTATCACGTCCAACTCGGTCGTAGAGCGCACTCGCGAAATCGGTATTCTTCGCGCAATCGGCGCGCGCAAAAAGGATATTCGCAACGTCTTTATCGCCGAAACGTCCATCATCGGTCTGTGGAGCGGACTTATCGGCATTGTCGTCACATATATCCTTTGCCCCATCCTGTCCGTCATCATCAAGCACTTCACCGGCATCGGATCGCTTTTGCACTTCCATCCGCTTCACGCCTTCATTCTCGTCTGTCTGAGTTTGGCGTTGACGATTATTTCGGGTATAGTGCCGGCGATTATGGCGTCGCGTAAGAATGTGGTTGACGCCCTCCGCGTAGACTAAAACCTCGCTATTGAGCGAATAACTTTGTCAGGCACGGCTTGCCTCAAAATCGTGTACGCCTATGTACACTGGGTTTTGATTCAAGCCGTGCCTTTCGCGTTCTTCATCTCAATATCGAGGTTTTAGAAAATTTCTCTACAAGAGTGTAGGGCGCAATCCCCAAATTAAATTTCCCCCTTCCTCACGTGTTTCCCCTACCGCCGTTCCCCCTCTGCATACTTTGAGGGAACCCACGGCGTCCGCTCCGCGTGGGGCAACACTGACGCGATTGACTTCGTAGCAATCGCTAGTTCGTTGCAA
>CAVKTQ010000011.1:3955-24029 GCA_963659105.1 Firmicutes bacterium CAG:238 | reverse complement strand
TTCGTATGAACTGTTTTTATTTTTACAGGTGTTGCACTTGAAAGTATAATTCACCGCCTTCCATAATTATTAATTAATAATTATTAATTATTAATTCGTGCTCAACCTTATTTGCCTGCGTACACTTTCTTCAAGCGTGCAAATCTCGGAAGACCGTTTTCGAGCGGTGCTTTCGCGTCGCCTTGGATGAGCGGAAGCGCATATTTGACAAACTCGTCGCTCACATACGTTCCGTTGTTGATTATCCACTCCGACGGCACTTTCTTTTCGGTGTTTGCGGCAAGTTCGAGAGGCATAAGCACGTTGGTGCAGACATAGTTGCCGTCTTTGTCGGTATCTCTCTTGAAGATGACCATCTTGTCGGTTTCACCCTCGCACGCGCTCTTGACTGCAAATGCGCCTGCGTTGAACGCTTCTTCGACGTCGTTTTCGGAAGCGAGGTGCGCGCCGCAACGTTGCATAAGGCTGAGTTCGATTCCTCTGGTCTTATAGCCCGTCTTTTCCTTGATGACGTTTGCGAGAATGGAAGCGACGCCGCCCAATTGCGCGTGACCGAAACTGTCTCTTGCCGCCGCCGCGCCTACGCTTTCGCAAATAAGCGTGCCGTTCTTGTCGTGAATACCCTCGGATACGACCGCAATGCACTTGTTGCCGTTCTTTTTGCAAACCGCTTTTACGTCCTCGACGAATTTGTCCACGTCAAAGTCGGTTTCGGGCAAATAGATGAGGTCTGCGCCCAGACCGTTTACGCCTGCAAGAGCCGCGCTTGCGGTGAGCCAGCCAGCGTGTCTGCCCATAGCCTCGATGATACAGACCATCGGCGTGTCGTACACTTTTGCGTCGAGGTTGACTTCCATAATTGTGGTTGCGATATACTTTGCCGCGCTTGCGTAGCCGGGGCAATGGTCGGTGCCGTAGAGGTCGTTGTCGATGGTTTTGGGCACGCCGATGACGTTGCACTCATAGCCGACGGATTGCAAGTACTTGCTGATTTTGTTGCAGGTGTCCATACTGTCGTTGCCGCCGTTGTAGAAGAAATAGCGCACGTTGTACTTTTTGAACACTTCGAGGATACGCTTGTAATCGGTGT
Organism: Firmicutes bacterium CAG:238; assembly: GCA_963659105.1. GTDB lineage: Bacteria > Bacillota > Clostridia > Christensenellales > CAG-917 > CAG-475. The sequence continues at coordinate 22,939 of CAVKTQ010000011.1, read as the reverse complement.
CGTCGACGGAAGCGTCTTTGAGTTTGTAGCGCACCGAGCCGAGAGCGGACGACGGCGTGTATTTGAGCAATTCGAGTTCCTTGGGATCTTCCTTGGACATATCGAAGAACTTTTCGTTGAGAAGACCGACGATACCGTGTTCGAGACCGTAAACCGCCGTGATGTTGCCTTGTTTCAAAGCCTCGGTGAAAACGCCTGCCGCGCTGCTGTTGATGACGGAAGTCGGACCGCCGCTTTGACCGAACATACAAGCACCTTTCAAATTTTTCATTTTTTCTCCTTATTCCGCAATAAAGCGGTGAATGGTATATGATTTTTTGTTTTTTTCGTAAAACGTCGCATATTCGCCGTCGAAAACATCGGAAGTCAAAGACTTCCGTTGTCCGACGTTTCGGATATTCGCCGAGTTGTTATCTTGAAATGATTTGCGCGATTTCGTAGAGTTTTTCGTCAAATCCTTTCTTGCAAGCGAGCGCTTCGAGAACGGTTGTATCGAAGATTTCGCCGCCCTTTATGCCGACAACTCTACCGCTTTGACCGCACTCGATGAGTTCCACCGCTCTGCACGCCATTTTTGCCGCGAGGACTCTGTCCTCGACAGTCGGGTTGCCGCCTCTTTGCATCCACTTCAGAGCCATATGGTTGACGCGTCTGCCCGTTGCCGCGCTTATCTTTTGAGTGAGTTCGTCGGTGAGTTCGGTTTTGCCCTCGGCAAGCACGATGATGGAGGAAGATTTGCCTCTGTCGAATCCGTCCTTTATGGTCTTTGCAACCTCGTCCACGTCGGTGGGAACTTCGGGAACGATGACGTATTCCGCGCCGCCCGCAACCGCGCTGTTGAGAGCGATGTTTCCGCACTCTCTGCCCATAACTTCCAAAATCATAATTCTGTCGTGAGAAGTGATGGTGTCGCGAAGTTTCAAGATTGCGTCCACAACGGTATTGCACGCCGTGTCGAATCCTATCGTGGAATCGGTGTAACCCATATCGTTGTCAATCGTACCTGGGATACCGATGACGTTGAGCCTCGTTTGCTCGTGCATAGCCTCAACGCCTCTGAACGAACCGTCGCCGCCGATGACGATAAGGTTTTCGATGCCCTTGTCGAGAAGGTTGTTCACCGCCTTTTGCATAACGTCGGGGTCGATAAATTCGGGGCATCTGGACGAGCGCAAAATAGTGCCGCCGGCGTGAACGCAGTTGGACACGCTGGAATATTCCATTTTGAAGATTTCGTCGTTGACAAGACCTTTGTAGCCGTGTTTTACGCCGTAGACCTCGAATCCGTGATTCAGTCCGTATCTGACGCAAGCGCGAACGCATGCGTTCATACCGCTGGCGTCGCCGCCGCTTGTAAGCACTGCGAATTTCTTTGGTTTAGAATTTACTTTTGCCATAAGATTACCTCTTTGCAATAAAATTTTTATTTGGTTTATCTCGGGTGTGGGCAACGCCCACCCTCGAATAAATGATTTCGCTTGTGTCGATGTTATCCAAACTTCGTTTGGGTTACGAATATTTGAATCTTCCATATGTCATTCCGAGCGTTAGCGTGGGAATCAAGGCTAAGCCGCATTTCGCTACGCTGGATTGCCACGTCGCAACTTCGTTGCTCCTCTCAATGACAAATGGAAAAATATTTCAATATTCCGCAACTGCGGCAGCGCCGCAATTTCATTTGCGCAAAGCGCAAATTTCATTGTGCCGAAGGCACAATTTCACTGCACCGCAGGTGCAATATCGCTATGTGGAAAAGAAATTCATTTCTTTTCCACATACTTCACTCTGTTTACTCCCAGTACGTCTTCGAGACGGGAGAGCAAATCGGGACAGATTTCCACTCTTTGCGAAAATTCCATAAGTTTGGACGTTCCGTTCTGCTTGATTTGCACTTGGCAAGGCGTGTTGCCCGGGTGCATTGCCAAAACGTCCGCAACCATATCCTTTTCAACGTTGTTGAACACCAAAACGTACAATATGCCGTTGCTCTTTTTTGTCGCAGGCTCCGCATGCTTGGCTTCCGCGTCCGAATTTTTCCAAAGTTCGAGTTTTTCGATGGATATTTTGGGTTCGCTCTCGTCGCGCAAATCGATTTTGCCAACAACTTTAAGGGGTGCGTCGGCAAGGAGCAACTCGCCGTACTTTTCGTATGCGCGCGGATACATCGAAAACGCAATCGAACCCGACCTGTCCTCCACTCTTCCGACGGCGAATTTTTGCTGTTTGGACGTGACTTTCTTTTCCGCCGACGACACGATACAGCCGAATTTGACCTGCTTGTTTTCGAGGTTTTTGTCAACCGCCATATTGACGTTGCCGTCCTCGTCCGCTTCCTCGACAAACAGCATACTCGTGTCGAAGTCGAACTCGTGCTTGTCGTCGCGATAGTCGTCGAGAGGATGTCCCGAAAGGTACATTCCCAGCACCTCTTTTTCGTATTTTAGGATGTCGGACTTAGGATATTCTTCGGTTTCGGTATACTTGATTTCCTCGTCCTCGATGAGTTCGTCAAACAGGGACATCTGACCCGAAAGTTTGTTTTTCTTGTCGGCGTTGACGGTGTCCATAATGCGCTCGTAGGAAGCCATAAGCGTTGCTCTGGTCTTTCCGAAACTGTCGAGCGCGCCGCCCTTGATAAGACTTTCTATCATACGCTTGTTCACTTGTCCCGCGCAACGGTCGAGGAAGTCGCGGATGTCTTTGAACGGCCCGTTTTGCGCTCTCTCGCTCAGAACGTATTCCATAGCCTGCTCGCCCACGTTCTTTATGCCCATAAGTCCGTAACGCACGTTTTCGCCCTCTATCGAGAAGTTCTTTTGCGAGCGGTTGATATCCGGCGAAAGGGTCTTTACTCCCGTTCTCCTCAAATAGTTCATATAGTGCTTCACTTCGTCGGCGTTTGTGATACGGTTGTTCACCACAGCCACGATAAAGTGAGTGGGATAATAGCATTTGAGATATGCGGTTTGATATGTAAGGAACGTGTACGCCGCCGCGTGCGACTTGTTGAAAGCGTAACTTGCAAACTTCAATATCTGGTCGAAAAGGTGGTTTGCGATTTCCTCGCTGACGCCGTTTGCAACTGCCCCGGGAACGTATTTGCCCGTCTTGTCGCCCTCGAGTTTGCCGCCGTGCAGGAATATGTCGCGTTGCTGTTCGAGAACGGCGAGTTTCTTCTTTGCGATGGCGCGCCTCATGATGTCCGCGCCGCCGAAACTGAATCCCGCAATCTTCTGCGCGATTTGCATAACCTGCTCTTGATACACTATGCAACCGTAGGTGTTTTCCAGAATCTCTTTGAGAAGCGGATGCGCGTACTGCACCTTGTCGGGATGGCGTTTGCCCTCCAAAAACAAGTCGATAAACTGCATAGGACCTGGGCGATACATCGAAATGCCTGCCACCACGTCTTCGAGGTTGTCCGGTTGAAGTTGCGCCATAAACTTTTTCATACCGCCGCTTTCAAGTTGGAACACCGCCTCGCAATCGCCCGAAGAAATCAGTTCGTACACCTTGTGGTCCTCGTATCCGAGTTTGTGGAAGTCGAGGTCCACCCCCTTGTCCGCCTTTATGAGTTTCAACGCCTCGTCGATGTCGGTGAGCGTTTTAAGCCCCAAAAAGTCCATTTTGAGAAGTCCGAGTTCCTCGACGATGACCTTGTCGAATTGAGTTGTGACGATCGGACCGTTTCTTGAAAGCGCGCAGTGTTCGACAATGGGGTCTGCGCAAATAACCACGCCGGCGGCGTGCATCGAGGTCTGTCGAGGCATACCTTCGAGTTTCATCGCGATGTCGATGACGTTCTTTGCCGTCGGGTTGTTGTCGTATATTTTTTTGAAGTCCTCGCTGTAAAAATCGCTGCCTTCGGTAAGCACTTGCGGAAGTAACGGCTTGCCCATAGCGGGGATTTCCTTAACCCAGTTCGCCGCCTCGTTGTACGGCACGTCCAAAACGCGCGCGACGTCCTTCACGACAGCCTTTGCCGTCATCGTCGAATACGCGATAATCTGCGAAACGTTGTCTTTGCCGTACTTTTTGATGCAATAATCTATGATTTCCTGTCGTCTGACGAAGCAGAAGTCCACGTCGAAGTCGGGCATCGAAACGCGTTCCTCGCTCAAAAATCTTTCAAAAAGAAGTTGATATTTGAGGGGGTCGATGTCGGTTATGCCGATGCCGTACGCAACGATAGAACCGCAGCCGCTTCCGCGCCCCGGTCCTACGGGGATTCCCATTTGTTGCGCCGCGTGAACGTAGTCCCACACGATAAGGAAGTAGCCGTCGAATCCGCACTTGTGGATAACGCCCAGTTCGTATTCCAAACGCTTTGTGATTTCGTCGTTTATGTATCCGTATTTTTTCTTTACGCCCTCGTAGGCAAGGTCGCGAAGATATTGCGCTTCGTCGCGGTCGCCCATTTCCTCGTTGGTGTATTTAGGAATGATAGAGGCGTGTTTCGTCACAAAATAGTCGCCGTCCACCTTGTCTGCGATTTCTCTCGTCGTAGCAATGGCTTCGGGACACCAACCGAACAGTTCCGCCATTTCGTCGCCCGATTTGAGATAAAACTCGTCCGTTTCGAATCTCGCGCCGTTGATCTCGCTCTTTTTGCAACCGAGCGTTATGCACATCATCGTATCCTGTATGTCGGCGTCTTCCTTTTCGATGTAATGCACGTCGTTTGTGGCAACCACTTTCACGCCTATCTCTCTTGCGATTTGGCAAAGCGGATTGAGCACGATTTTGTCCTCTTGCAACCGATGGTCCTGAAGTTCGATATAAAAATCGCCGGGAGCGAAAATATCACGCATCTCGATTGCCGCAGCCTTTGCTTCCTCGTACTTACCTTGCAAAAGAAGGTGCGGCACTTTGCCCGCAAGACACGCCGAAAGGCAGATAAGTCCTTCGCTATGCTCCCTTATATGCTTCAAATCGATACGCGGTTTTACATACATCCCGTCCACAAACGCGAGCGAGGAGAGTTTCATAAGGTTTTTGTAACCCGTCATGTTTTTGGCGAGCAAAATGAGGTGATAACGCTGTTTCATCACGTCCGCCGTCTTTGCATACATATCTTCGGCAACGTAAAATTCCTGACCGATGATAGGCTTGATTCCGTCTTGACGAAGCACGGACACAAACGTATGCACGCCGTACATATTGCCGTGGTCGGTGATTGCCACAGCGTCCATCCCCCTTGCTTTGAGAGCGTCGCAAAGAGGGTGAGTTTTTATGGTCTTTTTGGGGTCGTTCGGATCTTGCGTAACCTGCAAAAGGCGCACCGCGCCGTCCAACAAACTATATTCCGTATGCAAATGTAGATGTACAAAATCCGTCATATTTACCTTATGTGATATATTGTTGTGTATTCTGTCTGTTGTGTGAGTGTTCAGCACTCGGTTGTCTTTTATATCTTGTTTCGCAAGACGTCTGCCTGATTACTTTTTAATCATTCGGCTTCATAGCCGCCCAAACGTTGCTCGTAGACAGGCGGAGCCGTATTTTATGGAACGACGAAGAATCGTTGTGAGCATCAACTTCTGTCGTTGCAACTGCCGAGCCGCCTCAAAGTTGCAACCCCTTACGTCACAAACAAATGCTCTGATTTGTTTGTGACAGGACGTTTGCGCCAAAATATTTGTCAAGCCATCTCGAAAAGATGGGTGACAAGTGTTTTGCATTCGGCGCAACTCAATTATTAATTGAGATTAGCCATTTCGACTATTTTCCTCAGCCTATGATTAAGGCAACTCTTGCTCACGCCCAAAATCTCTGCAAGTTCGCTCAAAGACGCTTCGGGGTGATCCGCTCTTGCGTCCGCCGTTTCTTTGAGCCGAACGGGAAGCGAATCGAACATATCCTTGTTTCTCAATTCGCCTATCGCAAGCAAGTGTTTGCTCGCCGCCGTAAACGTCTTGTCGAGATTTGCCGTTTCGCAGATTATCACGCGGTTGAGGCTGTTTGCCGTTTCCCTTTCGTCGATTATGGATTTAAGTTTCAACACGCAGTCGGCAAGGTCGAGAGTGGCAAGCGCTTTGACGATTTCGTCCTTGTCCTTGACGTACACGAGTTTGTGTTCCCCTCTGTCGCTCATACGCGTGTTTATGCGAAGGTCGCTCAAAAGTTCCATAACGTCGTCTGCAAAGAGGTCGTCGTCAAGTTGGAGTTCGAAGTGATAGCCGTCTCTCTTTTCGCTTTGATCGGACGTAGATGGAACATACACGCTTCCGCAACCGAGAAAAAGCCCTTTGAAATACGCAACTTTCGTCGCTATCGTCGTCACCACGTCTTGCGGTATGCCCTCGATGAAGGCAAGATACTCGTCGGCGTTGATTTTCATAAGTCCGAAGTCCTCGATAGCCTGCTTCGAAAAACCGCTCGGCACTTGCACCGAACACGCTTCTGCGCCCGTTTTGGTCTTGTCGAGGGTCAGTTCGAAGTCGGCAGGATACAATGTTTTGAGCAGTTCCACCACCTTCAAGCCCTCGTTGTAGTCGGCAAGCCAAAAGCAAAGATTGTATCTTTTTTTTGCAATCTCTATGCTTCCGCACGACTTTGCGAGCGCGCTCAAAAACGCCGTGACTTCATCTCGTTTTTTAGGCAGTACGCCAAGCAATTCTTCTCTTGCGCTGTCCTTGAAACTTTTTTGCATATCTATTCCTTTCGTCGTTATCTGTCGATTTTTCGCCGTTATTTATCTCTTTGCCTTGCGATTTTCCCTTTGAAAACTGCCTCTTCGTTAAATCGTTTTCTCAATCGATTTTTGCGCCTTTTCGCGCGCTTGAGAACAGTTTTCCTGTACGCATTCTTTTTGCAGTCGGTTTTTCCGTTTTACTCGCAGAACCTTGTTTTGTCCTTAAACGTCGGCTTCCTTCCGTCTATGCCGAACACCCTTTCTCTCGGCAAATCGTATTTTTCGACAAACGCCTCGATTTTGCTCATTCTCCCGAGTTTTTTCGTATCGTGAGCGTCCGTGCCGACGATGAAGTTCACTCCGCTTTCCACAAGCGCGGCAACCGACCCTTCGAGCGCGTTTAGATGCTTTTCGTTGAGTTCGATATAAACGCCTTGCTTCTTCGCTTCCTCGCACACTCTTTTGACATCCACGAGCGCGCGATGATTGAGGTGAGCGATGCAGTCTATGGGAAACTTGCGCATTGCCTCGATGTACGCCGCCGTGTTGACATCGACGAGTTTTTTTCTCTTTTCAGGTCCGCAAAATCCGTTTTGAAAGAGCCATACCCTCGCATAACCGCCGCGCTTTTCGCCCTTAAAACCGATGTAGCGATGAAAGCCCAAAGCAAGCACGTCGCACTCTCTTATGACGTCGCTCGGCACATCTATATCCCCTTGCGGATTGACGAGATTCGCCTCTATCCCGCACAGCACTTTCACAGGCAAATCAAGGGATTGCGCCTGTTGCTTTTGCTTTTTGAACTTGCGACTCGTCATATGAAAAATCGTGCTTGCAAAACTATGGTCGGTCACGGCGATTTCGCGTATGCCGAGCAAAGAGGCAGCCGTCGCTTGTTGTTTGAGGGTAGCCCGTCCGTCGCTTGCATATGTGTGGGTGTGATAGTCGCCGTAAATTTTCATAGTTTCCTCGTGCGCATACGCATACAGACGCACGGCGCATATGCGCAAACTTAATTGCATTATACATTAAACAACTTTATTAATCAATATAATTTCGCCACAAATTTGCACAAATCCGTCACAATTTTGTTTTAATTTATCCTCTTCCTTCGTTCCGCTTTTATAAAACTATCGCCGCTTCGTTTATTGCTTTTGCAATTCGTCTTTTGATAAAAAATACAATCTTGTAAAAACGTTTTCTTCGTCATTCGATTGTGACAAACTCTTCTTCAAGAAGTATTCCGAACTTTTCAAAGACCTCCTTTTTGCAAAGAGAGGCGAGAGCAAGATAATCTTTCGCGCTTGCGCCGCCCGTGTTGACAATGAAATTCGCGTGCTTTTGCGACACCTGTGCGCCGCCGATTTTCACGCCTTTCAAGCCGCAATCTTCAATGAGTTTTCCGCTCGGTATTTTGCCGTTTTTGAACACGCTTCCCAAAGAGGGCAAACTCGGCTGTTTCGCCTGCCTTTTGGCAAGATACTCTCTTGCCTCTTTTATAGACTGATCGGCACTCTTTCTTGCAAGTTTCAACTCGGCTTTAAGCACGATTCCGTCCACGCCTTTTCTATACGCAAAGTCTTTTGAATTTACGCTTATTTCTCGTATGCGATTTTGCGTGCAATTTTTGTCGCAATTTGCGCAATCAAGGTTTAATATGTCGATTTTTGTCACATAATCGCCGATTTGCGACGAAAATGCGCCTGCGTTCATTTTTAGCGCGCCGCCAAGAGTGCAAGGCACACCGCTCAAAAATTCAAGACCGCCGAGTCCTCTTTTTCTCCCCTCGAACAGTATTTTCGCAACGCTTGCGCCGCCCTCGCAAACAACCGTTTCGCCCTCGATTTTTACGCCGCAAAGCCCTTTCAGGCACACCAAAACCCGACTGCGATTTCCGTCGCAAACAAGCGTGTTCGAGCCGCTTCCGAGCATTGAAAAATCCACGTTTTCTTCCTTCAAAACGCCGATCAATTCAATCGCTTTTCCCACGCTTTGCGGATAGAAAACGAACGCCTGTCCGCCCCCTTTGAACGTCGAGATTTCCTTTGCGCTTTTCCACGCGCCGTATACGCCCGTTCGGCTTTTTATATACTCTTTTATGTCCACGATTCACTATATGAAAACGGCACGAAAAAAGACGATTTTCATCGCCTTTTATCAAAATTTTATCGCAAAAAATATGCGTTTTTAGTGGTTTTTTTGACGTTTTTTCGAGCAATTTTTTCACAAATCGCTCTAATTTTTCTTATGAACCGACTTGCGATTCAACCGCCGAAGCAAGTTTCGAATCGTCTTTGCCGTCTTCCTTTACATCTTCGTTTGCGTCTTCGGTTTTGTTCTCGCCGTTGTTTAACGCTCGGATTATTCTTTCTGCAAGAGAGAGTGAAACGCCGTCCGCTTTTGCGATTTCTTCGGGTGTTTTGAGGCGTATTTCCTCAACCGAACCGAACTCTTTTATGAGCCTTGCGCACAGAGTTTTTCCCACTCCCTGAATGGACATCAACGCGCTTTCGCTCAAGTGTTTGCTTCGCAAATTGCGGTGGAAAGTGATTGCAAAGCGGTGCGCTTCGTCACGGATTCGCTGCAAAAGTTGAAGCGCGACGCTGTCTTTTGGAAGTAAGACCGACGTTGTGGGCGCGCTGCCCAAAAACACTTCTTCTTCACGCTTTGCGAGCGACAAAATTTCGATGTCCTCTCTGCCCGTTTCCCTTTGCGCTTCCATTGCGTATGCAAGTTGTCCTTTGCCGCCGTCGATGACCAAAAGGTCGGGTATGGACGCAAAACTTTCGTCCTCGCTGGTTGCGATTTCGTTGAGCCTGCGTATAAGCACTTCCTTCATACACGCAAAGTCGTTGTTGCCCGCAACCGTCTTGATTTTGAACTTGCGATAGTGCGATTTTTTGGGTTCGCCGCCCTCGAAAACCACCATACTCGCCACTTTGTCCGTGCCGGATATGTGCGAGATGTCGTAACATTCCATACGATTCGGCAAGGTTTTGAGATTGAGCAGTTCGCCAAGTTGCTTCACCGCGCCTTGCGTGCGAAGCACTTTTCTTTCCTCTTGCGTGCCGTGCTTTGTCATAGCGTCGAAGGCGTTGGAGTGCGCAAGTTCGAGAAGTTGTTTTCTCGCGCCTTGCTTCGGTTCTACCACCCTGACCGTATGCGAGCAAAGCGAATTGACCGCCTTTTCGAGCGATTCCGTATCCTCGACGTTGTCGGTGACGATTTCGTCGCAAAGCGGCGCGTTGTTCTGATAATACTGCAAAAGGTAACTTGCGATGTCCTCGTCGCAAGAATCCACGATTACGTTTTCTCCGCCCACGAGTTTGCCGGCGCGCACGACGAGCATACCGATTGCAGAAATTATGCCGTTCGTTTCAAACGCAAATATGTCGAGATCGAAGTCTTTGGGAAGCGCGCTGACCTGCTTGCGCACGAGTTTGTCCAAAAGCGCGAGTTTATTGCGATAATTAAGCGCAACCTCGAAGTTTTCTTCCTTTGCAAACTTCGTCATCTTTTCGGTGAGCGTGAGCTCGACTTCCTTGTCGTTTCCCCTCAAAAAGTCGATGACCTTTTGCATCTGCGCTTTATACTCTTGCTCGCTGACTTTTCGGGCGCAAGGCGCAAGGCAACGTCCCAAGTGCATATTGAGGCAAGGACGAGAGGGTTTTGACATATCCCTGCTGCACTCGCGGATGGGAAACGCCGTGTGAATGAGGTCGAATATGTCGCGAATGTTGACGGATTGCATATACGGACCGAAATACTTTGCGCCGTCGTTTTTGAGTTTACGAACGAGTTCTATCGTCGGATACTGCTCGCGCATATCGATTCGCAAAAACGGATACGCCTTGTCGTCCTTAAGAAGAATGTTGTATCTCGGCGTATGCTTTTTGATGAGGTTGTTTTCTGTCAGAAGCGCGTCAACTTCGCTTGCGCAAATGATATAGCGAAAATCGGCGACGTGCCGGAGCATCGCCATAACCTTTGCCGTACGGTTGGACAGGTTGAAAAAATACGAGCGAAGTCTGTTTTTGAGATTTTTAGCCTTGCCGACATAAATAATCTCGCCTTGCTCGTCAAGCATCATGTAAACGCCCGGATTGTCGGGAACGTCTTTTATTTTTGCCTTGAAATCAACCATTTTGACTCTGTTTTGTATTATTACACGAATCGTGTTTCATATCGATTGACGCATAAATCGTTTTTTCACAACACGCTTCGTGTTTTATGTCGTATTTTCACAATCGCAATACAGCCGTTATTTGCCGTTTTAATCGATTTTCAATACGTTTTGTATTGGTATACAATACGATTCGTGTTTTATGCGCACATCGCCGCAAAATCGTCTTTCACGCCGTCTTTGAGCGTGCCTTTGGCGATGTTGAGCGATATTATTTGCTTGCATTTGCCTGCGCCGAGAAAATCTCGCATTATGATGTTTACGCAATCGAAGTAATCTTTGCCTTCGAGCGTCGAAATAAACCTCGTTGCGTTTTCGTTGTGCGTACCCTCATAAAATTTCGGACCTATTATCAAAATCGGGTCTGTGAGCTGCATTTGCATAACAAACAATCCACCCTCACTCTGTTTGTACTTTTGGACGTAGGTCGGTATCGCCTTTTCGAGATACGCCCTGGACGGTTTTCTGTTGAGCGTGCCGCTGTAGAAAGATTGGAGCGAACTGCCGCTTCTTGTGCCGTCGTCATTGTTTCTTTGGAACAGATAGTTTTTGCCGTCGATATAGTCGGTGGTTTCCTTTGTGCCGAACTCGTTGCCCCAAAACACGATAGCCTTGCCCCTTATATCGCCGAGCGTGAGCGATTTGACAAAATCGAGGTCGGATTGCTCGCTGTCGTTTTCAACCATAAGTCCTGCAAGTTTTTGGCTTATGATTCGGTCTGTTCCTTCCATTGCCGCGCTGCCGCCTTTGAAATGCTGAAAATCGAGAATAAGGGTTTCGCTCGGATTGCTTTGCAAAAACTCTTTGATGTCGTCCACGATAGGCTCGAAATCCTCGCCCGTCATAGAAGCGTGGAATATCACATATTTTCCGTTTTTATACTGAACTCGTATGTCAAAATATCTTGCGCCGCAAGAAAGTTGTTCCTTTATGGTTTTATCCTGCGTCTTTGCCGCCCACATCATATCCTGCGAGCCTGCGTCGTGCGAGCCTGCTATAACGACGTTGCTCAAAAGCACGTCGTCGCGCACATAACTCATCCACTTGCTCAAAAATTCGTCGGGATTTCGATTGTCGATTGCCTTGCTCGCCACGCCAGCCATAGAGCCTGAGATAATGCCGATGCAAAACAACACGCAAAGCACCGCAATCAACGCGATTTTGCCTTTCTTTTTCATAATTCACCTCACGGATATTATACCTTTATCCGAAGGCAAAATCAATGGCAAAACTCAATCAATTTGACGTCTTGTTGCAAAAACAGTTGCTTGCGCTCGTCGTCGTGCTTGTCGTTGCGCCCGAATCGGCGTCGTTGGTGAACGCAAGCGCGGCAAGCACCGCAAGCATTACCGCCGTTTCTTTCTTTGAAAAATCGCCGTCAGACACGAAAGCAATCATCACGATGAGCAAAAACAGATACCAGTTGTCTTCAAACATACGCAACCTCTTTGACTTTTTACCACAATATGTCGCAAAATGCGCCAAAGTTACAAAAACTTCGTCCTCATATATGCGCTAAAATCTATGTATGGAAACGAAAATCGACTACATCGACGAGCAAACCGTCCTCGACTACATCCCCCGCAACGCAACGCTCCATTCGCTTGCGGAATTCTTTTCCGCCTGCTCGGACGCAACGCGAAACAAAATCATCTGCGCACTCTGCATAAGCGAAATGTGCGTGAGCGATTTGTCAAGAATACTCGGCATAAATCAAACCACTTGCTCGCACCAACTGCGGCTTTTGCGCGCGGCGGACATCGTGACCCAACGCCGCGACGGAAAAATCATATATTACTCTCTAAAAAACAGAAAGATCGAAAATGTGCTTCTTGCCGGCGTGGATTTTCTCGACCTATAACGTTTTTTCGACCTATAAAATCTAAAAAACTGCACAAAAAATCGCCCGTTCGAGCGATTAAAAACCATAAATATTTTCGCCAAACAGCAAAAACATACAAAAAGCGGATTCTATCCGCTTCTTAGTTTGTTTTAGCATTTTATATCATCGTTTTATTTGTCGTTTGCGCCGTCGTTCTCGCTATCGCCGTTATCCTCGTTGTTGTCGCTTTTTCCGTCGCCGTTATCGCCGCTGCCGCATCCGTTGTTTTTCTGCGAATAATCGTGCGAAAACTCGTCGAAAGGGGAATCGCCGTCGGGACGTATTTCCTCGTCCGAATCGTCGGAATCCGTCGTTTGGGATTCGGGCTTACGACGACGTTCGTTTTTGCGCAACGCCCTGCCGACAAGTATCGCAATACGCTTGTAGATGAACTGCAACGCATAATCGAGCGCAACCAGAATCGCCGTGCCGAACAAAGCAATCATCCAGTACTGCACCTTGTCGATTATGGACGAATCGAGCACGATGTTGTGACACACGAAGTACAAAAGCGCAAGCGCGCCGTTGATGTAAACGATTTTGACTATGAGTTGAACCCACCACTTGATTTTGTCCTTGTGATTGAGCATAACGCCCGAGATGATTGCCATCGGTCCAAAATACACGACATAGCCCATAACCGAAAAAACGTCGCCGGAAACAAGAAACGAAAGTCCTGCCGACGCGACGTAGGCAAGTACCGACGAAAGGTAGTACTTTTGAGAGAGCGGAACCATAAGCGCGACCGAGGCGGCAATAAAAAAAGCAACCGTGCTGACCCTCACGACGACGCCGAGCCAAACCATCAGCAAAGCCACCGCCGCGCTTATGCCGGCGAGAGCCACGCGGTATACCGCCTCTTGTCGTGAAATTTTCTTACGATTGCGTTTCATATATAATTGAAGCTTCCCCCTTCCTCATGTGTTTTGTTCTTCCTATACAAGAGTGAGCGGCGTGTACTCTAAATAGATGCACCCCCTCTTTCCCTCTCGGGCTTTTCTCCCACCACTCAGTTAGGGACATTTCTCTACATAGGTTATCGTCGTTCGTGGGGGAGACAGACGGCACTCGCATAGATAGGGGCATTTCACTTATTATGCCACTGCGCTTTGTGCGCCAGCTTCGCATCCAAACGGCGCAGTCGCTTGTACTACACGCACAAGGGTTCCCGCACGTCAAAAACAAGCGAACTTGCGTTTGCGTTATATGATGAAAGCGCAGTTTTTGGCGTGTGGGAAGAGGAACGCAAAGCACAAAGGCGAACAACTGCAACAAGTTGCAGTTGAAGCAAATGGGCTTGTGCGTGACGAAAGCTCGGCGCTCATAGGCTCGCCGCCTTGCGGCTCGTGTTCCGTCTGCGAAGTCACACATACCGTTTATAAGTACGCCTTGAATAAGTTTTCGTTTAACCGCTTGCGTGCACCTCACCAAGCAAGCACTCGCACGGAATTGCGGTTTGAGTTTTTGTCCGTCTCATTTTGAGAGTAAAGAGGGCTTGCGCGGTTAGTAGAGTGACAAACAAGCGTGGCTCTTGGCAATAGACAAGTTTGTCTGTTGCCATTGCCACAGCGACCGTTTGTCACTCGCAGACGCAGTTGTTCGCTCAATAGCGCGTTTTTATAAAATTCGTTATTTGAGCGTCAAACAAGGAAGCGCACGCCTCGAACGGCAATCCTAACGTACTAAGCCGTACGTGAATTGACGGGCGAGGTGCGCTGACGCGTTGTTCAATGGCGTGTTTTATTGTAAAATGCGATATTGAGATGAAGAACAAGGAAACAATGCTTGAATGGCAACCCTAATTTACAAATCGTAAATGAGTTGACAGACAAGCGTTGTTGACGATGTTATTCGCTCAATAGCGTGTTTTAGCAGCAACGGATGAGGTCGCCGCCCATACACTCACAACAACAATCCGCACACCAAAGCGCTTGACAAGCCTTGCAAAGTCCGTCGGCAACATCGGAATCGCGCTGGGTATAGGTGCGGTCGGAAGTTTGGTCGGATTTGCCGTAAACGCCTTGCGAGCCTTGCTTGTCATAGGGACGAGAACCGTCGATTTTCTTTTTGAGGTTGTTCAAGGCACGAGTGTACTTGTCGTTGGACGGGTCCATTTCGATTGCCATTTCGAGTTGCTTTTTGCTGTCGTTGAGCCAATTTTTCTCATAGAAGACAATGGACTGATAGTAGTGCCACTCGGCGCCGCGATAGGATATTTCGTCAAGAGCGCGTTGCGCGCCTTCGACGTCCTTGTTGCGAATCGCGTTGCGCACGGCGTCGAAGGACGAATCGCCCTCGCCCGTGACGGTTGCGGACTCATGAGAAAGTTCCATTGCTTGTTGATAAGCATCGTCGAGTTGCGTGAGCATACGCGCCGCTTGCGCGCCCTCGTCGCCCTCGTCGAAAACACGCTCCTGATAATAGGCGCGTTTTTGTTTGTACGCTTCGAGAATTTCGCTTTGAGATGCGTCCTTGCTTACGCCAAGAATCACAAACGGGTCATTCGGCATTTATCTTCTCCTTTGAGCAGTCGCTCCAATTGCATCTTTATTCCGAGATATATTGTGTTGCTCAACACGCCCTCGTACATTTTTATGTCCATGGCGTTGTATGAGCCTACCATCTTATTGTAGGTCGAATTGAGCAAAAACGAGAGTTCATCTGCGTTTTTGGCAAGATAATCTTGCTTTTGTGTACATTTGCCGTAATTCAGCACAAGCGGATTATACTCTGAGGACTTGCTGTCCTTTTCAACGTCGTCAACGGCGTCGAGCAAATATATGAGCCTGCCGAGATTGTAGCAAAACGTGTCGATATTGTCGTCGGTCTTTATCAAAAGCCTCGTCATATCGCGCATAAGCGTTGCAAAAGTGTCGGCAACTCGGTCAATACTGTCGCAGTTTTCCTTTTCGAGTTTCCTCAAATCCGAAAAACTTTTTTGCATCATTTCGTCGATTTGTCCGAGCCTTTTCGCCGCTTTTTTCTTGCGAGGCGCGAGCATATTTTTGACAATCGCGCGCGACTTTTTGCCGTCGTATACGTCGTCTTCGAGGTTGTAGTATACGAGCATAACGGCTATGTCGGCAATCTTTTTTGAAAGTTCGTCAGTCTTGACGACAACTTTTTTCTTGCCGTTGTAGGCGCACAACTTGCGCTCGAATGTCACGGGCGTGTTGGTGAGCGAATGCAAAAGCACGTTGTAAAAAGTCACGTCGTAATTTGTGCAAAGCCTCGTAAATTCCGCGCCGGTTTCGCCGAGCGTCTTGCAAAGTCCGCAATAAAAGGATTGAAACACGTTGAAATCCTTGATATACATATTGAGTTTATCGGGAATAACGTATCCGAACATTTTGTTGCCTCTTTGTATAATAATATACTCTTTGTCTTAAACAATCCTTAAAACTCGCCGTCGATTTCCATATTGCGGATTGTCGGGATTTTTGCGGCAGTCTTACACATTTTACCCTCGTTTTATGCCGATTTTTATTGCGTTTTCGCCGTATTTTTTACGCTTGATTTTATGCTTTTTATCGTATCGGGCGGATTTATGCGGTGATTCCGTCCGCCACTTCGAGCACGGTTTTCTTGACTTCCGTCCTGTCGATGACTTTGGTGTGAATCTCTCTTGCGCCTTCGAGTTCGAGTATGCAATCGGGGCATTCGAGCGCGGTGAGATTGTAAAGTTTGACAATCGCCTTGTACGAATCCTTCTCTCTCGAACCGAGTGCGCCGAGCACGTCGGTCGGGAATTTATACG
Organism: Firmicutes bacterium CAG:238; assembly: GCA_963659105.1. GTDB lineage: Bacteria > Bacillota > Clostridia > Christensenellales > CAG-917 > CAG-475. The sequence goes on along the minus strand of CAVKTQ010000011.1, from coordinate 6,483 downwards.
GATTTGCGGTAGACAAAACGACGGTCGGGGTTTCGTCGTCGGTTTCGCAAGAATAGTCGTTAAACACGCTTGCCGCAACCGCCGTGTGGGTGTCCATAATGTAGTCGTCGAGGTCGAAGAACGTGGAAATGGCGTTTTTCGTGTCTTCCTCGTCCGCCCAACCTGCGACGAAATTGTCGAGATTCACCTCGTCGAAGTTTATCTCGAATCTGCCCGTCTTTTTGAGGCCGTCGTAGAGCTTACGCACTTTTTCGTCGTCGCGGTCGCAAATCTCGTATATAAGTCTTTCGAGATTGCTCGACACCAAAATGTCCATTGACGGCGACATCGTCTTGTAGAACACGCGATTCACGTCGTACACGCCGTCGTTGAAAAAGTCGGTGAGCGCATTGTTTGCGTTTGACGCAACGATAAACTTTTCGACGGGCAAGCCCATACGATAGGCATAATATCCCGCAAGCACGTCGCCGAAGTTGCCCGTCGGCACGGCAAAGTTAATCTTGTCGCCGAGTTCTATTTCGCCGCTGTCCGCAAGGTCGCAGTAAGCGGAAATATAGTAGGCGATTTGAGGAGCGAGCCTGCCCCAGTTTATGGAATTTGCAGAAGACATCGCAATGCCTTTTGCTTTGAGCGCGTCTATGGTTTCCTTGTCGTTGAAAACTCTCTTCACCGCCGATTGAGCGTCGTCGAAGTTGCCTTTTATGCCGAAAACGTGAACGTTGCCGCCCTGTTGCGTGACCATTTGCAAGCGTTGCATTTCGCTCACGCCGCTTGACGGATAAAACACCACGACGTGCGTGCCTTCTACGTCCTTGAACCCCTCGAGCGCGGCTTTGCCGGTGTCGCCGCTCGTTGCGGTAAGCACGAGAGTTTGCTCTTTTATGCCGAGTTTTTTCTTGCTTGCGGTGAGAAGATAGGGCAAGAGCGTAAGCGCGATGTCCTTAAAGGCGCAAGTCGGTCCGTGCCAAAGTTCGAGCATATAGAGTTCGTCTTCGACCTTGACGAGAGGACATACCGCGTCGTCGTCGAAGCGGTTGTAGGCGCGTTTGGCATATCCCAAAAGTTCCTCGAAAGAAAACTCGTCCATGTACATAGACAAAATTTTCGCCGCACGTTCGGGATAATCGAGCGGAATGAGATTTTCGATGTCGGCAAGACTTAAAATCGGGAATGACGACGGAACGAAAAGTCCGCCGTCATCCGAAATGCCTTTTACGATTGCCTCGCTTGCCGAAATCTCGATTTTTGAGTTTCTGGTACAAGTGTATTTCATCTTTTTTGGTGTACGCAATTCTTATGCGCGAATGAAATCAGGGAAATTTTCCTCGTTTTCGCTCACCGTAACCACAAATCTGGTGTCAGTGTTCTTTGCGATTTCTCTGAGGTCGTCAAAGAAGTCTTTCATCTCGAAGACGGTCTTGCCGAGCATTCTGTGCGCGCCGTCTATGTAGAGCGTTTCGATGTCGTGATTGCCTGCGAGCAAGCCTTTGAGGAAGCCGATGAGCGCTTCTTCGCTTACGGGTGCGTCTCCTTTTTTGAGTTGTTTGGCGTTGACCATACGAACTCTATAATTGAGAGAGTACATATATCTGTCGGTGTCGGTCACGAAAACGATGTCGCCTTTTGCGGTTGCAACGTTGTCGTTTGCCATATCGATGATGATTTTGGTTTTGCCCGTGCCTTTGGCACCAGTGATAAATTTTATCATAAGCCCTCCGCTTATATTTATATTCGACTATATTATATATAAAAACTTATCCGATTTCAAGCCGCAATTTTCAAAATCGCGCACATTTTTCCGCGCGGCGAAAATCGACGGTCGAAATCATTGATTTTTGCTCTTTGAAAGGAAGTATGCGTGCCTTTGCGGATCGAGCAAAGATATCATCGTGTCGAGTTCCCTGTCGCTTATGGCGGTTGTGCGCCCCAAGGCGTATTCCTTGTCCGCAAATTCCTTGATTTTTGTCACGAGTTCGTCGCCCTTTTGCACTTTTTCTTCGGTTGGCAACTCATAGTATGCGTTTATCCAGTACGCGATTCCGGCAAGTCCGCTGAACGCGTCAACGACGACTCTCGGCGCTCTGCCCAAAATCTTTTCGGTGTCGAAAATGTTGTAAATCTCTTGGTCTTTGAGCATACCGTCGGCGTGGATACCCGCCTTTGTGACGTTGAAATTTTTGCCCACAAACGGCGTTTGAGGCGGAATGTGATAGCCCATTTCGTCCTCGAAATAGTCGGCAATCTCGCTTATGACTTCGAGGTTCATTCCGTTTGTAGTGCCTCTTAGCGACGCATACTCTATCGCCATCGCTTCAAGAGGCGTATTGCCCGTGCGCTCGCCTATGCCGAGCAAGGTCGTGTTGACCGTCGAGCAACCGTACAACCACGCCGTCGCGCTGTTGGTGACCGCCTTGTAAAAGTCGTTGTGACCGTGCCATTCGAGTTGCTCGCACGGCACTTGTGCGTAGTAACGGAAACCGTAAATTATGCCCTGCACGCTTCGAGGCATAGAAGTGCCGGGATAAGTC
>CAVKTQ010000011.1:0-3945 GCA_963659105.1 Firmicutes bacterium CAG:238 | reverse complement strand
CGCCGTAGCCCATAGTGTCGCAAGCGCGGATTTTGATGGGGATTCCGCTTTCTCTTGACAATCTCATAAGTTCGATTGCAAACGGAACGACAAATCCGAAATAGTCCGCTCTCGTGATGTCCTCGAAGTGACAGCGAGGCACGATTCCTCTGTCGAGAGCCATCTTGACGACGGACAAATACTTGTCCAACGCCTGACGGCGCGTCATATTCATTTTTTTGAAAATGTGATAGTCCGAGCAACTCACGAGTATGCCCGTTTCCTTGATTCCGAATTGCTTTACGAGTTCGAAATCCTTTTCGTTTGCGCGAATCCAACTCGTGACTTCCGGAAAATCATAGCCGAGTTCGAGGCACTTTTTGACCGCTTCTTTGTCCTTGTCGCTGTAAAGGAAAAATTCGCTCTGTCTTATCACTCCGTTCTTGCCGCCGAGTTTGTGGAGCATCTTGTAAAGTTCCACGATGTCCTTGACTTTGAATGGTTCCATTGCCTGTTGACCGTCGCGGAAAGTCGTGTCGGATATGTACAGTTCCTTTGGACATTCCATAGGAACGTGGCGCATATTGAACGCGATTTTGGGGATTTTACCATAGGTAAAAATTTGTCTGTGAAGGTTTGGACGAGCAACGTCTTGCAAGGACGGTTTGTATGTGTGTTCTTCAAGAAGGTGGTTGCGCTTGTTGTATTCGACTATCATTTGCCCTCCGTCACTCGATGTTTTCGAGCATTTTATTCTGCACCGCGATTTGAAGCGCGGAAATCATTTCGTCAAGGTCGCCGAGCATAAACTTGTCTATATTGTAAAGGGTGAGCCCTATGCGGTGATCGGTGACTCTTCCCTGCGGAAAATTGTAGGTGCGGATTCTCTCGCTTCTGTCGCCCGTGCCCACTTGCGCACGGCGATTTTCTGCGTATTCCTTTTCCGCTTGCGAGCGGTAGAAGTCGTACACTCGGGATTTTAGCACTTTGAGCGCCTTCTCTCTGTTTTTAATCTGACTTCTTTCGTCTTGGCACTCCACAACTATGCCCGTGGGAATATGCGTCATTCGGATTGCGCTTTCCGTCTTGTTGACGTGCTGTCCGCCTGCGCCGCCCGAACGATATGTGTCCACTTTTATGTCGTTTTCGTTGAGGTTGACCTCAACGTTTTGCGCTTCGGGAAGCACCGCAACCGTGACGGTTGACGTATGCACCCTGCCTTGCGACTCTGTTTCGGGAACGCGCTGCACCCTATGCACTCCGCTCTCGAATTTGAGTTTGCCGTATACGCCCTTGCCCGTTATCATAAAAACGAGTTCCTTTGCGCCGCCGAGTTCGGTGTAGTTCATATTGACTTCCTCGACTTTCCAGCGGTTGTTTTCGGCGTAGTGGCGGTACATTTTCATAAGTTCCGTTCCGAAAAGAGCCGCCTCGTCTCCGCCTGCGCCCGCGCGTATTTCCATAATGACGTTGTTGTCCTCGTCGGGGTCTTTTGGCAAAAGAGATATTTTGAGGTCGCTTGCGTCCTTATCGAGAGCCTCGCGCAATTCGTCGAGTTCTTGCTTTAGCAACGCTTTCATATCGGGGTCGGTTTCCGCCGCCGCCATACCCTCGCAATCCTCGAAATCCTGCTTATGCTTTTTGTATACGCCGTAAATCTCGCAAATCGGGGCGAGGTCGGAATGCTCCTTTGAAAGCGACTTGAATTTCTCTTGGTCGGATATGTTTTGCGGCAAAGACAAAAGATTGCCCACTTCTTCGTAGCGAGCCTCGATTTTATCTAATTTTTGAAGCATACCGTCGGATATTTTCATTTTCTTTTCACCACTGCGATGCGGTCGAGCCCCTCTATATCTTTGACAATTTCTACGTCGTAGCCCTCGAATATCCCCTTTATATCGTCCGCCTGTCCCGCGCCGAATTCCAAAAGAAGCACGCCGTCGTCTTTGAGATGTTCGTCGAGTTTGTTTGCGATTATGCGGTAGAATTTCAAGCCGTCGCTGTCGCCGTCAAGCGCGAGTTGCGGCTCGAAGTCCTTGACTTTTGAATCGAGTTTTTGAACGTCGGACGTCGGAATGTACGGCGGATTGGACACTATGACGTCAAACGTCTTGTTTGCCACCGCGCCCCACATATCGCCCTTTGAAAAGTCCACTCGAACGCCCGTGTTGAGCGAGTTTGCAAGCGCGACGTCTATCGCGCCCACGCTCACGTCGCACGCGCTCACTTTCGCATTGGTGTTCTTTGCAATCGCAACCGCAATCGCGCCGCTTCCCGTACACAAGTCGAGAACGTCGCATTGCGTCTGTTTCTCCTTTATCGTCGCAATCGCCTTTTCGACGAGTTCTTCGGTTTCGGGGCGAGGAATAAGCACGTTTTTGTTGACGGCAATCTTTATGCCGTAAAATTCGCAATAGCCCAGCGCATATTGAAGAGGCGTGCCGTCCGACATACGCTTTGCGATGGCTTCCGCGTTGTCGAACTCGGTTTTGGCGAGGGTTTTGAGAGATTGAAGTTCGCTTCTCTTTTTGCCCGTAACCTCGACGAGCAACCAGTCTATATCCGCCTCGTCAGCGCCCTTTGCGATGTTTTGTAGTTTGGCTCTTGCAACGCCGTAAGGCACTTTTATATCGAATTGTCTTTCTTCAAGATTTGGATTTTCGTCCATCGCAAGCACGGTTTTGAACGCCGTGAGCGACACTTCGAGCATATCGTCGGTAGGCTCTTTCGTAGTAAGTTTTTGAAGCGCCATACCGGGAGCGCGAAGGATGCGCACAAAAAGGCAATCGCTCTTTGCAAGCAACTTCAAAAGTTCGTAGGATATGCCTGCGACGACGGGCAGGAACAACAGTTTGAATCCGAGTTTTATAAGCGCGTTCAAAACCTTTGCGCCGCCGACGTCGCTCGATACGACCAGTCCGCACTTCTCAATCATAAAGTTGACAAGCACGAAAACCATTATGCTCACCGCTATCACGAAAAACAGGAACGTCGTTCCGCACCGAGAGTGTTCTCTCGGCATATGCTTTGCGTTTTCGACGGTGAGGTCGAGCCCTCTTTCATAGCATGAGATGACCTTATGCTCCGCGCCGTGATACATAAACACTCTTCGCACGTCTTTCATAAGCGTGACGAGAAGAATGTAGGATATGAAAATCAAAAGCATAATGCCGCCCTCGATGAGACTGTACCAAAGGCTTTTGAGCGATGAGGAAGCGATTGCCGCTATGTTGTCGCATATGAGCGAAGCAAGGAAGTTGGGCAAAAACACAAAAAGCCCCACCGCAAGCAGTACGCCCAAAACCACCGAGAAGCCCATAAGCACGTTCATCGGATTGATTTTGAGTTTGTCAGCCATCCATTTGTCGAGTTTGGACGGCTCTGCATAATCGCCGTACACCTCGGCAGAACGCATCATAATGCCCGTACCCTGAAAGAGTTGGGTGAAAAGATTGACCACGCCTCTTACGAACGGCAAACGCAAGAACGCATTGCGTTGTTTTGCGTCCTTGACGTACTTGCTTTCGACGGTAATATCGCCGTCGGGAGTGCGAACGGCGGTCGCTATAGAGCGCGCGCCCTTCATCATAACGCCTTCGAGAACGGCTTGTCCGCCGATACTTGTCCTACGCACGATTTTGGTCTTTCTGTCGATAACGTTTTTTTGTTTCGGCTCTTTGTTTTTTGTGTTTTTGTCTGTCATATCTATTTTGAAAAAATGTATTTTTTATTTCTATTCCCCTTATTGCGAGGATAGAACACGAGCCGCAAGGCGGCGAGGAAAGGGAGCGCCGAGCTTGACGATTCGTACCGTCCGACTGTGCCGTTTGGGTGCGTAGCTGGCACACAAAGGACGGTGGCACGGCTTTCAGCCGATTTGTATTGCAAACAGCCCGTCTGCCGTTCGTTGCTTGCAACGAACTAGCGATTGCTACGAAGTCAATCGCGTCAGTGTTGCCCCACGCG
>CAVKTQ010000010.1:0-24436 GCA_963659105.1 Firmicutes bacterium CAG:238 | reverse complement strand
ATTTCTTGTTGCGTTGACTTTTTCGTATTTAATTTTTATAATATGTAGAACATAATATATGATTATTGCGGAATCGTCGCACCGCGTCGATTTCAGGAGGATAGATGAAACCAACCACAAGACGCACACTCATTATCGTCGGCGTGATACTTCTCGTCATCATCGCGTTCGTTATCGCGTATGAACTGACAAGACCCACCGAAATAAACTATCAGGGCACGGAAGACAGTTTCGTAGAGATGCTCAAACGCGGCGAAATTCAGGCGATTTACATCGAGGGCAGTTATTCTGCCAACATACAAAAGACAGGCGACAGAGGCTACGGCTATTTTGTCAACACGCAAGGCAGAGTCGCTTTTTCCGAAGTCATCAAGGAATTTACCGAAGCAGGCTTGCTTGACGGCGTGACCGTGAGATACGACGACCCGTCCAGCGGTTCGCTTCTTTCCAGCATTCTCGTTCCGCTCATTCTTTACGCCGCGCTTTTCGGCATATTTATGGTCGTATTGAGAAAGAGCGCAGGAGCGCAAGGTCAAGCCCTCAACTTCGGCAAGACCAAAGCGAACCAAGTGCGCGACATCAAAGTCAGATTCAACGACGTTGCGGGCGCAGAGGAAGAAAAGCAGGAATTACAAGAAATCGTGGACTTCCTCAAACACCCCAAAAAGTATACGGATATAGGCGCGCGTATTCCTCGCGGCGTTCTTCTCGTAGGACCTCCGGGCACGGGCAAAACGCTCTTTGCAAAGGCGGTTGCTGGCGAGGCGAACGTTCCGTTCTTCTCGATTAGCGGTTCGGACTTTGTGGAAATGTTCGTAGGCGTGGGCGCGTCGCGAGTGAGAGATTTGTTCGAGCAAGCGCAAAAGAATATGCCTTGCATTATCTTCATCGACGAAATTGACGCAGTGGGTCGTCAACGCGGCGCAGGTCTCGGCGGCGGCAACGACGAAAGAGAACAAACCCTCAACCAACTTCTCGTTCAAATGGACGGTTTCGAGGCAAGCAGTTCCATCATCGTTATGGCGGCGACAAACCGTGCGGATATTCTCGACCCCGCTCTTATGCGTCCGGGCAGATTTGACAGACAAATTTACGTCAACGTTCCCGACGTCAAGGGCAGAGAGGAAATCTTCAAAGTTCACTCTCGCAACAAACCGCTTGCGTCCGACATCAATTTCAAGTCGCTTGCAAGGCTTACCCCCGGATTTACGGGCGCTGACATCGAGAACATCCTCAACGAATCCGCGATTTTGGCGGCGAGAGCAAACAGAAAGGTTATCACGATGAAGGACATCAGCGAGGCTGTCAACAAAGTTATGGCGGGTCCTGCAAAGAAATCTCGTCTTATCACCGAGTCGGACAAGCGTATCACCGCGTATCACGAGAGCGGACACGCAATCGTCGCAAAACTTATGAAGCACTGCGACGACGTACACGAGGTGAGCATCATACCTCGCGGCATGGCGGCGGGCTACACCATAACCCTTCCCGAAAACGACGACAACCATATGACCAAAGGCAAACTGCTCGACGACATTGCAATGATGCTCGGCGGACGCGCGGCGGAAGAGATCGTCATCAAGGACATCTCGACGGGCGCGTCGAACGATATCCAAAGAGCCACGCAACTTGCAAGACGTATGGTCACCGAGTGGGGTATGTCCGAATCTATCGGCAATATGTATCTCGGCACGAGCGAGGAGGTGTTCCTCGGCAGAGATTATCAGGCGCACCTCAACTACAGTGAGGAAGTCGCGGCAAAAATCGACGAGGAAGTCAAAACCATCATCGATACGCAATATCAGGTCGCTTTGAATATATTGAAAGAAAATCGCTCCATTATGGACGCGATGGTCAAGGCTCTTTACGAGAAGGAAACCATCTACGAAGACGAAATCAACGCTTTGTTCGGTCAAGAGTCGAGCGGCGAGAGTCTGTTTTCGTCCAAGATAAACAGACCCGAGGGCAACGAGAACGGCGAGTCAATAGACAACGCTCCTTCCGAAAACAAGGATAAAGACGCCGAATAATCAAGGGAAAATATGAAAATTTCCGAAGCAAAAAAGCGCGATTTGCAAGTCATTATGCAAAAAGACCCTGCCGCCACGAGCAGTAGGATCGTAAGACGAACGTACACAGGGTACAAAGCCCTGTGTGCTTATCGTTATGCGCACAAGTTGTGGCTCAAAGGCATGAAGTCGCTCGCCCTTTACATTGCGTTCAAAGCAAAAGAAAAGACGGGCGTAGACATTCACCCTGCCGCCACGATCGGAAGCGGAATATTCATAGATCACGGCGTGGGGCTCGTCATAGGCGAAACAACCGAAATAGGCGACAACTGCGTGCTTTATCAGGGCGTAACTCTTGGCGGCACGGGCAAGGACACGGGCAAACGTCACCCGACCCTCGACGAGGGCGTCATGGTGTGCGCAGGAGCAAAGGTTTTAGGCCCCGTACATATCGGCGCGCACAGCAAAATCGGCGCGGGAAGCGTGGTGCTCAAAGACGTTCCGCCGTACTCGACCGTCGTGGGCGTTCCCGGAAGAGTCGTCAAGCAGGACGGCAAGCGCATTGCGGATATGGATCAGATTCTTCTTCCCGACCCCATTATGGAGGAGTTTTTGAGGCTCAACAAGCGCGTTTACGACCTCGAAAAGGCTTTGGGCGTGCGCTCTTGCAGGTATTCCATAACCGTTGACGAGGACAACGTTCTTCCGTCCGAAGTGGAGGAAATCGAGTCGCAATTCGAGCAAAACAAATCTCAGGCGGACAAACCGCAGGAATAAAAGGACAAAGTTCCGTATGAAAATTTACAATACGCTGACGAGAAAAAAAGAGGACTTTTCGCCCATTCACGAAGGTCAAATCAATATGTACGCGTGCGGAATCACGGTTTCGGGCGAGGCGCATATCGGTCACGCCTATCAGGCGCTCATTTACGATATCATCCGCAAGTATTTCGAGAAAATCGGCTACAAGGTCAATTACGCTCGCAATTACACGGACGTTGACGACAAAATCATCGCAAAGTCAAAGGAAACGGGCATACCCCCTCTTGAATACGCGAGTATGATGATAGATCGCATCGACAAACTCATGCGCAAATTCGAGGTTGACGACCCCACCATTTGGCTCAAAGCGACTTGCAACATCGACAATATCATCGACTTCGTGTCCAAACTCATAGAAAAAGGTCACGCCTACGCAACGGACAGAGGCGACGTGTATTTTTCCGTCGAGAGTTTCCCAGGCTACGGCAAACTCAGCGGCAGAAGGCTCGAGGACGCCTATGAGAGCGTGCGTATAGAGAATGAGGAAAACAAGCGCAATCCCCTCGACTTTGCGCTTTGGAAGTCGGCAAAGGAAGGCGAAATATACTGGGAATCGCCGTGGGGTAAGGGCAGACCCGGTTGGCATATCGAATGTTCGGCTATGAACAGAGCGGCGTTCGGCGATCAAATCGACATTCACGGCGGCGGCAGAGATCTCATCTTCCCTCACCACGAAAACGAGATTGCGCAAACCGAATCGCTCACGGGCAAGCAGTTTGCAAAGTACTGGATTCACAACGGACTTATCAAGGTCAACGGACAGAAGATGAGCAAGTCGCTCGGCAACAGTTTGCTTCTTTCCGACCTTCTTGACGAGTACAAACCCGAAACGATAAAGTATGCGCTTTTGCAGACGAATTACAGAGGCGACATCAACATCACAAACGAACTTTTCCCCGACGCGGACAAGCATATGTACGAGTTTTACAAGGTGCTTGACGAGGTGAACGAAAGCGGACTTTCGAGCGACAAGCAAAGCAAGTGGATTGACGAGGGCTTCAATCGCGCAATGGACGACGACTTCAACACGGCAAAGGCGCTTGCGGACTTGTTCGGCATATTCAAGGGCATAAGAGCGAAGTTGAGAGCGGGCGATTCCGATGCGGTTGCGGACGCGAAACAGGTTGTGAAAACTTACGATTTGCTCGGACTTTTCAGAAGCAATCCCAAAGACTTTATCGCATACTACGAGCAGAAGCAAAAGGCAAAAGAGGGTGCGATTCCGCAAGAAGTTCTCGACCTCGTGGAGCAACGCAAGGTTGCAAAAGCCAACAAGGACTGGGCGAGCGCGGACGCAATAAGAGCCAAGATAAACGAACTCGGCTACGTCGTCAAGGACACCAAAGACGGCTCGTTTGCGGAAAAGGCATAAAACACACATCAAACACAAAAACAAGGTTTATATTTGCAAAACTATGCGATAAAAACCTTGTTTTGCAATATAAAAGCAAAACGCACACATCTTTTTAACGGAGAAAGGCATATGAAACGACGCATATTTACGGCTATCGACAATCTTGCAAAAAGAGATATTTTCGACCAAAAATACGCGCAACTCGAAAAAAGGCGAGAGGAACTCGACAAAAAAATCAAGCGCGAGGAAAGAGAAGCAAAACTTGCGCTTGCCAAAGAGAACGTCGCCGACATCACTGCAAAGGCAAAGAAGAGAGCAAAAAAACAAGCGAAGAAAGCCGCTTACGACGCAAAGTATCTTTACGTTGCGGGCGGACATGCAAAGAACGAGTTTTTGGGCTGGCTCACCATTTTCAGTTTTCGTCGCTCGCACAAGGTCAAAACCACGAGGTTTTTGAGATACGACCAAAACGACAAACGCCTTTATCTCGACATATACGAGAGAAAGGATAGGGACAGAAGCAAAAAAGCGCGCGTGTTTATCTACATCCACGGCGGCGGATGGATTGGCGGACTTCCCGAAACAAGAGAGGCGTACACCACCAAACTTTGCGAAAAAACGGGATATTTCGTGGCAAGCCTGTATTACGGCGACGCGCCCTTTTACGGTCATCCCGAGATGATTCAAAACGTGTACAAGGCGTTTGCCTGGCTCAAAGACCACGCAGACGAGTACAACATAGATATGGACCGCATATTTGTTGGCGGCGAGAGTGCAGGCGCGCACTTGAGCAGTATGGCAGGCGCGATAAGCACCAATCCCGAATACGCCTCGCACTTCGACCTCGACGAACGCTCCAAAGACCAAAAGATATCCGCGCTTATGCTCAACTGCGGCGTGTACGACTTTCCGAAAGCCGTGCATACGGGCTTCAAAAACATAGGCATTTACACCCAATCATATTGCAAGGGAACGCCCGTCGAGGAGTGTAGCGAGGAACTCAAAAAAGAAGTTTCGCCCATCAACTGGGTGACGAAAGACTTTCCGCCGACTTTTGCAATCTCGGCAGAGAACGACAAACTTGCGGTGCTTACGTTCGACCTCGTGAAGAAGTTTCAGCAACTCGGCGTCGTGTACGAGCATTATCACGGCGAGGGCAAATGGGCGGTGCATGCCTTTGCCGTCGCGCAATTCCTCAAAATATCCAAAGAGGCAATGAAGCGCACAATCGCGTTCCTCAACTATTTCGAGATCGAGTGAACGAATTAGAAACGGCGGATTTGCGCCCAATCGCTTTGAATCCATTAAGGATATAAATTATATATAATATTTATGTTTTCGATAAAAACGCGCGAGAGGCGCGTTTTTGTTTTGGCAAGTTGTTGTTGACATAAAATAGCGTTGTGTATTATCATAGGTATGCCACAAATTTGAATAGAAACGGTAAAAACGCTTATTACTATCGGTAACAAGTGTATTTCTGTCAACAGCGTTTTTACTGTAATCCTTCGAATTTGTGGCAAAATTCAAGCAGAAAATGCACTTGTTATATTTTGACGACAAATCTTAATGGCAGGTGCAAGGCACCTGCTTTTGTTTAGGAGGAGAGCAAATGATTTGTCCAAAATGCGGCGGCAATATCTTGCCGCAAGACGACGACTTGTTGGTCTGTCAAAGTTGCGGTGCGAAGTTTGTGAAGAAAGCGCAGACGAGTCAACCCGAGCATAGCGCAAGCGACGCTCGGCAAAACGAAGAAGTGCAAAATCTCAAATCGCGCATTGCTGATATGGAACAGAAACAAGCGGCGATGGAAGTCGAACTTGCAAAAGCCAAAAAGGCGAGCCAAACCAACGGCGCGCTCGGCGCAGGCAAGTCGGGATTCACGGCGACGGTGTTTGAACTGTTTGCCGAAAAACTCCTTTTGATGTGGGTGAGCATGGTTACGCTCGGATTTGCGTATCCGTGGCTCAAATGTCACTACGAAGGGTTTATTGCGTCAAAAACGTACGTTAAAGGTCGTAGATTGAGTTTTGACGGAAAAGGCAAAGACCTTGCAAAGAAGTATTATCTTTGGATGCTCTTGTGCGTTGTCACGTTCGGCATATATTCGATTTTCCTTGCCGACAAACTGCACAAATGGGTGATCGAACACACGCACTATGACGGAAACGAAGGCGGAGAATCGTCATACGACGGCAAAACGGGCGTCATTTTCGGCTTCAAGTTGGCGTCGTTCTTTGCAGGCGCGTTTACGCTCGGTCTTGCAAAACCGTTTGTCGAATGTAAGAGAGAGGACTATCTTTGCGAACATACGATTATAGACGACTCGCACTTGTATTTCGACGGCACTGGAAGCGGACTTTTGAAAAAGCAGGTGCTTTGGGTTGCGCTCACGATTGCAACTTGCGGCGTGTACGCAATTTGGCTAAATCTCCAAAAAGAGCAATGGATTTGCGCAAACAAGTCGAACGACAGCATAGACACGGACGTAAGCGAAGCGGTTGCATTGACTCCCGAAGAAAGGGCGCGTATCGCCGAAGAAAAGAGGTTGCAACACGAGCAAGAGCGCGCTCAACGCGAACAAGAACGCGCACAACGTGCGCTTGAAAGGCAACAGAAAAAAGAACGCCTCAAAGAGATGAAAAAGACTCCGCAAGGCAAACTTTCAACCGCATTGTTTGCAGTTGCCGTAGTTCTTTTTGCAGTGGCGTTCGCATTGATGATTGCAATGCTTGTCGCAGGTCCTTACGCTTGGTTTAAGCCGACATCGAAAGCGCTTATTGCGTTCGAGGTTATTTTCTCTGCGGCAACGGCGGCAATGATGGCAGGTTGCATCGTTTGCTCGAAAAGGATACAGCGCACTGCACTTGCGATTGCCGCAATCGTGCTTATCGTATGTTCGGTCGGAACAATGAGCGCAGGTTTTTACGGCTCGTCGCAAGCGGTGAAGTACTCAAACGTCGATCCTTTCTTCTATGAACTTTTAGATGACGGAACATACAGGGTATCGTTTAATTATAGTAGTGAGAAAAACGATGATTACCAGATGAGAGGAGCGAAAGAATACGCCATTGACAAATTGTCAGGGAATCTTGTTATACCGTCAAGTTATAAAGGCATTCCTGTTACTTCAATAGGCGGTCTGTGGAAATCGTTTGTTAACAATTCCTATTATGCCGACGATAATGACGTAAGCGAAAGCAACGACAAAATCACAAGTATAACAATCCCCGATTCAATAAAAACAATAAAAGACGGGGCATTTGAAGGTATGAGCGGAATCACGGAAATAACGATTCCCGCAAGCGTTGAGAATGTCGGTAACGGTGCGTTTAGGGATTGTACAAATCTGACAACGGTCTACTGGAATTCGTCGGCAGAAATAAAAAACAACAACGGAATATTCTCAGGCTGTACAAATCTTACAAATATTGTTATTGGTGAAAACGTGACACAAGTTCCGCAGTTTGTTTACAACAAGGAATGGCTTAGCAATCAACCCGACGGACTTGTCATTGCAAACAACTACGTTTACGGCTATAAAGGCACAATACCGTTCAATTATTCCTTGAATCTTCCCAACGGAACGCTCGGCATAATGGACAAAGCGTTCTTGGACAGCGGAAGTGCGATTACAAGCGTAACGATTCCCGATTCCGTAACGTATATAGGCGAAAATGCTTTTTCGGGATGTACGAGAATAGAAACCGTTTCTGCGTCTGCAAGTTTTGCAAGCAAAGTGGCAAAACAAAGCGGTTCTCAATATCTTACAGAAATCGTTATAACAAGCGGCACAAAGATAGATGGTGTTTATTCGTCGTGGGAGGGTGGCGTATTTCCTAGTAGCATAACCAAAATAACAATTCCCGATTCCGTAACAAGCATTGGAGAGCGTGCGTTCTATGGTTGCAAAAACATTGAAGAAGTTCACGTCGAATCATTGGAAAGTTGGTGTGCGCTTGGGCTTAGATCTAATTCTAACAATCCTCTCGCCGTTTCGTCTGATGCCAAATTGTATATCGACGGTGAAGTTCCGCGTGGCAATTATATAATTCCCGACGGAATAACAACCATTCCGATGTACACGTTTAGAAATTGCACAGAATTGACAAGCGTAACGATTCCGGACAGTGTAACAAGCATAGGCTATGATGCGTTTGACGGTTGTACAGGTTTGACAAGTATAATAATTCCCGATAGTGTAACAGATATTAATAGTGGTGCGTTCAGCGACTGTACAAACTTGCAAACCGTATATTACGGTGGTACAAAGTCACAATGGAACAACATTTCAATCGGGTCTGATAACTCTGGTTTAGCACAAGCAACGAGAATTTATGCCGATGGAACGAAAGAAAACACAGAGGGTACGTCCTTCGACAATGCCATATCGGCAAGTCGCGGAAGCCATTACATCGTCAACATCACAACGAGCGGACAAATTGTGTATTTTGTGTTCAGACCGACCACAAGCGGAACGTATACCATTCGATCATCGGGCAGTGGTTATTCTTACACACAAGGAACGCTTTACAATTCGTCCAAAACGTCCTTGACGTCTAAGTGTGGCAACGACGGATATAATTTCTCAATTTCATACTCTATGACAGCGGGAGAAACTTATTATATCGCAGTTAGATTTAATGGTTCTTGGACAACGGGATCGTTTACGGTTCAGTTTAGTTGAGATTAAAAGTGCAAAGGAAAAGGACTGCAAAACGCAGTCCTTTTTCATATGTCGTTGCAAAATTCATTTGTTGTAAAATTTTGATTTTTTGTTTCTTTGCAAGGTTTCGGCAGGTTTGTTGGCGGCGGCTTGCTTTATTGCGTGCGCGCGGTAGTAATTTGCCGAAAAGCGTTTGTAGGATAGGGGCGTCATTCGCCCAAGTATGCGATTTTGATTTTTTCGTCTTGCAAAAGTTCTTGCCCGGTGCCTTCGAGGGAGATAAGTCCTGTTTCAAGCACATAGGCTCTGTTTGCGATTTTCAGGGCTTTTTGGGCGTTTTGCTCGACGACAAACACGGTTGTGCCTGCCTCGTTTATGCTTTTTATAACGTCAAAGATGACATTGACCAAAAGCGGAGACAATCCCATTGACGGCTCGTCCAGCAGCAGCATTTTGGGGCTTGACATCAACGCTCTTGCAACCGCCAGCATTTGCTGCTCGCCTCCCGACAGAGTGCCGCTCACTTGTTTGGATCTTTCCTTCAACAAGGGGAAGATTTCGTACACTTTTTCGTATGCTTCCTTAACCTTTTTGGAGTCCTTTACGGAATATGCGCCGAGGGAGAGGTTGTCTTTGACGCTCAATTCCTGAAAGACTCTGCGCCCTTCGGGAACTTGCGTCAAGCCCTTTGCGATGAGTTTGTGCGCCGGCAGGTGCGTGATGTCCTCGCCGTCGAAAAACACGCTTCCGCCCGACTTTGGCAGAAGTCCGCTTATTGCTTGCATAATGGTGGTTTTGCCTGCGCCGTTTGCGCCGATGAGCGATACGATTTCGCCCTCGTTGACTTCAAACGAAACGCCTTTGACGGCGGTGATAAGCCCATAGTTGACTTTGAGATCTTTAACTTCGAGTAATGCCATTTTCAGTCCCCCAAATATGCTTTGATGACGCGCGGATCGTTGAGAACGTCGGATGTTTTGCCCGAGAGCAACTCTTTTCCGAATTCCAAAACCGTGATTTCGTCGCAAATGCCGCCGACGAGTTTCATATCGTGTTCGATCAAGAGAACGGTGATGTCAAACTTGTCTTTGACAAAACGGATGGTGTCCATCAATTCCGCCGTTTCGTGCGGATTCATGCCTGCGGCAGGCTCGTCCAAAAGCAGGAGTTTCGGATTTGTGGCGAGCGCACGCGCGATTTCGAGTTTCCTCTGTTTTCCGTAGGGGAGGTTGTAGGCGAGTTGATTGCGCTCGTTGAGCAGTCCGAACGTATCGAGCAGTTCCTTTGCCTTGTTTCGCATTGCGATTTCCGTGTTGAAAAACTTCGGAGTTCTCAAAAGGCTCTGCGCGATATTGCACTTAAATTCGGGTTGATTGGCAAGCGCGACCATAACGTTTTTGACAACGCTCATATTGTTGAACAATCTGATGTTCTGAAAGGTGCGCGCAATGCCTTTTTTGTTGATTTCCGCCTGACTTTTGCCCGTGATGTCTTCGTCTGCCAAAAAGATTTTTCCGTCGGTCGGCTTGTATACGCCGGTGATGAGGTTGAAAACGGTGGTTTTGCCCGCGCCGTTTGGTCCGATAAGTCCGTAGGTGAGGTTTTTTTGTATGCTTATGTTGACGTCCTCAACGGCTTTCAGACCGCCGAACGAAATGCCGAGATGTTCTGTTTTTAAGATTATGTCACTCATTTTCGTCTCCTTGCGTCTGTGCGTCGTCCGCCTTGTTCTTTGGCAACACGTCGAGGGAAAGCACCTCGTCCATATCGACTTTTGTGGGGATTTTGGACCAGTCCGCGTCGAAGTCTTTCTCCTTTGACGGATCGACCTTTTCGGCGCGTTTCATTATGCGTTGAGTTATGGTGTTCTTTATCAATGCGCCAAGCGTCGCGACATTGTATTTTTCACGGAAAGGCTTGAGTTTGGGCGCGTTCGTATATATGACGATAAGCACCAAAATCAGCGCGTAGACGATGTTTTTGATTGCGGCGAGATCTCCCGAAAACACATGGTTGAGGCGCACGTTCAAGAACGTTATGAGGGTGGCGGCGATGATGCTGCCGTTGATGTTGCCCATTCCGCCCAAAACCACCATGACCAAAATGTCGATCGAGTAGTTGTAGGTGAACGCGTTTGCCGCAACCGTATTCTTTGTCGCCGCAATCAAAACGCCTGCGACGCCTGCGATAAAGGAGGACAGCACAAACACGAAGATTTTGTAGAAGGAAACGTTGACGCCCATCGCGCGCGCCGCGATTTCGTTGTCCCTGATTGCGGTGACCGCTCTGCCGTGCTTGCTTCGTATGAAGTTTTTGATCAATATGATGCAAAGCAGGGCGACGATAAATATGACGGGATAAAGTTTGGCATAATCGTATCTCATCGCGTTCTGGATTCCGATTGCTCCGCCGAAAAACGGAATTTGCTCGAACACCGTCTGCACGATTTGACAAAACGCCAAAGTGACGATTGCAAGGTAGTCGCCTTTCAATCTCAGCGCCGGAAGACCTATGACAAAACCGAAAATTGCGGCGATAAGTCCGCCGATAAGCATTGTGATTATCAGTGCCAAAAGGGGATATGCTTCGGACATTTCGGGATAGACGCTGTTTTGGAACGTCGCGCCGAAAATCGCGCCGATACTCACAAATCCCGCATGTCCCAAAGACAGTTCGCCCAAAAAGCCCACGACAAGGCTCAACGACACCGCCGCAATGATCGCGCAGCCTATTTGTTCGAGCAGAAACGACGAACTCATGCTGAGCGATTCCGTCGCGGACAACGGTATGAGAATTGCGATCACAATGACAAAAACGATATATGTGACAAAGTTTTTGAGTTTGAAACTTTTCTTGACGGCGGAAAAGTAAGACGAGATTTTTTCTTTCATACTTTTTCCCTCTTCTTTCTTCCCAAAATACCTGTGGGTTTGATGATAAGTATCAAAATCAACAGCGCAAATTCAATGGCTACGGTAAAAGGGCTGAGCGCGGGGATAGAGTTCGAAAAAGTTTCGATAAGCCCCAAAAGCAGTCCGCCGAGCATTGCTCCCGGTATGGAGCCGATGCCGCCGATGACCGCTGCGGTGAACGCCATAATGCCGGGCATCGCGCCCATCGTGTTGCTCACCGAAAACGGGTTTTTGAGGATTATGAAAAAACTCGCAAACCCGGCAAGCGCAGACCCGATTGCAAACGTAATCATTATGATTTTGTTGGAATTGATGCCCATCAGCATTGCCGCGCCCTTGTCCTCGGACACCGCGACCATCGCCTTTCCCGTTTTCGTCTTGTTGATGAAGAGGGTGAGGACAATCATGACTGCGGTTGCGCACGCAAGCGTGACAAGCGTGCCGACGCTCATCACAAAATCGCCCGATTGAATGGTGCCGAGATCGATTTTGATATAGCGAGGCTCCGTGCCGAACGCAAGTTGCGCGACGCTTCTCAAAAGATAACTTACGCCGATTGCCGTGATAAGCACGGCAAGGGGAGACGCGCCTCTCAAAGGTCTGTAAGCCAAAAGTTCGGTGATGATGCCCACCGCCATCGCGGCAACGACCGCCACCGCTATCGAAACGACGGTTACGCCCGTTGCGTTCAAGACAAACAACAGGGTGAAGCCGCCAACCATAATGATTTCACCGTGCGCGAAATTGAGCAGTTTTGCTATACCGTAGACCATAGTATAGCCCAGCGCAATCATTGCATACACGCCGCCGAGGCTCAATCCGTTGATGAAAGTGATCAAAAAATTCATTTATATTTCTCCGAAAGTCGAGTAAAACGCTGCCAAAGACATTTTTCCTTGGCAGCGTTCGTATTTTAAGCGGTTTTTGCTTTTATTTCAAATTTTTGAGCGGTTTTGTTGACTGTTCCGTCCTCATTCCAGCGGATAGGATTGCCGGTGACGCCGTCAAAAGAGAAGTCCGCGCTCGTTAAGGTTTCTCTCAAAATCGCAGACATATCTTTTGCCGAAATACTGAGAGGAACGTCCTTGCCGTTTTGCTTTGCGGTTGCAATCGCTTTTGCTATGGCATACACGCAATCGTATGCCGAAGCGGCAAATTGATTGGGGGTTGAATCGTATTCTTTTTGGTATGCTTCGACAAATGCTTTGCTCTTTGCGCTGTCGGATTTGGCGTTGAAGTGAGAAAGCATGGACACTTCTTGCTTGATTGTGTTGATGTCAAAGCCTTCCATCGTGTCGATTCCGTCAAAGCCGTCGCATCCGAAAAAGATTGCGTCGCTCGACATGGTGCTCTTTTGCGCCGCATCCATAAAGGTTGCCGCAGGAGTGTAATAGATTGGCATAAAGATGAATTGGCAATCTTTCAAAATGCCGACCTGCGAACTGAAATCCGTCGGGGGATTGCCCTCTGCGTCGTTGGTGAAAGACGCCGTTGCCGAGATTGTGTATCCTGCGTCCTTTGCCGCCGCCGTGAAAGTGTTGTAGATGCCCGTGCTGTATGCGTCGTTGCTGCAATACAAAATGCCTATGCGAGTGGATGTCGCAACGTTTTTCTCTCCGCTTTCAGTGGTTGATTTCATCCATTCCACCGTAACCGCACCTTGGTTGCTGTCCGAGAAGCACATCTGGAACATATTCGTATTGTTTTTGGTCACGTCGTCTGCCGTTGCGGACGGGCAAAGACAAAACACGCCCTTGTCGCTTGCGTAAGTTTTGAATTCGAGACAAGATCCCGACGTAACCGCGCCGAGCGCCACTTGCATACCCGATTCGTAAAGGTTTGCAAAGTTTGTGCCGACAGAAGCGGTGCTTGCCTTGTCGTCTTGAATGTCGAATTTGAATTGGTCGCCGCCTTTTGCGTTGATCTCTTTCACCGCAAGGCTCGCGCCGTTTTTCACCGCAATGCCGTAGGTCGCGGCGGATCCCGTCAAAGGTCCGGACGCGCCGATGAAGTAGGCAGTGTTCTTTTCCGCATAGTTTTTGCTGCCGCAACCATAGAGGCACATCGCGCACACCGAGAGGGTAAGAACGGCTGCAACCAACAATTTCAAACTGGCTTTTTTCATAAACAGATTCTCCTTTTTTGCGTCTTGGAGCGAAATATGCTTTCGTCCCAAACCGCTTTAATAAAAAAGAGGCTCTCAAATTAAATGTGTTTGAGAGCCTCGCTTCTTTTTGTTTTTATCCGATTATTTTGAATGACAAAAACGAGGCTCTTGCATAATAATAAGGCCTACGATAATAATTGCTACGACGATAAGGGATACAAACGTCATGGTCATAACCTCGTTTTTCACTCCTTTGAAGTTTATGCAACTATCATAAGTGCATATCTGCCGTTTTGTCAAAAGATTTTTCGGTATTTTTGAAAATTTTATTAAAAATTTATTAAAAAGTTGCGTTTTAGGATGTTTTTGAATCTCAAACGGAACATTTTTCGCTTTTAAAAAGACCGAACGGCTTTTCACATCTTTCCCGTGCTGCCGAAGCCGCCTTGTCCGCGGCCGGTGTCGCTTATGCTTTTTGCTTCTTCGAAGTCAGCGACAAAGCAGGGCGCAATCACAAGTTGCGCAATGCGTTCCTTATCCTCGATTGTTTGCGCTTCGTCCGAGTGATTGTGCAAAGATACGATAATCTCCCCTCTGTAATCGCAGTCGATAACGCCCACTTTGTTTGCAGGCGCAAGCGAGCGTTTGCTTGCAAGTCCGCTCCTTGCATACACAAGCCCGACAAGCCCGTCGGGAATCTCGATTGCAATGCCCGTGTGTACAAACACGGTTTGATGAGGCTCGATGGTGACGGCTTTCCCTTCGCAAGCGTACAAGTCCGCCCCTGCGGAAAACGGAGTGCCGTATTTTGGGATTATTGCGTTTTCATTCAGTTTTTTGAGTTTTACGGATATGTGTTGCATATTGCCTCCGATTGCGCAAAGAAATGTCTTTCTTTGCGCAATGATATCGCCTGTGGCGATGATATCACGCTGTGATGATATCGTGCGGTTTGCACGATGATATCCAAACTTTGTTTGGATTGCGGAATATTCAATTTATCCGCTTGTCATTCCGAGCGAAAGCGTGGGAATCCAGCGTAGCGAAATGCGGCTTCGCCTTGATTGCCACGTCGCACACGCGTTGCTCCTCGCAATGACATAAGGTGGATTTGAATGTTCGTTCACTTATTCGAAGCGTACTTATAAACGGTATCTGCCCATTCGAAGACGGAACACGAGCCGCAAGGCGGCTCGCATATGAGCGCCGAGCTGGACGATTTGTACGAGAATGCGTGGCATTCCGTTGCGAAGCCGCCACACAGGCGAAGTGGCATAATAAGATGACGATACTTTTCTATGCGAGTGCCGTCTGTCTCCCCCGCGAACGACGATTGCCTATGTAGAGAAATGCCCCTAACTGAGTGGTGGGAGAAATACCCGAGAGGGAAAGAGGGGGGCTCTTCTATTTAAGTACACGCCGCCAAACTCTTGTAGAGGAAGAAAATACACTCTTGAGGAAAAGGGCGTTTATTTAGATTGCTTGCTCATTTTGCGTGTTTTGCATCCGGCGCAAAACATTATTATTCCCATTCGATGGTCGCCGGGGGCTTTCCCGTCACGTCATAGCAAACGCGGCTTATGCCTTTCACTTCGTTGACTATGCGCGAAGCCATTTTCGTGAGCAAATCGTAAGGCAGGCGAGTGTATTCCGCCGTCATAAAATCGGACGTTGTGACCGCTCTTATCACGACGACGTAGCCGTAGTTGCGGTAGTCGCCGATTACGCCGACCGATTTCGTGTCGGTGATGACCGCAAAATATTGGTCGGATTTTATTCCGCTTGCGGCGATTTCCTCACGCACGATTGCGTCGGCGTCGCGCAAGACGTCGAGTTTCTCTTTGGTTATCTCGCCGATTGTGCGGATTGAAAGTCCCGGACCCGGGAAGGGTTGACGATTGACGAGATAGTCGGGCAAGCCGAGTTTTTTGCCTATGATGCGCACTTCGTCTTTGAAAAGTCCGCGCAAGGGTTCCACAAGACCGACAAAAGGCATATCTTTGGGCAAGCCGCCCACGTTGTGGTGGCTCTTGATGTTTGCCGAGTTGTTTGCGCCCGATTCGATTACGTCGGGATAGATTGTGCCTTGCGCAAGGAAGTCGTATCCCTTTTGCGCGTTTGCAACTTCCGCAAATGTCTTGACAAATTCCTCGCCGATAATCTTTCTTTTGCGTTCGGGGTCGGTTACGCCCGCGATTTTGGAAAGGAATTTCTCGCTTGCGTCCACAACTTCGAGTTTGAGGGGAAGGGGCGCAAACGCTTCTTTGATTTGTTTGGTTTCGTCCTTGCGCATAAAGCCGTGGTCGACGTACACGCACAGGAGTTGGTCGGGAATCGCCTTGCTTATGAGAGCCGCCACGACCGAACTGTCAACGCCGCCCGAAAGACCGAGAAGAACTTTCTTGTCGCCGACTTTTTCGCGTATGAGTTTGATTTGGGTGTCGATGTAGTCGTCGAGCGAGTAGTCGCGCGTTGCGCCGCACACGTTTATGACGAAGTTTTCAAGCACCTTGTTTCCGTTGAGCGAACGCTCGACTTCGGGGTGGAATTGCACGCCGTAAATATGTTTTTGCTCGTTTGCGATTGCCGCGCACGGACAATCCGACGTTGTTGCCACAACCTTGAATCCGTCGGGGACTTGCGCAACGTAGTCGGTGTGGCTCATAAGCATTTCTTCTTCGCCCGAAAGACCGTCGAAAATCGCGCAGTCGCCGATGAAAACTTTTGTTTGACCATACTCGCGCACAGTGCCTTCCTTTACTACGCCGCCGAAAGAGTGGGCGATGTACTGCATGCCGTAGCATATGCCCAAAATGGGTACGCCCAAATCGAACACGGCTTTGGAGCAGCGCGGCGAATCTTCGAGATAAACGCTGTTGGGTCCGCCCGTAAAGATGATGCCGATGGGGTTGATTTCTTTGAGTTTTTCATCCGAAATGCAAGACGGCTCTACGACGGAATACACGTTCATTCTGCGCACCGAGCGCGCGATGAGTTCCTTATACTGTCCGCCGAAATCCAGAACGAGAATGGTTTGATTTTTCATATGTTCTCCTAAAAGGTTAATTCGATATGTATATTATAGAAGTCTTGATAACTTGTATAAACGATTATATCTAATTTTTCGTCCAAAGAAAAGCGGATTGCCAAACAAAATGGAATTTATACAAAATTAATGCCGCGAGGATTTGCCGACTCGGACAAACGATAATTTGTCAAACATATCACAATCGTAGGTTTATATTGAAAAAAGAGCGTGATAACCGCTCTTTTTTGTCGATATCGGGTTGTTTTCAATCAATGCTTTTGTTCTTTTGCGGCTTTGACGAACGCGCTGAAAATCGGGTTGGCGACTTCGGGACGAGAGGTAAATTCGGGGTGGAACTGTACGCCCACGAAGAAGGGATGGTCTTTGACTTCCACCGTTTCGACGATGCGGCCGTCGGGCGACTTGCCGCTTATCACCAGACCGCCGTTTTCAAAATCGGCAAGGTAGTCCGAATTGAACTCGTATCTATGGCGGTGACGTTCCTCGATGACGTCCCGATTTGCATACGCTTCTTTGATTTTCGTGCCGTCTTTGAGGGCGCAGGGATATGCGCCGAGCCGCATCGTTCCGCCGATTTTTTTGCCTTTCTTGTCGGGAAGTATGTCGATGACGTGGCTGCCGCTTTCGGAAAATTCGCCGCTCGTCGCGTCCTTGATTCCCAGTACGTCGCGTGCGTATTCGATGACGGTGACTTGCATGCCCAAACAAATTCCGAGATAGGGGATTTTGTTTTCGCGAGCGTACTTGCAAGCGCAAATCATACCCTCGACGCCTCTTGTGCCGAAGCCGCCCGGGATTATGATTCCGTCTGCGTCCTTGAGTTTTTCCGCCACGTTTTTGTCCGTGAGAGTTTCGCTGTCAATCCATTTGAGGTCTATGCCCGTCTTGTTCGCGCCGCCTGCGTGCTTGATTGCCTCGACAAGCGAGATGTACGAGTCGCGCAAAGAAACGTATTTGCCCACGATTGCGATTTTTGTTTTGACGGACTTAATTTTGAGGTCTGCCACTTTTTCCTTCCACTCGGTGAGGTCGCACTTGTTTTTGAGGGAGAGAGCCTTGCTTATCGCCTTGTAAAGTCCGTTGCGATTGAGCATTGCGGGGGCGTCATAGAGGCATTTTACCGTTGTGCTCGGCACAACCGCTTGCTCGTCTACGGAGCAGAAAAGCGAAATCTTTTTGATGATTTCTTCGGGCGGTTTTTTGTCCGAGCGCGCCACGACGACGTCGGGGAATATGCCGAAGCGTTGAAGTTCGCGCACGGAGTGCTGCACGGGTTTGGACTTAAATTCGTCCGAGCAAGCCATATAAAGAAGAAGACAGACGTGTACAAAAGCGCAGTTTTCTCTGCCTACGTCGAGGCTGAACTGGCGCAAGGCTTCGAGGTAGGGCTGGCTTTCGATGTCGCCCACCGTTCCGCCTATCTCGGTGATGAGAATGTCCGCGCCCGTTTCGTTTGCGGTGTCGAGAATGTGTTGCTTTATCTCGTTGGTGACGTGCGGAATAATTTGCACGGTTTTGCCGCCGTACTCGCCGTTTCTCTCCTTGTTGAGAACGTTTTGGTACACTTTGCCGCTTGTGAGAGTGGAACTTTTGGTGAGGTTCTCGTTTATAAATCTTTCGTAGTGTCCGAGGTCGAGGTCGGTTTCCGCGCCGTCGCAGGTTACGAACACCTCGCCGTGCTGTGTGGGATTCAGCGTGCCCGGATCGATGTTCATATAGGGATCGAATTTTTCGATATACACGCTGTATCCCGCAGACTTCAAAAGCCTGCCGAGCGACGCTGCGACGATTCCTTTGCCGAGTCCCGAAACGACTCCGCCCGTTACGAAAATGTACTTGCTCATATGTGTGCCTCCGTGTGGGTATTTGTGTCTTTTTTGTGCGTTTTTTGCGTTTTTTCGGGCTGTTTTTGCCTCAAAAAAACAAAAAAAAGGCGTTTTTTTTTAGCAACTTTCGTTTGCCAAAAAGAAAAACGCCTTTTCAGGTCCTTTTTTATACTGTTCCACCCTTTGAAAAAGCCTCGATTTTTCAAGCGACGTTTTCAAAGCGACGGCTGCTTTTTCAAAAAACAGTTGTAATGATATCATATTTTCGCCGTATGTCAACGACTTTTTCGCAACTTTTTCAAAAAATATTCGCCGTATATTTTTATGTACACACGCGTGCGGTTATATGCTCATTCTCTAACGCCGAAGGAAAGGAAATTTGTCGCGTCTAAGACCTTACGAATTTTTTTGAGTTGAGCAAGACGATCTGCGATTTTCAACAAGTCTCACAAAAAAATCCCGCCGCATGCGACGGGATTCGTTTTGTCTTATGTATATTCGCTGTAAACTCTTATCTTATGTATAAAAGCGATTATTTAACCAAATCGATGAGAGCAAGCGCGCGTTTGAGAGCAAGTTTGCTGTTGACCTTGAATTGGAAGGGAACTTCTTCGTACACTTTCTTGTGCCCGGTTGAGGTGTGGGGCGTGCGACCGTCGTTAAATTCTTCCGCGTCGGGGTCGAGAGGAAGGTTTACGCGCAACGACGTGCCGATAATGGTAATCTTTGCCACGATGTCGCCCTCGCGCCTGTATGTATCGCATTGCTTGCTTATTCTGCTCTTGATTTTCGGCGTACCTTTTGCCGTCGTTGTGAGCGCATCTTTGAGGATTGCGTAACGCTCCTTGATTATGTCGTCCGCAAGCGCGTATTTTTCTGCAAAAGTGAGGCTCTTGCGCGCCGCTTTCTTTGCCATAACCTTGTCATAATCGAATTTTTTGCCCAAAGACGAGTGAAGATCGGTCACGTCTTCTTCGGGGGCGGCGTTTTGAGAGGGACGCTCCGCACATTTTGCAAGCGAAGTCCGAGGCTTGTTCATTTCCTCAAAAGCCGTTGCGCAAGGCAGGGCGACGTTCTTATCGCAAAACGCGCAATAATCGTATGCGCCGCACATGTCGCGGTGATTTGTTACGCTGTCATTCCATTTTTGCTCGTCAAGTTTTGCTTGCAATGCAATCTTGTCCATCGTGTCTATGCTCCGTATGTGTTATTATCGTTGAAATTTGCAAGGCGGTCAGACCGCATTATCCAACCCAATTGACCATATTGTACACAAATAAATCGCGTTTGGCAAACATTTTGGCATTCTATTGCGATGTTTTTTTTGCGATTCGATTTTGTCGCAAAATGTTTTCGTTTATCTAACTTGTCCGAATGTGCGCCGCATCGCAAAAACCGACAATCTAAGCCGCCCGATTGCTCGCAATATGGCGCGCGCGCCACGCTTGCGCAGAATATTGACAAAAATCGAGTTTGATGTTATACATTTAAGAGCGGCGACAATGCCGCAAAAAATCAAAGGAGTTTTGTATGGACAACAAGTATAAAGGAACTCAAACAGAGAAGAATCTCCTCGAAGCGTTTGCGGGGGAGTCGCAAGCAAGAAACAAATATACCTACTTTGCGTCGAAGGCAAAAAAGGACGGTTTCGAGCAAATCTCGAACATCTTCCTCAAAACCGCCGACAACGAAAAAGAACACGCGAAAATGTGGTTTAAGGAACTTGGCGGCATAGGCTCTACCGCTCAGAATCTCGCAGCCGCCGCCGACGGCGAAAACTACGAGTGGACGGATATGTACGAGGGCTTTGCAAAAACCGCAGAGGAAGAGGGCTTTGCAGATTTGGCAAAAAAATTCCGTTTGGTCGGCGCAATCGAAAAGGCGCACGAGGAAAGATATCGCGCGTTGCTTCACAACGTCGAGGCGCAGGAAGTCTTCAAAAAAAGCGGTGTCAGGGTGTGGGAATGCCGCAACTGCGGTCATATCGTCGTCGGAACATCCGCTCCCGACGTTTGCCCTGTGTGCGCACATCCGCAATCCTATTTTGAAATCCGCGAAGAAAACTATTGATTTTTCGTGATTTGCAATGTTTTGACAACAAAGAAACGGGAGCGTCTTCAAAACCCCCGTTTCTTTTTTTGCGAAACGATGCCGTTCGTTTGCATTGATGAACGTCGCTTCGGTGTTTCGTCTTGATTTAAGAGTAAAGTTCTCGTTTGGCAACGGCTTGCAAGCGCAAGCCGTCACCTGCTCCCTCCCGACCTCCCAAAATCAAATCATTTTATTTCTTCGATGTAGTGTATATATTCGATGCTTCTCAACGCCTCGATTATCTCGTCGTGCGTTTTATATTTTTTGAGTTCTTTGCTTTCGATTGAAAGTCGCAAAGAATACACGCTGAGCCCCGAGTTGATGAAGGCAGAATTGAGTTCCACGTCGTCTATACGCATGCCAAGTTGACGCAGTGTGGACATAAAAGTTTGCAAGTCGTTTTTGGACAGCAATTCAAGATGTATTTCAAAGTGATTCGAGCGCTGTTTCAAGTATTTTTCAAGCGATGGGAACGCCTGCAAAATCACGATGTAAACCACGAGCAGCACGAGCGCAATCGTGTATAGTCCTGCGCCTGCAATAAGTCCGAAAATACTGCACGACCACAGCCACGTCGACGTCGTAAGTCCTTTGATTTGGTTTTTTGCACCGAAAAGTATTGAGTTTCCGCCGAGCATTGCCGTTCCGATTATCGCACCCACGGAGCATATCGGCACTTTTAGTTCGAAACTCGCGTCAATCAACATGCATGCCGTTGACGAAATCGAGAGAAGAATAAACGTTTTAAGTCCTGCGGTATGTCCTTTGGTGGACCTTTCACAGCCAACGTAAAACGCAAACAGTACGGGAACCAGCACCCTCAACAATATGGAATACACCGTGACGTTATACGCCCATTCCCCCATAATCTTGGCAAGCGGATCGATATAATTCATTTTTACACCTCCTATCTTTTTACGCGCTGTCTTGAATTGAGCAAATAATATTCCTCTGCGGCTTCGTCAAACGCTTTTTCGTTCTCTTGGACGGGTTCCGGCGGCGGCAAAGTCTGTCTGATACGGTTGATTTTGTCTATAAGCACTTCAACATCGTTCTTTTGTGCCGTTTCTTCCACCTTATCGTCGGGCACAACGACATTTATGTCGTTGGAATATGATTTTGACAGATACAGTGCAAGTTTTGCACAAGCAGGGCCGATAAGTTCGTAAAGCACGCTCGATGCAAGTATTATCGTTTCAAGCGCACTGCCGGTGTCGCCGCCGATAGTCCTCGACGCAAGTGCGGCAAGTCCTATGGCAACGCCTGCTTGCGGAATTAGCGCAAGCCCGAGGTAATTCCGCACTTTTTTGTCCTTTTTTGTGACAAGACAGCCGAGAAACGATCCGCCATATTTGCCGAGTATTCTCACAAAAAAATACACGATGCCGATCACTAGCAGGGACACGCCTCCCACCGATTGCGCAGAGCCGACAAGCGCGTCAAGTTTGAAGTTTACGCCCGACCTCACGAAGAACAACAGCAAAATCGGCGGCGAGAAGTAGTTGAGTTGTTTGAAAAGCCTGTCGTCGTTTGACGCGTTCATATACACAGTGCCCATTGCCATACAGCCGAGCAGCGGCGACACGTCCATAAACGAGCATATTCCGCAAAAGCCGAATATCGTTGCAACGGCAATGATAAGACGATTGTCCGTCGAACGCTTGGATATGAGCAATTTGAGTAAAAATCCGAGTGCGCCTCCGACAATGAACGCAACGACGTTATATACGACGGGCAACAATACGTTGCCGACCGTGACGGTGCCCGCAAGCGAAGCCGTCGCAACCGCAATCGCCACGGAAAACGCCACGAGCCCGACGACGTCGTCAAGCGCGACAACCTGCAAAAGCGTGTCCACGAAATCGCCCTTCGAGTTGGTTTGTCGTATCGTCATCATAGTGGAAGCGGGAGCCGTTGCCGCCGCGAGTGCGCCGAGCACGATAGAAAACGGCAAATCGAGTCCGAGCGCAAAGTACGTCACCAAAAACACGACGACGGAAGCCGTCAGAGCCTCGAAAATCGTTATGATTATATTTTTTCCGCCGTTCTTTTTGAGGGTGGACATCCTGAAAAACTCACCCGTACTGAATGCAATAAACGCAAGCGCGATATCGGCAAGGAAACTCATACCCTCGACGACTTTTGTCGGAATAACGTTGATGCAATACGGACCTATCAATATGCCCGCGACAATATATCCCGTCACGTTCGGAAGTTTCAATTTTTTTGTCAAACGTGACATCGTATATCCCGCAATCAACATAATCGCAACGGATATTATGACCTGCGACACGCTTGAAAAATTTTGCAACAACATCTTTTCACCTCGACTTTCCGTTTGTTTTTCGGATTTGTCTTGCAAAGTTCGTAATGCTATGCTATGATTTTGTCAACATAAAGTCAAATTATGGATAATTATATGTTGATAACTGTCCGTAATAACAGAGGTTGAATATGTCATTGCTTGACGATAGACTTGACACACTCATCACCGTGTGTGAAACCAAAAATTTTACGAAAGCAGGCGAGATTTTGTCGCTCACTCAACCTGCCGTAAGCCAACACATAAAAAAGTTGGAAGAGGAATTAAACGCGCCGCTTTTTTTGAGGAAAAAAGGCGAACTTATCCTTTCGCAAGAGGGTGAAATCGCGTTGTTGTACGCACGACGCATGAAAGCGCTTGCCGAAAAAATGCAAGAGAAAATCAAAAATGCCAAGTACAAAATCAACAAAATTCGCATAGGCATCACGCACACGCAAGAGAGCGGATTTATGGTGGAAGCATTGTCCAAAATGGCGATAGGCGACGATAACGTCAACATAACTTTGATAACTGACAACATAAAAAATCTTTATGATATGTTGGAAAATTTTGAAATCGACATCGCCATTATCGAGGAAAAACCCACCAATCCGTCATTCAACTTTATGGTCATAGACACGGATATATTGCTTTGTATGACATCCCCGAAAAATCCGCTTGCCCAAAAGACGGCAATCACTCTTCCCGAACTCAAAAAGCAACACCTTATTCTGCGACTTCCGTCGTCGTCCACTCGCGAGAAGTTTGAAAGCGCACTCACGTCGATAGGAGAGTCTCTTGACGATTTTGACGTTACGATAGAAGTGGACAGCATAGCGACCATCCGCAACCTCGTCAAGAAAGACGTTGGAGTATCCATATTGTCAAAGAGAGCGTGCTACAAGGAAATCAGCAAAGGATCGCTCGTGGCACTTCCGATAGAAAATCTAAGCATGATTCGCGAGACCGCAATTGTATATCACCGCACGTTTTCGCATCCCGACATCATAGAAGCCATATCCAAAGCGTACAACGACATGGCAAACACGCTCAAAAACAAGGCGTAATATCGCAACCGTTTTCAAAACGCATGGCTAAAATTTATCCGCAACGAACAGCAAAGCGTTTTTGGGATTCCCCATGATATGCCTCGATGCAAACGAAGACTTTGTGAGAGAAACGTTTTAAGCGCATAGAACGATTAACGGCAATATTTTTTCAATATTTGCAAAAACCCCGACGTGTTTATGGTACTTTGCCTATCGGCTCGTTCCACGGCACAAACTTCGGCACGCAAG
>CAVKTQ010000009.1:0-25684 GCA_963659105.1 Firmicutes bacterium CAG:238 | reverse complement strand
TAATCTGAGAAAAAACAAATATATAATAATTTAATTAGAAAGCCGAGAGAAAGAACGAGATTCTCTCGGCTTTTCGTTTGCTTTGAAGGCGATTGTTGTTTTAGTTGTTGGGGATATAGATTTTATCGCCGACTTTGACGGCTTTATAGGTTACACCGCCAACATTTTGTTGAAGATATTCGGGTTTGCCGTCCGCATGAGCGCGTAAGATAAACTTGTCGGGTTCTTCGTCGGTCAGTTTGTCGATATTTATATCAATAAACTGTTCATCGCTCGATACTTCAAGTATTTTTAGTCCGCGTTTGATTAGATCGGCGGAAAACTGCCATATCTTCTCAAACATTCCGTATGTATCCATAATAATGGAAAAGTCGTGGTTTGGTTCGTATGCGGTAATTCTGAAGTAATTTGTCATAATAGTTTTTCTCCTTTGCGGTTACGCCGCTATTTGTTTTAGTTTTCTGTTTGCGTAAGGCAGCCACTTCTTGTTTACGAACTCCATAATGCAGTCGTCGGGTTTAGAATCATGGTCGCCGTAGAATAAACTTTGGTCCTGTGCTTGAGAACATTGTATATAATTACGCAAGATCACTTGATTATTCTGTGAGTGTAGGGAGATTCGGTAAATTTGAGTGTGATTTCATTGTACGCGGAACGGATATGCAATATGCCTATATTCAGGTTGCATATACTATCGCTTTAAGCAAGGAAACGGAAGATCGCGAATATCGCCCGCTTGAATCTATAAAGGATAATTATCCGAGATATGTTATCACGACCGATTACCTCTTGCAACAGCGCAACGGAATAAGGCACGTTAATCTAATGGACTTTATCGGCAAAAATGAAAAGTTTTAAGTAGCGTTCGGCTCGGAAGTTAAAATGAGGAACAATACTTTGGCTGCATTAATTGCGCCAACTTGATTGTGAGGATATAATTGTTTTGTAAACGGGCAGAGCGCGGAGGGGCAAATAAGCGGATAAAACGGAAATAGATAAAATGGAAATAACGGTTGAAGAATTTGAAAAACTGAATAAAGACGAAAGGGTGGTGTTTGACATCCGACCCGAAACGGACAGGGCGT
The DNA here is from genome assembly GCA_963659105.1 of Firmicutes bacterium CAG:238. Taxonomy (GTDB): domain Bacteria; phylum Bacillota; class Clostridia; order Christensenellales; family CAG-917; genus CAG-475. The sequence goes on along the minus strand of CAVKTQ010000009.1, from coordinate 24,599 downwards.
ACGGTTTTATTCCTGATTCGGTGAGCGTAAGCGAGGATGCGCTAAGGGCGAATCCGCCGACGGAGAAGGGCAAAGCCGTGATCGTGTATTGCGCAAAGGGCATACTCAGCGTGGATATTGCCGAGCAATTTTGCGAGCAGGGGCTTAGGGCGTACAGTTTGCGCGGCGGATACTCCGAGTATTTGCGCGCGCAGATGCAAAAGCAAGTGGACGACGACTTTTGCAAGAAGGTCGAGCAGAGCATAACCGGCAAATTCAAAAAGGACATATTCGGTAAATTTTACAAGGCGATAAAAGAGTATAACCTTGTTAAAGACGGCGACAGAATCGCGGTGTGTATATCGGGCGGAAAAGACTCGATGCTAATGGCGAAACTCTTTCAGGAATACAAGCGGCACAGCGATTTGGATTTCGAGGTCAAGTATCTCGTGATGGACCCGGGATATGCAAAGGCAAACCGAGAGATAATCGAGGGAAACGCGCGGCGGCTCAACGTGCCGATAACGGTGTTCGAGACGGACATATTCGAGTCGGTATACAACGTTGACAAATCGCCTTGTTACTTGTGTGCGCGCATGAGAAGGGGGTATCTATACAACTTCGCAAAGCAACTCGGTTGCAACAAAATCGCGCTCGGGCATCACTACGACGACGTGATCGAAACCATACTTATGGGCATGTTGCACGGCGCGCAGATACAGACGATGATGCCCAAACTTCACAGCTCCAACTTCGAGGGAATGGAACTTATTCGCCCTTTGTATCTCATACGAGAGGACGACATAAAGGCGTGGCGAGATTACAACGGGCTGCACTTTATACAATGCGCTTGCAAGTTTACCGACACTTGCACGTCTTGCAACAACGGACAGAACCACTCGAAAAGGCAGGAAACCAAACTGCTTATTCAAGAACTCAAAAAGTCCAATCCCGACGTTGAAAAGTGTATATTCAGAAGCGTTGAAAACGTGCAACTCAACACCGTGATAGCCTACAAGAAGGACGGAATCAGGCACAGTTTTCTCGACGAGTACGACAAGTAAACAATTACATATGTCGCCGAAAAGAAAGTTTAACAAAGCAAAACGCGCATATAAAGTGCGCGTTTTGACGTTTTGTCGAACGGTTATACTTTTTTTGACATACGCCTTCGTTTTACAATTTGCCAAAAAAGGGCGCGACGTTGAGGCGTTGCGACTTGTGAAGATTTGTATGTTTCAAACTTTTTGACAAAAGACGCGCCGTCACGCTTTTCTAAATTTTCCGTCTAAACCTTTTATCAAAAAACATCTTCCGACAACGCGGTTGAGGCTCACCTGTCCGAACTCTCGGCAGTCTGTCGAGTGATTGCGATTGTCGCCCATACAAAAGACGTAGCCGTCCTCGACGTAAACGTCCAAATCGTCGTATTGCGCAGTTTCGTCTTTGTTGACGTAACTTTCGTCGAGTTGTTCGCCGTTGAGATACACGGTGTTGTTTGATATCACGATGTGGTCGCCGCCCACCGCGATAACTCTTTTCACGAGGGTTCTGCCCTTAAAAATTCCGCTGTCGGGGACAAAAACGACGATGTCGCCGCGATCTATTTTTGCAAGCCTGTTGAGATAGAGCGTTTCGCCGTTGTTGCGGTCGGAGTCGCTGTGCGCGCCCGAGCCGCCGTCGAGAGTCGGGTACATAGATATCCCGTCAACAGTGAACGTTGCAAGGACATAGTATTTGACCAAAAGTGCGCTCGCAACAGCCAAAATCACCACCAAGAGCACGATTGCAACCGAAATCGCAATGCGCTTTGAACGGCGTTTTGGTTCTTCCTGTATCGGTTCTTGTTCAAAAAGCGGGAGATCTTGCATACAAAAGTATATTGTTTTGGGCGTAGATTATTTTCAAATCCACAAAAAGTTGTTGAAAACAATTCCGCCCGCGTTTTCGACCTCGATGGTTTTCACCACCGAGAACGAAGAGAGGGTGCGACCTTCCTCGCTCTTGAAGTCGGCGGATTCGAAGAGCAGTTTTTGCCAGAACTCGCCGCCTTTCAGTTTTGTGCGCGCGGTGTATTTTTTGAGGTCGGGGTAGGTGTATACGCACACGCTAAGGCTACCCGACGTTTTGGAGTACGCGTCGACGTGCAGTATTGCGGTGCGGCTTGTGGATGTCATTTCCTGTATGCTTCTGCAAAGCGCGACGTTGCCTTTTTTTGCGGATATGCCCTTTATGGCAAACGGTCCGTCGGCGACGAACAGATTGTTGTCGTCCAAAAGCGCGTCGTCCGTTTTTGCCACAAATTCGCCAAGCCCCATACTTCCGTCATAAAGGACCTTCGAGATTCGCGGCGAAGTTTCAACCGCGCTCACGTCGTGTTTTGCAGGGATAATGCTCGTGACTTTTGTGGAAATCACGTTCGAGTCGGGATATATGAGCGTTGCGTAGGCAACGACGAGTTCCTCGGCGTCGTAGACGGGAACGTCGCAGACGTATTCGTGTTCGCCGACCTTTTGGCGCACGTCGAAGGATTGCCAGTATCTTTGGCGGGAGGACGGCTCGCCGTAACTGACGTACAGCGTGCGTTTGACCGCTTTTTTGCCTGAATTGAGTTTGACGTACAACTTTTTGTCCGTCGTTTCGAAGCGTAGCGACGTTGAAACCGCGTCCGACGTGTTCGCAAGGTGCGAGCGCAGCCACAGCACGAGTGCGGAGTATACGCTTTTTGTTATCTGCATATCGCACGAATCCGAAATTATGAGTTGCTTCACGTCGGATTTTACGAGGTCGAGCATGTCGCCGATTCTGTCAACGTCGCAATACACCGAGTCGCGCGTTGCGATTGCGAGTGCGGGGCAGGTGACGAACATCGCGTACGTTTCTGCGCCTATGCCCGTCGAGTATGCCAGTTGCTCGTCGTTCGAGGGTATGTCGCTGCCCAAAAATCTTGCGTTGTGTTCCGCCCAGCGGTAGCCGCCGCCGTTGATTGCGGTCATCGAGCGGACGCGCTTATCGGTGCCTGCGACGAGCCAGCAAAGTTGCGCTCCTATGCCGAATCCCAAGATGCCTATGCGCTCGCCGAGGACGATGCTTTGCTCTTGCAAAAGACTTATCGCGCGGCGCGCTATCTTCGCCCATACGAACCAAGGCGTATTGCGCGCGGTGGTTTCTATGCTGTCGAGATGATTTTGGCAATCGGGGAAGCGTGCAAAACTCAAATCGGACGGATAAGCCGTTTTCGTATCCTCAAATACGCCGCAGTAATCGAGCGTGCAAGCGACAAACCCCTCCTCGACAAGCAAACGCATTGCGTCGGAGGAATGAGGATTTTTGAAAGACGGCAACACCAAAACGGCAGGACGCGCGTCTTGCCAGCGTGCGTCGTAATAGAAGTTGCAACATATGCGCACGCGCCCCTCTTTTGAGGTTTCTGCCGTGAAAATCTGCTTCGAGCAGACGAAATTATCCGTTGTTTGACACGAGATTATTGAGGCTTCCAAAGGCGCAACGCGCGGATCGAACCCTTCCCACACCTCGGTCGGCGTCATAAATTTGAGTTCCATACCTTGCATTATATCTCAAAAGCAAAACAATGTAAAGAAATAAAACTTTTATATCGCATATATCGCAGGCATACGCGCATCGCGCGAGAGCGGAGTTTGCCGTTTTGCTGTTTTGCAAATCTTTTTGCGCCATATCGTGAAGATTGTCGTTTATGCAGCCGCTTTGGTTTTCTTGCGATTCGTTGCCGAAATCGTCGGTCGAACCGTCGCCGCATTTATTGTCGTTCGAGTTCAATTTGTTTATGTATCCGAGCGCGCCTGCCTTTTTGTTTATGAGGCAAGCGTACTCTGCGCACATCTTTTTCACGGTTTCGTCGTCGGGCAAAAGATAATCCATAAAACACCTCTACGCCACTATATGACGATTGTGAAAATCGAGGTGCAACTGATCAGCCCGCCTCTTTCACGCTTACGGACACTTTCGGCTCGAAAGAGAGCGTAAAGAGGCAATCTTCTTCGAGGTTGCGCCCGAGAGACTGATAGGCTTTCGATTGCAACGACAAAAAGTCGATGTTTTGACTTAGCGACAACTCATACAATTTGCAAAGCCTGCTTTCGATGTCCTTTGCAAGGGCGGCGGCATATTGCTTTACGATGTTGTTGTCGGTGCCGACAACCTCGTCCGTCGGGATTTTCTGCACGTCGGCAAGGTCCGTGGATAGTTTGATTTCGGCAACCACTTTGCGCCCGTAAGCCTTGATTTTTACGGATTTTTTGAGGATTTTGAACTCGATTGTTCCACCGTCTTTTGCGGTGTAATTGAGCGTTCCTGTCACGTCGTGACTGTGATATAGCGCAAGAATTTCGGCGTATTCGTTTTCGATTATGCAATAATTTTCGTCGTCAAACGCCATAGCGCGAGATATATCGAGTTCGTACACGTCGTCTTCGCCGCCTGCTTCGGTGAGGGGCGGCGTAGCCTCTTTTGCGATTATATATGGGATGACGTTTGCCTTGCTTCTCGACAGCGAGCGAGCAAGGAAGTCCTTTGCGGTCGTGCGAATCATACCGTCCGAGCCTTCCTCGTTGACGAGAGCCTGTTGCAAAAAGAAGGGCGAACTTATGGTTGTGCCAATCCTCAGCGACAGCATTTCGAAGGGCGATTTGTCCCCTGTCACGATGATGGTTTGCTCGGGCAAAGCGTACATACCGGTGAGCGGATATATGAGTTGCATATGGTCGAGTTTGAATGTCGATGTTGACATAAACACAACATTACAGTGCGAAAGCGATACGGTTAACCCCATTTTCCGTGCAATTATGTCCATTGCGCCTGCAATCGTGTTTCCTTTTGCGGACGTACAGACATAACTTGTTTCGGTCGTATCGCCGCTCGACGAGCCGACAAGCACCGCTTGCGTGCTGACCTCGAACAGAGAGGATGATTCGTCGTAGTCTATGCCGAGTCCGAGCACCACCGCCGATTTCGACAGCGACGGCGTTTCCACCATTCTGCCGAACACAATCAAAAACACGGCGATGAGAAAAAACACAAACCATTTCGTGCGCAATAGGTAGGAGGGAACGTTGAGTTTTTTCATTGCGCTTCCCCCTTTTGCGAGTTTTGCTTGAAAGAGTAAAGCACGCCGTCGTTTTCGCTGTCGGGCGCATTGTCTTGCTTGCCTATCGTCGCATACTCTGCGTCAAGGCATGCGTACAAGCCCGAGTGTTTTTTCTTTTCGGCTTTCGCCGCGGCAAAAAGCGCAATCGGCAAGGCGAACGCAATCGCCGTCAAAACATAGCCCGCCGTGCCGAGCGCAAAGTCGGTCACTTGTTGCAGAGACGACGAAAACAGAGCGGAGCATACAACCGCCGTCGGACAGAGTATCTTTGACGGCAGAGCAGTGCCGAGCGCGCGCTCGCAAGCCTGATTAGCCCCGTCGTAAAGGAACGAGAGCGAGTAGAGCGACATCATTATGATTCCGAAAAGGTTTGTCCACTCCATTCTTCCTATTTCAAGCGAGAGTTGGTTGAAACTTGCGATGTGTATAATGAGGTCGGACACCGTTTTGAGTGCGTTGCCGTAGAGCGCAACGCCGATAAGCACGATTAGATTTGCAATCGCCCAAGTGGAAGCGATGCCGAGAGTGAGATAGGGCGCTTTTTTGTTGCGAAGCCTCACGAATATAAAGGGGAACGCGTCGCCGAGCCACAGTCCGTAGCGCGGCATAGTCGCAAACAGCACGGACGGCTCTGTCGTGAATATCGGCAGATTGCGCCCGAAGTCCATATCCGAATCCAAAAACGCGAGATTTAGAATTATCACTGCAAGGAACAGCGGCGCAAACAATTCGCAACTTCTTGCAATCGAGCGAGTGCCTTTCAAGCCGAGATATACAATAGGCAGAAGGAACAATCCGAATATGAGAAAGGGTTGCGTACCCGTGAAAAGTTCGTGAGTGAGATAGGACGTGCAGTAGCAAAAATAAAACGCCGTCTTTGCTGAAAGCCAAACGCAAGCGACAAGACACGCCGCCTTATAAAATACGCAATTCGTCGCACGCAAAAGCGCGTCGCCGCTCATTCTCGCAAAGGCAAAAATGAAGATTACGCATATACCCTCGATTGCGGTGAATCCCATAAACACCCAAAACGTCGCCGAACCGAACGCCTCCGAAAAAATCCCCGGGGCGGACGAGAGTTTGAATGCAAAACCGAGCGCGACCATAATTGCCGCCGCTTGTGAGTTGTAGATGGTGCCGTTTGGCAGATTTTTGCGCAATCCGTGTTTTATTGTGCTGTTTGTCATAGATAAACCTTTTGTTTGTCAATCTTTGCGTATGCGGCGGCGGTTTTGCGTGGGTATGGAATAGGGGCGCAATTCCATTGCCGCCGAGTCCGCTTTCAACACGCCGTCTTGAAGGTCGGGCGAGATTCTCGGCGCGTACGGGGCAAGATAGGGCGTGCCGAAATTTTCGAGCGATGCGAGATATGCGATGATGACGATAGTGAGAATTATCATTCCCACAAATCCGAGAACCGCGCTTATGCACAGATACAAAAAGCGAAGTATTGACATCGTGCCCACTTGGTCGGGTACGCAGAATATGCCTATTGCCGACAGTGCAACCACAAGCACGGACGGCGACGAGATAAGACCCGATTTTACCGCCGTGTCGCCAAGCACGATTGCGCCCACGACGGACAGAGATATGCCGAAGTAGCGCGGCATCCGTATGGAAGCCTGATTAAGCACCTCGAAAAGAGTCATAACCAAAAGCATTTCTATTGCCGGCGGAAAGGGGATGTTGGTCGTTGCGGACATAAGAGTCATCAAAAACTTTATGGGCAACAGTTGGAAGTGGTAGGTTTGAAGCGCGATGTACGCTCCCGGCAAAAGCACGGTCAGCATTGCGCCGAAAAGGCGAAACATTCGTATCATCGATGCGCGCCAGTCGCCCGAATAGTAGTCGTAGCCGTCCTGCACGTCCTCGAAGACGAGATAGGGCAGAGTTATGGCGATAGGCGAGCCGTCCACGATGATTGCGATTCGCCCCTCGAGCAGTTTTGCCGTTGCCACGTCGGGTTTTTCCGTCGTGCCTGCCTGAATGAAAAACGAGTTCTTTTTGGTTTGGATAAAGGACAGCACAAACGCGCTGTCCACAACGCCGTCCACGTCGATTTTTTCGATTTTGCGTGTGAGCCTCTCGACGATTTTGTCGTCTGCAACGCCTCTTATATACATCAAAGCGACCGTCGTTGCCGAGTATCTGCCCACTTGAAAGGTTTTCATAACGAGGTCGGGGGATTTTATGCGCTTTCTCACGAGCGACATATTCGTATTGATTTCCTCGATAAATCCCTCGCGCGGACCTTTCATAACCGACGACGTGGGCGGCTCGCCTATCGCCCTCGCCGCAGGCTTGCGAAGGGAAAAGATATACGCTTTATCCTCGCCCTCTATATAGAACGCGATGTCGCATGCAGCGATGTTGCTCGGCGAGTCTTTGACATCAGCAACCTCGATTTCGTCGGCGTACGCAACCGTGTTTTGCAAGGATTTCAGATAGGGTTTTTCGAGTTTCTCGCAGTTTTTTAGAGGGCGCACGACGTCCTGCTCGAACAAAATTTTGTCGATATTGCCGTCGATATACGCAAAAAGGCAACGCTTGTCGCCGATATCGAGGCGGCGGCATTTGAAGTCGTCGCTGTTTGAAAAAGTCTTTTTCAAATCTTGTTGAAGTCTGTCTATATCCACATCGCACATTATTGTCAAAACGACGAGTTTATAAACGGCTTATAACGACAAAAAAAACCGCCCTCTAAAAAGAGAGCGGCAAGTATGAGATTGAGTTTTGCGCTTATTCTGCGGTATTTTCCGTATTTTCGGTATGTTCCGATTCTTCGGTTTTGTTGTCTTTTTTGTCCTTGGGTTTGCGGAAAACGACAAATTTTTGCCACATAAATTCAAGCACGAAGTTGATTATCATAACCGTGCCTTCGGCAATTATGCCTGCCGCGTCCGCGCCGATTGCGTCAACAAGCAAGAACTTGATCGTGTGGACGTACCAAGTCTGGAAGGGATAGAAGGGAACGTAGAACAAAAATGCCAAAACCATTGCCTTTGGCACGTTGCCTGCGTCTTTGAAGGTGAATTTACGGTTGAAAGTGAAGTTCCAAAGTATAGAGGCGCAAAGCGCGACGGTCGTTGCGATAAACGTGACCAAATCCATATCTTCGACAATGAAGTGAATGGTTTTGCCGTTCGAGGGTATGACCGCTTGCAAAATCGAGAACAGCACAATCTGAATTATGCCTGCGCTCGCCGCGCAAAGGGCGTATTTTATGAATTGCATAACGCCTTTTCTCTTTTCTTTTTTGGCGTTTTTCTCGGCTTGTTTGAGGCTGGTTTCGTACAGAATGCCTTTTTGCGGTTGGGCAATAGATTCTTCCGCTTGCGGAATTGTCTGCAATGCGTCGTTTTCGTTTAGGTTGTCTTGTTGCATAATATTTTCCTCTGAATATAGTTTACCATAACGACGTGAAATGTCAATACCGCTTGAAGAATCTTTGCGCTTAATCGGCGTTTTCGGTGATAGAAACAGGCTTGACGATAAAAAAGAAAAATTGTGAAATTAAAATTTTATAAAAATAAGCGTTTAGATGTGTGAAAAAAGAAATAAGAAAAATTGTAAAAAATAGGAATCAAATAAAGAACGCTTTGAATAAGAGAATGTTAGAAGTCCGCTCTGCAAGGAGCGCGGACGGCGGTTTTTGTTACGTCTGCGAATAAGTATCGTATCCTAAAAGGCTGTAAAATAGATGAATAACAAGAAAGCACCCCTCGATTGACAACCCTAATTTACTGAGCGTAAATGAGTTGGAAAGCAAGGGGTGCTGACAAAGTTAGTCGCTATTTTACAGCCTTTTAGTTGATTCCTTGTGCGATCATAGCGTCCGCCACTTTCTTAAATCCCGCAAGGTTTGCGCCTTTGACGAGGTTGTAATCGAGTCCGTATGCGTCGAGTGCGTCGCAGATTTGAGTGTGGATACCTTTCATGATTTGTTTGAGTTTTGCGTCCACTTCTTCCTTTGTCCAAGCAAGACGTTCGCTGTTTTGCGACATTTCGAGTCCGCTCGTCGCAACGCCGCCTGCGTTGACCGCTTTGGACGGGGTGACGAGAACGCCGTGTTCTTGCAAGTATGCGATTGCCTCGTTGGTTGTAGGCATATTGGAAACTTCGTTGAGGACGGGCACGCCGAGTTTGACCATTGCGATTGCGTCGTCCAAAAGAACTTCGTTTTGTCTTGCGCAGGGCATATAGACGTCTGCTTTGACGTTGCCCCAAGGCTTCTTGCCTGCGACGAATTCGCAGCCGTATTTGTCGGAGTAATCTTGCACTCTGTTGCGGTTGGAAGCGCGCATTTCGAGCAAGTAATCGATCTTTTCGCCGGTTACGCCGTCCGGGTCGTAAACGTATCCGTCGGGCCCCGAGAGGGTGACGACTTTGCCGCCGAGTTCGTCAATCTTCTTTGCCGCGCCCCAAGCGACGTTGCCGAAACCGCTGAGGCAGAAGGTCTTGCCTGCGAGTTGTTCGCCTTGATGTTTGAACACTTCTTCGAGGAAGTAGGTTGCGCCGAAACCTGTTGCTTCGGGACGGATGAGAGATCCGCCGTAACTGAGACCTTTGCCGGTGAGAACGCCGTTTTCGTATGCGCCTACGATTTTCTTATATTGACCGAACAGATAGCCGATTTCGCGACCGCCGACGCCCATATCGCCTGCCGGAACGTCCATATTCGGACCGATATGACGATAAAGTTCGTTCATAAAGGATTGGCAGAAACGCATGATTTCGGAATCGCTCTTGCCGGTGGGGTCGAAGTCCGCGCCGCCCTTTGCGCCGCCCATAGGAAGGGAAGTGAGGGAGTTTTTGAAGGTCTGCTCGAAACCGAGGAACTTCATTGCGTCGAGGTTGACGTCCTTTTGGAATCTCAAGCCGCCCTTGTACGGTCCGATTGCGTTGTTGAATTGAACGCGGAAACCGCGATTGACGTGGTAATTGCCGTTGTCGTCCATCCAAGGAACGCGGAACATAATTTGTCTGTCGGGTTCGACAAGGCGTTCGAGGATGACGTTTTTGCGCATCAACTGTTCGTTTTGCTCGATAGCGGGTGCCAAAGACGTGAGAACTTCTTTGACGGTTTGCATAAACTGAGGCTGATTGGGATTTTTCAATTCAGTCTGTTCTATGACTTCGCTGATGTATGACATATTTTCCTCCTGACATCGACGGTTTGCCGATTTGTTGATTCAATAATATACTCTTAGAATGCCAAAATCAACCCCGAAACGAAAATCTGCCCCCGCAAGTTCAAAGATTAATTTGTCGAAACGATAAATATGCGCACAAAACGGCAAAAATGTCGGGTATTTTGCGGCGGCTTGCGAATAACTAATATAAGAAAAGAACAAGGGCGAGAGAGGATGTGTCTCAAAGCAAAATCAAGCAAAAACTGGCATATTGTGAACGAGAGCGCAACGATTGCGCAAGATATGGGGCGGTCAAATTTTATTGAAAATCGTATTGAAATATGTTTCGGGATATGCTATGATAGTACAGTAAATCATATTCGGGTGCGCTCGCGTATACATACGAGAGCAATCCCAAATCAATGAGGAGAAAGTTATGAGCCAAACTCAACAGTACAAAAAGGTCAAGTTGTACCGCACGCTCAAAGTCGTGTTTTACATGCTTGGTCTTCCCTTGTTCCTGGTTGCGGTGTGTTTCACCGCGGTCAGATTCATCAGCCACGATCCGTTCATGGGTGAAACGACATTCACGACGGCGCTCGGCTTTTTCAAGCAGGCGGAGTCGTACATCACCGCGCCTGCGCTTTACGGCGTTTGGATCGGTTTTGCGGTCTGGGCGTTCATTTCCGTCGTGCATATCATTCTGAGCAAGACTGTGAAGAACACTCGCGTGAGGATGTTCTCGGTCATTGCGGTTTGTATGGCGACGATGCTTATCACGGGCGTTGTCATGGACGCGGTGCTTGAAAAGAAGGTCACCGAACTTCAAGCGCAGTATGAGGGGACGGGCGTTGTCGTCAACGACTACAAGACCCAACTTTCCTACTATCGCACGGTGTCCTCGAACGCAGTCGGCAAGAACGACACGCTCAAACTCATCAAACAAGTGGATTTGATGAAAAACGTCTACAACGTTGAGATGGAAGGCGCAGACAAGAGCGGCGTTGCCGGCAACATCTCCAACAAACCCGTGACGTACTATTCCATCATCGACGACGAGGGCAATCAAGGCGTCGACATCAGTTTCGTCAAGGGCGAGGACGGGCTTTACAAGCTCGACGTTGACGAAAACAACAACATCAAAGGCAACGGCGACCTCGAAAAGATCCTCAACGGCACCTATCGCGTAAGCAGGGACAGCGAAAATTCCTACGATTACAGACAAAGCCCCGAATATACGCAAATCGTCAGGCTCAAACCGAACGCAAGCGGACAACTCGTCATCAACGGCAAGACCTATTCGCACTATTGGTATCAAAAGAAGACCACCAAAGCGGGCGAAGACATTTACGTTTGGTATTGCAAGGATTTGATGCCGCTCGGCACCGAATACGCAGACGATTCTTCTCAAACCAACACGATGGACGGCATATACGGAAAGGGCATTTACAATTCCAACGGTATGCTTTCGGACGGCTGGGTTTTCAGCCTCGACAACGTGCTCAATATCCTTGAAGATTACTATTCCGCTCAAGAGGAAATCTCCGCAAACAAATACGATTCTTCCTTCCAAAAGATGTATGAAAAAGCGGTCAAGACGAGAGAGAGATATTACAGCGGATTGATCGAAGATCCGACCACCGGTGAAAAATGCCCCGAATGGTTGCAAACTCTCTACGGTCAAGAGATCGAGTTTGCAGAGAATTTCTCTCTCACTCACAACGGACTCGACTATTTGATTGCAAAAGTGGGCGCATTGCTCGGCAACAACCACCTTTTCGACTTCTTGCTCAAATCAACCGACGACAGCACTGGTCTTGACGACGTTCTCGGCAAATTCGGCGTGGGCGCGATTCTTTCGCCTATCCTCAAAAATTTGCAAAACGGCATGAGTTTCAGAAAAGACTTCGGCATGGACGACGCGACTATGACCACCGTTATGGAATGGATTCAACCGCTTTTGGGCGTTGACAGCACCGTGACGGTGAACGATTTGTTCTTGGTTGTGGCATACGCAGGCGCACCCGACGTGTTCAACGAGGGCGAAACGAGGGATTATCTCTACGTCGCACTTGTCAAAGACGACGGCACCAAAGACGAAAACGGCAACTACGTCATGGGCAAAAACAGCGAAAAAGTCGCGGACGGCGGCGACGTGCTTGTCGATCTCAATTTCAGCGACGCATTCGTGCAAGTGGGCGAGGACGGCAACATCGAATATGACTTCGACCTCGATCACCTCAGCGACTTCCTCAACACCGCTCTCAACGGATTGATGGGCAAACTCGGCGTTGACCTCTCCTCCGTACTCGGCGGCGGCGTTGTCGGCACAATCAACGGGCTTCTCAACCTCATCAAGACTTTCAACACGGACGACGGCGTTCGTTACGGTCTTGAAATCAGCGGCATACAAATTCCGCTTCTCGACGAGGATTACAATTTTGCAATCAACGTGTCTTCGATTTTGACAACCATCCTCGAAGGCTTGTATTACTATCAATCTCCGGCAATCAAACCCGTGTGGGAATTCTACACTTGGAATGCAGGCGACAATATGGCGATGGCTCTTGCGTATCAAAAATTCGAGAGAGCAAACTATGAAGCGACCGCATTCGGTCCGATGATAGGTTCCACGCTCATCGGCGACACGCTCGGCGCAGGCACATATCCCTCCGCGCTCGGACTTGCCGACTTGACGGCGGTGAGACAACTCAAAGCGGATTTGAGTTACAAACCCACATTCTATCCGCTCTACGGCGTGCGCGATATGCTGTTCTTCTTCTGCGGCGTTGTGGTGTTGTTCTACTTCCTCAGTTTCGTTGCGCAGGAGAAGGAATTCGAATACGCAAACGGCACGGCGATCGAAGATAAGAAGAAAGGCAAAAAAGCCAAAAAGAAAAAAGGCGGCAAACAAAACGACGATTTAGGCGAACAAGACCTTGTCGTTTCCGATCAAATGCCCGAACAAGGGGCGGAGGAGAGCGTCCAAATCCCTGCGGACGAAAATTCTGACAAGGAGGCGTTGTAATTATGAGCGATCAAGTTATGAATCAAGAAGAAATGAATCAAGACGTTCAAAACGAACAACTCGCTATGGACGCGGATATGCTCAATCGCGATCAAAACGGCGACGTTATCCCGGCTTTCCCCGTGAGCAAGCGCACGAAGAGAGACCAAAGCAAGACGTCCGTTCCGTACTCGTTGGCGGCGATACTGCTTCACGTCCTTGCGTATTTGCCCATAATCATCGTGTCCGTGGTGCTTGGCGTAAAGTGCTACAATCTTATGCCGTACTACACGTTCTGGCCGTTTGTCGGCGTGATTTTGGCAGGCGTGCTCGGGCTTGTGTTCATGACGGTTGCGCTTGTCGTCAACAGAAGAAAATCCAAGAGCAGCATCCGCACCAAAACCGTCAAAGTGCTTATCGCATTCGTGTGCTTGTCGACGGGATTCGGTCTTATTTTGACCTACATTTTCCCCGACGTCATCTCATACGCGACGCAAAACACGCTCTTCTGTGAGGATTTGTACTACAACGGCGAATCTCAGGCGGAACACAACGCTTCGCTCGAGCGCGACCTCATCATGTACAACCTCCTCAACGGCAACCTCAACAACTACGACGCAGACGGCAAGATTGCCGAAAACGGCGACTTCTCCTACAAGACCCTCGTCGCTCACAACGAAAACAACGGCGTCATCACCAACTATAAAAACGAATTCATTCAACAAAGAAAGAAATACTATACGGACACTTACGAAAAGAACGTTGACGGAATCCAAGTTGAAATCGACGCTCTCAAATCCAACGAGAGGAAGTATGAACTCTATCAGTTCATCTACAATCAATACGTCCTCAACGACTACGACTACTGTTTCAACAACAATGTCGAAAGACGCGCGGTCGCGCTCTCGATTCTCGACTATATCTACACCTTCTACGATTACGAAGGCATGTTGAAAGAAGGCTTCAAGAACGAGAGATTCAAAGCGTTGTTCCAACAAAACTACGACAGTTTCAACCAAGACGGTTATCTCACCTTTGACGATCCGCTTCTTTTGTACGCACAGATGAGCGGTCGTATGACGGTGCCCATCGTCCTTCGTCTTATCCTCAACCAAGGCTGGTCCTACACGCAAAGTTCCTACAACGGCGCAGGCGGACTCACCTACACGGAAGACGGCAACTGCCTCTATCAACTCTACGATCCGCAACTTGTCGAGGAGTTTAAGGCAAACGACGGCAAGTTCGAGTACACCGGCACAATCCTCGATCAAGACGGCAAATCCGTCGAGGTCAAATACGGCTTCAACGAGGACGGTTGGCAAATGTACGAAAACGGCGTGACGAAACGTCCGCTTGCGTGGCTCGTCCTCGATATGCTCGGCGATCCAATGGCTCTGACCACTTTGGACGTTGCAAATTTGCTCGGCAGCCAAATCTACGGCATCGTGCAAAAGGTTCTCGATCAATTCCCGAGCCTCATCGACTCTCTCGGCGGACTTATGCAGGACGACCTCATCGAGGTCATCAAGGCTGCGGCAGGCGGCTCGCAACTCAGCCTCGGCTTGTGCATCGACGACGACGGATTGATTGCAATCAACCTCTATCCGATGAACGCGCCCTACGGTATGCTCGGCTATATGCAAGCAACGTGGGTTGACAGCGACAACTTGCTTATGGCGGTCATCAACGTCGTGGCGTTGCGCAACTGGATGTCAATCTTCGGCGCAATCGGCTCCGTGCTTATCATTGCTGCAGGCGTATGCCGCGATATGGGCGAAAAGACCCGCAAACGCACCGAGGATTCTCGCGATCGCATTTTGAGAGCAAAGGCGGCGGAGGAAAACGGCATAGGCGTCGGAAAACGCGAAGAAGGGGAAGTCGCCGACATTCCCGACGCGGTCGGCGTATAACGCTTTTGGCGCATAACGCATTTTCAAACCCTAAAACACGACGGCACTCGTTTGAGTGCCGTTTGTTTTTGCTTTTGCGATTTTTTTTGCGACTTTATTTTCGTTTTAGACTTTTGCAAAAATCGCGCCTCGCTTTATAAGGTTTCCTGAAAATCGGGCGAGGCGCAATATTTGCGTATTGACATTATTTTTTGTATAATATATAATATCTATTACAGATGTAACCATACTATGCGTGTATGCGCGTGCGAGTATGTTTGCAAAAGATGGTAAATTATTAGGAGGCAATTATGAAAAAACTCAGCATCAGATCACTTCTCATCGTGATTCTTGCGTTGGTTTTGGTGTTCACGCTCGTAGCGTGCGGCGACAAGGGCGACGACAATCCGACCCCGACGCCGACACCCACAAAGCCGACAAAGGACACCACGAACGTGAAGAACTACTTCACCACGCTTTGGGACAAATCCACCGGCATCGGAGGCGAAGCAATCGGCGCAAGCGACGATCTCAAAGTGAGCCTTGGTCTCACCGTCAAACTTGACTTTGTCGACTCAAGCAGCGTCGTTCAAGACACCGTGGATGTGGGCATCTTGCTCGACCTCGTTCTCGACAGATCAAGCGGCAAGGACAAGAGCACCAACACCGCAATCAAAGCGAAGATCTACGATCCGAGCAAGGCGGAAAACTGGTTCACCGCATACTACTTCTTCAACGACGTAGACAACATCTACATCGACTATGCGGGACAAAACATCAAACTTCCGTTCAGTTATCTCAACGACACCTACAATGCGAGTTTCTACAACTTCATCTTCAACGACAAGGTTATAGGAACAGACGAAAATGACGCAACAAAGGGCAAAACGATTGCCGAAGTCATCACCGCTCTCACCAAAAACATGGGCAAGAACTGGGACCTCAACACTCTTGTCGGCGATGTTATGAGAGTTTTCAACATCGACGTTGACGGTCTCAAAGATTCCATCGGCAGCGTATTCAGTATGCTCGATCTCAGCGTTGACGAAGCGTTCGACGCACAGGGCAACATCAACATCAAAAACGTTTTGACAAACGACACCGTCGCAGGCTTCTTCGTCAATGAAAACACCACCTCGACAACAAACGGCGATGTCACCACTTACACGACGCAACTCGATCCTCAAGTTCTCAACATGCTCGGCATGCTCGGAAGCACCCTTCCCACAGGTCTGACCGACTTGCTTGACGGCTTGAAACTCTATCTTGAATTCACCACCGTGAACGACGCAATCGACTCGTTCACCATCAGAGCAGGTCTTCCTGCGCTCGAAGGCGAAAATGCAGACGGCGTTGACGTATATCCCGTCGTTTCCGTCACCATCACCGACCTCGATTTTGCAAAAGCAAAGAAAGGTGAAATCCAAGACTCGATGGCAGTTGCAAGAAATAATTACTCCACCGACGTCGTTCTCGACGCGGCAGTCGAAATCGACCTCAAAGGCATCACTCTCAACGCAACCGCTCTCGATCAAGAAAACTACAAGAGATTCTCAAATGTAAACGAGGCGCTCAACGGCAAACTTGAAAACCTCAAACTCGACGGCACGCTCGCTCTCACTTTGAACGGCAAACTCGACCTTGCAGGCACCACCGACGACGGCACCGTCGCAGCGGCGGCATTGACCTACAAGGCGGCAGGCGCAACGACGGCGGTTGACATTGTCAAAGCGTCCTTCAAAAACGGCAACCTCGCTCTCACGGTCAACCAAGACGCAAAGATAGGCGACGTTAAGATTGTCGACGCGCTCGTCAGATTGTTCGGCGACTATGCCTACACTTGGATCAGAGACGAATTCTTCGAGGACGATCAAACCGAACTCGACAAATTTGCAAAGGTATTCTTCTCGTGCGATATCGAAGAACAAGTTGCAGTCGACGCACAAGGCAACGCCAAAGTCGATCCGCAAGACAGAGTCATCACAATCAACGAGAACTTCAAGGGCGCAGTGTGGAAGAACTTCGACATCGTCGGCGAATTCCAAGACCTTTTAGACGACATCATCAACGGTGAGGAAGAGGAAGAACCCGAAGATAGCGCAAGCGCACAATACGCAAGCGATCCTATCATAACCAGAGTGTCCGAAACCATCGTCAGAGCACTTCCGCTTCTTTCCACAAAGGGCGACAAACTCACCGTCAAGACCAACACCAGCGCACTTATGGCGAAAAAGTACGGCACGCTCGAAAGCGCAATCAACTACATCGGTCAAACTTGGTGGGAGAAGAAAGCACCGTCTTTCATTGATTCAATCATCAAAGCCGACAACGACAATTGGCACATTAAAATAGCAAATGCGCTCACGGTTGCAGGCACAAGCTACGGCAAGGAAACCACCGACGCAAAGAAGGGCAAAGCGTTCCTCAACGAAATGTTCGCATCCACGGCAGAAGTTGTCCTCGACATCAGCGGAGCAAACGGCCTCGACCTCTCCGTCAAAGTTGACGTAAACGACAAAGCGGGCGTTGGCGTATCCGTCAAACTCGGCGCAAAGGCATACGACTCTGCGAAATACACCGATCTCACCCCGGCAGCGGACAAAGAAACGGGTTGGTATGTCTACACCGTCCCCGCACAACAAGCATAATTGCCGAATAACGCATAAAGAAAAGGCGCAAACCGCGCCTTTTCTTTATGCCTTTTCTTTATGCCTTTTTGCCAAAATGCTTTTTCAAGCGAAACACCGCCTTTTGCATTTTTTTGCGCAAAATTGAAATATTCGCCCAAAAGATTGTCATTATGTTGACAATCTTTCATATAAAATATGTCAAAATCATTGACATTCTTGACATTTGACGATAAACAACCATTGAAAAAGTTTGCCAAATCAAGTGTTGCACAAGGTTTGTCAAATCGTCATTTTTCAATGTTTCTTTCAAGGTTGATAAATACAAAAAGCGTGTTATAATAGAACTATGGCATCCTTTGAAGAAAAACACAGCGTAATAAACAAAGAGGATATGCAAAGCGCGATGGAGTTCGTCGAGGAATTTTCGCACGAACTTTCAAAATATCCCCACCGTATCACGGCAAGCAAGGACGAAACCGCTTGCGCAAGAGCAATCCGCAACAGACTTCACGACGAAACCGACGCGAAAACTCGGCTCGAAGCGTTCAACGCGCCCGTTTTGCTCGGCAGAGGCTCGTTTTTGCTTTTGGGCATATGGTACGCGCTCTGCTACGTCGTGTATTTCGTTTCGTTCGCAGGCGGACGAGTCGCAGGCGCGCTCGTGACGCTTTTGTCCCTCGTTATGTTCCTATACGGCGGAAGCACGCTTTTGCTTATGTATCTCGGAAACCGCAAAGCAGGCAAAATTCTGCCTAAAAAAGTGTCGTACAACGTCGTCAGCGAAAGTTGCAAGGACGAAAAGAACGTCCAAAACACTCTCGTCATCTGCGACAACCACGACGCAACGCTCGGAAGTCCTGTAAAAGATTTCAATCTCGTAAGAAAACTCTCTATGATAATCGCGCCTTTGTCCGTGTTCATTTTCGTGCTGTTCTGCATTTTGAAGATGGCAATCGGCACGCAGGGCAACAACGTCGCGGCAAAGATAAGCGCGTTCACCATTCTGCCGTTCGTGTCGGGCATTTTCGGCATAGCGGCGTTTGTGTTGCACTTCTCGCCAATGGAACGCTTCGCGCGCGAAAACAACGGCGTGGCGACGGCTGTGGCGATGGCGACGTACGCCTATTTTGCAGAGCAACCCGATCTTCTTGCCGACAACACCAAGATCGTGTACGTTTCCTTCGGCGCGGAAAATTCGGGGCATTGCGGCTCAAACGCATTCGTCGAGGCTCATCCCGAATTCGCCTCGGCAAAGGTTTTGGCAATAGGCGACGTGTTGAGCGACAATTTCCAAGTCGCAGAGCGCGACGCTTTGCGCAATATCGACTTTTCAATCGACGTCGTGTCCGCAGTGCATGCAAGTGCGATAGAGCAGGGCATAACCGTTTCCACAATGCCGCACGACACCCTCTTGCACAAATTCAATTCTCTTCACGGCTTCATTTCGGACGCGTTTGCCAAAAACGGCAATCCGACCGCAACGATTTTGACAAAAGACTATTCAAAACGCGACAAATCCCTCTCCAAATCCGATTTGGAAAATTTATTTTCCCTTTGCGTCGGAGCGGCCATAAAGATTATGTCAAAAGAGGACAATGCGCCAAAAACCGTTGAAAGCGCAATCGCTGCGGCTCCGTCTTCCGAAATGAAAATCGTTGACGTCGAAAGCAAGTGAAACGCAAACGGCGAAACTCTGAAAATCAACGCTAAATATAAAAATTTTCGAATCAAAAGCTCTGAAAATTTACAAAAAACAAGAAAGAAAAAACGCCCATTCGGCGATTTAGAGAATAAACCGCATTTTCAATGCAAACGGACAGAAAAATGCAAAAAAACGACGATAAAAACATCGAAAAAGGCACCGTTTTTGACGATAATTCGTGCGAAAACGCACAAGATTCTTCTTTGACTTGCGAGGACTTTGCAATCGAGCAAAATTCGGATGCGGAACTTGCAAAGGCGGCAACCGCAGACGAGCAAGAAAATCGTTGCGAGCAAGACGTCTTTGGCGAGAAGAAAGAGGGAATCTTGTCCGAGTATTCCGCTCGCGAAAGCAAGGGCAAAAAGGCACTCGAAGTTGTCAAGAAGTACTGCAAACGCTACTTTATCGACGCATTTTCGGGTATGGCGCAAGGCTTGTTCTGTACGCTCATCGCAGGCACTATCCTCGCTCAAATCGCGTCTTGGTGCGGCGACAATTCGTTTGCGCGCGTTCTCGGCTACATCGCAAGCATTGCAAAAATGCTCATGGGCGCAGGCATCGGCATTGGCATCGCGCACAAGTTGGGCGCAAAACCGCTTGTGATTTTCACAGCCGCAGTAACGGGCTTGGTCGGCGCGTTTTCGGGCAATCTTGTGAGTGCGCTCTGCCAAAACGCTTCGTTTACAATCGCTTTCGGCGCGGTCGGCAATCCCATCGGCTCGTACGTCGTATCTCTTCTCACCGTCGAAATCGCCTCGCTTTACGCAGGAAAAACCAAACTCGACATAATCTTGATTCCGCTCGGAATGATGCTTATGTGCCTTGCAGGCATATTCGTTGCGTGGCCGTTTATCAAACTTATCGACCTGCTCGCCAAACTCATTGTTTTGGCAATCGAGGCAGGCGCGGCAGTCAAAATCATCGTCGGCGTGTTCGTCGCAGTGGTTATGGGCATTTTGCTCACTATGCCGACGTCGTCTGCGGCAATATGGGTTGCAATCGCAACAAGCGCGACCGCACTCGAAAATCCCGACGTATTCGCAATCGCGGGCGGCGCGGCGGTTGCAGGCTGCTCGGCGCATATGATAGGTTTTGCCGTCGCAAGTTTCAGAGAAAACGGCGTGGGCGGACTCATTTCGCAAGGCGTGGGAACAAGTATGTTGCAAATCCCCAACATTATGAGAAAACCTGCGATTATGGTTCCCGAAATAGTCGCGAGCGCGGTGTGCGGACTCGTCGCCGTGCTTATGGGGCTTCGCTGCAATGCTTCGGGCGGCGGAATGGGAACGAGCGGACTTGTCGGCGTATTCGGCACGATTGACGCCTCTATGGGTATAATCCCCGATTGGCAACTCGGCGTAGGCATTGTGCTTTGTTTGTTCGTGCTTCCTGCCGCGATTTCGTTTGGCGTAAGCGAACTTATGCGCAAAACCGGCGCAATTAAATTCGGTGACCAGAAGTTAGATTAACCTTAAAGTTTTTGGCGAGAATATAATTAAATAAAATTTCCCCTTTCCTCAGGTGTTTTCCCAATCGCCGTTCCCCCTCTGCACAAGTTTGAGGGAACCCACGGCGACCGCGTAGCGGGGGACAACACTCGGTGCTCGCATAGAAAGGGGCATTTCACTTATTATGTCACCGTCCTTTGTGTGCCAGCTACGCACCCAAACGGCACAGTCGGACGGTACTAACCGTCGAGCTTCGACGCTCGCTTTTCTCGCCGCCTTGCGGCTCGTGTTCCGTCTGCGAATAAACACATACCGTTAATAAGTACGCTTCGAATAAGTGAGCGTTAAAAGTCCGCTCTGCAAGGAGAGCGGACGGCGGTTTTTATCACGTCTGCGGATTGGCATATTCCGTGTATGAGTAGCCTCCGAATATGTGTTCGGATTAAGGCTTCGCCTTCCATAATTATTAATTATTCATTATTAATTATTAATTAAAAAGCGCACCCTCGCAGGTGCGCTGTTTGCAGGTGCGCTGTTTTCTATCATAGTTCAAACAATTTCTTTTTCTTTTTGGGTTCGATGGGCGTGCCGTCTTTTTTGACTTTGAGAGTGGAAAGATACACGTCGAACACCGTGCCTTTGCCATCGATTCCGTGACAATCAATCTCGCCGCAATGCGCTTTTACCGTTGCCGCCGCTATGGACAAGCCGAGCCCGAAACTCTGATTGTCCTTGTTTTGTCTTGCGCCGTCCGTACGGTAAAATCTGTCGAAAACGTGCTTTGCGTCCTCTTTCGAGATGCACTCGCCCGTGTTCATAACCGACAAATGTATGCGCTTGGAGTCCACAAACAGCCTTACGCCCACTTTGCCGTTGTCGCCCGAGTATTTGATTGCGTTGTCAAGCAGTATGACGACGAGGCGTTCGAGCGATTTGCTTTCGCCGTAGACGTGCAAATCGGGCTGCACGTCGGTGAGCAGTTTTACGTCCTTTTCAAAGCAAGTCGCTTCAAATTCGAGGCATGCGCCCTCGACGATTTCGCTGAAATTCACGTCCTGTTTTTGAAGTTCGCTTTGTTCGAGTTTGCTAAGTTCAAGCATACTGTTCACAAGGTCGCGCATACGCACCAGTTGCGTGGATATGGAAGTTATCCACTTCTCGTTGTCCTTGACGGTGGAATCGGGTTCGCTCTTGATTACGCTGAGGTTTGTTCCGATGATGGTGAGCGGCGTTTTGAGTTCGTGCGAAGCGTTGGCGATGAGGTCGCGCTGCTTGGTCATTGCGGATGCGACGGGAAACAGCAATCTTGCCGACGACAAAAGCGCGAGCAACGCCACAAACACGACCGAGCAGCAGTAGAGCAAAGTCACCATAATCGCGGTGTTTGCAAGTTGTTTGTGATAACTCGTGCGGTCGATGAGCGCATAGAGCGTGCCGTTTGTGTATTGCTTGTTTGCCACGACGAAGTGGCAGTCGTTGTACTCGAATTTTCCGTCGGCGGTCGCAATGGCTTTGAGGATGATGTCCGCCGCGTCGTTGCCGTACACGTCAACCTTGCCGTCGATGTACGGACTTCTTCCGTCGTTGTACTTGTAGATGAAGATGCAGCGCAAATCGTTTGCGACGTTGTCGTTGTAGTGTTCGGGGTCTTCCAAAGCCTTGGAAAGGGCATTGTTTATGAACACGTCGTTCGAGCCGTACACAACGCCGAACAAACCGCCCAAAACCACAAGCAAGAAGATTGCGGCTATGAGGGTGGTGGTGACGGTGTAGTTGATACGTTGTTTTCTGATTATGTCCATATTGACCGATTCGACGTTTTATCTATGCGTAACGAGAGGATAAAACATTTGTTTATGCAATAAAACAAAAGGCGCAGCGCGCGCCATTTCGTTTATATTTTCGATTGAGAGAGTTTGTAGCCCACGCCGCGGACAGACTCTATCGTGAAGTTTGCGCCCAGATGCGAGAGTTTTTTGCGCAGGAAGGACATATACACTTCGAGGTTGTTCGACTCGAACTCGCTGTTGAGACCCCACGCTTTGAGAATGAGATTTTCCTTTGTCGCGACAAAGTTGGGATATTCGAAAAGGTATCTCAAAAGTTCAAACTCCTTGCCTGTGAGATTTATGCTTCCGTTTTGCGTCGACAGAGTGAAAGTGGTGAGGTCGAGCGAGGCGTTTTGGTATTCGAGTTTGTTGTCCGAAAGCAGTTTGCCGCGCCTTCTCAATACCGCGCGAATGCGTGCGGAAAGTTCGTTGAAAGAGAAGGGCTTGGAAACGTAGTCGTCCGCGCCTTTATCGAGTCCGGATATTTTGTCGTTCTCGTCCGTGAGAGCGGTGAGCATAATCACCGGCGTTTCGAGCTTGCGTTGTCTCAAAGTGGCAAGCACCTCGAAGCCGTTCATTTTGGGCATCATAACGTCGAGAAGAATCATATCGTACATACCTGTGGACGCAAAATTCAATCCGTCCGCGCCGTCGTACACGCAGTCCACGTCGTAGCCGTCTTTCATAAGCATTTGAGCGAGCGCTCTCGACAATTCTTTTTCGTCTTCAACAAGCAGTATTCTCATACGCACCTCCGTCAAATAAAGAATTTTTCTATTTTCAAAACTATATTACAAATTGTATCTTAAATTAACGTTAAATTCAACCGCAATTTTAAGCGAAATTTGCGCAAAAATTCGGTCTTTCTTTTTGTTTTTATATATGCTATACTGTTTTTGTTATGGAACACGACGACAAGATGAAAGTTGACATTTACGATTTCGACAAAACGGCTATCCCGTACGACAGCGCGTTGCATTACTGGTTTTGGTCTATGGCGCACTGTCCGTGGACGCTTATTCTGTTGCCGTTCCAACTGTTTTGGGGATTTTTGATGGTCACCAAGATTCTTCCCGTGCCTATCTTCAAAAAAGTGGCGTTCAATTTCGTGAGCCTTATCAACACCGAAAAAACCGTCAAAAAATACTGGGATAAGCATCAAAAGGACATTTACGACTTTTTCAAACCCGAAAATCGCGACCCGAGCAGAAAAGTCGTGTTGATAAGCGCAAGCCCCGACTTCCTCATCGAGGAAATCGCAAAGAGAATGAAAATCGACTATTGCATCGCAAGTCCGCACAGCAAAAAGAACGGGCATTTGCTCGGCAAGGTGTGCAGAAAGGAAGAAAAGGTGCGCAGACTCAACGAAATTTTGCCCGACGTCGAAGTCGAGAACGTGTACAGCGACAGCATAGACCACGACAGATACATATTTGCGCTCGGCAAGCATTGCTATCTCGCAACGAAGGGCAACCTCGAGGAAATCGATTTTGCCACCGCCGTCAAGGAATACGACGAGCAAAAATCCAAAAAGAAAAAACGCAAATAAATCAAAAAAGCGGCTGAACAATAATTTGATTCAAACCGAATCGAAGGGAGAATAGCGGAGATTTGGTGGAGATAAAACTTCGTTTAGGAGGTCTATTATGGACAAGACTATCAAATGTCCCAATTGTGGAGAAGTGTTT
Source organism: Firmicutes bacterium CAG:238 (assembly GCA_963659105.1). GTDB lineage: Bacteria > Bacillota > Clostridia > Christensenellales > CAG-917 > CAG-475. The sequence continues at coordinate 170 of CAVKTQ010000009.1, read as the reverse complement.
GACAATGTGGATGATGAATTTTTGAAGTGTTCTCATTGCGGCAAAAAGTACAAAAATCCTTTTTATAAACACGAAGACGCATTCAAACAAGAACCTCAACACGAGCAAATGCAATCTGCGCAGGAAACTCAACCGACTCAAAGCGAGCCCGAAACGCCGCACGATGACAG
>CAVKTQ010000008.1:0-25696 GCA_963659105.1 Firmicutes bacterium CAG:238 | reverse complement strand
AACAAGAATTAAACAAAGTGTTGCACTTGGTTTGACAAATCACCAAGGCGAAGCCTTAATCAAATAAACAACAACTAAAAGTTATCGTTGCGAGCGCGCTCGCAACGATAACTAAAAAAAGATAAGGGATTTTTTTATGAAACAATACGAGTATTTTGCGGTGAAACGCACCGATAAAAGAAGGCTCAAAGGACAGTTTGCTCACGATATGGTTGCGCTTTTGGAAAACGAAAACGCAAGCATTCAGGATATGCGCTCGGGCAGAAAAGCCTTGAAAGCGAAATATAAAGCCGACAAAAAAGCACTCGAAAAAGAGAGTAAAAGGCTTGAAAAAGCGTTCAGAAAAGACTTCGGAATGCGCCGCCGTCCGATTATGGCGGACGTTTTCGATTTCTTTGAAGAGGATAGGGCGGTGCCGAACGGCAAAACGCCTTTCAATGACGAAATCAAAATCGAAAAAGACGTAGTATATAAAACCGTAGACGGCAAACAACTCGTGATGGACGTTTACTATCCCTCTCGCCCGATTGCGGAAAATGCGCCCTGCGTTATGGATATCCCGGGAGGCGGCTGGATGATCCACAACCGCTTGCGCCGAGACGGTTATGCGAGATGTTTTGCGGCTATGGGCGCGGTCGTGGCGGTCATCGACCATAGACTTTGCCCCGAAGTTTTCTTCCCCAAAGACCTCGAAGATTGCGTTGACGCATACAACTTCCTTTGCGACAACGCCCAAAGATTCGGAATCGACAAAGACAATATCACCGTCACGGGCGACTCGTCGGGCGGACATCTTACGATGTGCCTCGGGATTGCCGCAAGCGACCCCGAATACGCAAACTCGCTCGGAATTCCGACAACAAAAACGAAGCCGGCAGGTCTTATTATGGTAAGCGGCGCGTTCAGTTTCGAGGTGATGTACCGCATTCCGCTCACAAACACGCTTATCGTCAGATACGTTTCGGGGCAAAAGAGCAGAAAAGCGTTCAGAAACTGGCAATTTTACAAGCAATCCGACCCGTACAATTATCTTAATTCAAATCTTCCGCCGTGCTACAACAGCGGCGGTATGACCGACTTTTTGTGCCTCGGCGAGGCAAAACGTATGAGCGACGCACTCACCAAGGCAGGCGTAAAGAACGAGTATACGGTCGGCAAAAACCTTTTCCGCTCCGACCACTGCTATGTGTTGAGATTCCCGTTTGCGCCTGCAAGAAAGGACGCGCTTGCGCTCTACAACTGGTATTTCAGGCTCGAAAAGGATTTGGGCGTGGATATGAGCAAAGGATATAAGAGAGTGGAAACGTTTATGACTCAATACAAAAAAGCGTTGAAGGGGGAAGCGGAGTGCTGACGGTCGCTGTCGGTGACGTCATAGAAGGCGAAGTTTGCGACTTTGCAAGCGAGGGCGAGGGCATCGTCAAAATCGGCTCGTACGCCGTTTTCGTGCCGTTTGCCATAAAGGGCGAGATTGTTCGCGCCCGAGTTCGCTATGCAAAAAAGGACTACGCCTTTGCCGACCTCATAGAAGTCGAGAAACCGTCCGCCGACCGCATTAAACCAAAATGCACATATTTCGGCACTTGCGGCGGTTGCGATTTGCAACACGTCACGCGCGAGTGTCAACTCAAAATCAAAAAAGCAAGCGTAGAAAACGCGCTCAAAAAGACGGGCGGTCTCGACGTCGAAGTTGATGACGTTGTGCGCCTAAACGACTGGGAATACCGCAACAAAATCGCGCTTCCGTTCGGATATAAGCGAAAGACGGGCAGAGTTACGCTCGGCTTTTATGAGAAGCGCACGCACTCGGTCGTGCCTATGAAGTGGTGCGCTCTGCACGGCGAATGGGCTGCAAAACTCATTCAAATCGTCACCGATTGGGCAAATTTCAATCATATCAGCGTGTACGACGAAACGAGCGGACAAGGCGTTTTGCGCCACGTCGTTGCGAGAAATCTCGATACGCTGTCGGTGACTCTCGTCGTAAATTCGGACAGAGTGCCGAAACTTGCCGAACTTTGTCAGAATCTCGAAAAAGAGTTTTCGGGCGTTTGCGTGTATCTTAGCGAAAACAGAAAGAATACCAACGTCATTTTCGGCAAATCCGTCAAACTCGTGTACGGAAAAGAGAAAAAACAAAATCTCGGCACGTTTGAGGCGGTCGTTTCTCCTATGTCGTTTTTGCAGGTGAACAACGACGTGCGCGACGCGATATACGACGAAGTGTGCAAAGAACTTGCAAATTTCGACGGCGATATTTTGGAATTCTATTCGGGCGTCGGACTTTTGACGGCGCAAATCGCAACGAGACTTAAAGAGGCAAACATAACTTCGGTTGAAATCGAACCGAGCGCGGTGGACAACGCAAACGCGCTTATGAAATCGCTCGGTCTTGACAAGAGAGTGAAGTGCGTGTGCGGCGACGTACTCGAATACGTCAAATCCATAGAAAAGGGAAGCGAGCAAACGAAATCGCAAGACGAGGATTTGCCCGACGGAATCAAGTCCTCGCCGTATTTTCTCGGCGAAAGCGAAAAAAAGACGGAAAGAAAACCCGTTGCGCTCGTTCTCGACCCGCCGAGAAAAGGTTGCGACAAGAGCGTACTCGATTGCGCGATAGAAGCGAAAATCGAAAAAATCGTCTATGTTAGTTGCAATCCGCAAACGCTCGCAAGAGATTTGAAAATTCTATCGCAAAGTTACGTTGTCGAAAAGGTTGTGCCGTTCGATATGTTCCCTCAAACGAGCAACGTGGAGACATTGAGCGTGATGCAAAGAAAGTGAGATGCACTTTCTTTGCAGTGATATCCTCACTTTGTTCGGGTGATATCCTCACTTTGTTCGGGTGATATCCTCGCCATGCTCGGGTGATATTGCGTGCACGGCACGCAGGGATATTGCATCTGCAATGCAGTGATATTGCGGCAGAGCCGCAGTTGAGGAATATTTTAATTCTACCGACTGTCATTGCAAAGAGCAATGAACATTGCGATGTAGGTCAAGGCGAAGCCGCAATTGGGGAAAACAGACGATATCCTCGCTTCGTTCGTATATTGTCGCGCAGTAAAAAACAGCATAAACAGGATAAACAATTCAAGGTGGGAATATGAAAATCACTTATCTAGCAAAGAGCGAAAAGGGCATCGAAAGTTACAAAATCGAAAACGCAAACGGCGCGTATGCAGTCGTGGTCACTTACGGCGCGCGCATTGCGAATTTGTGCGTAAAGGACAAAAACGGCAACCTCGTAGACGTCGTTGTCGGCTTTGATACGCCCGACGGATTTTTGGGCGACAATCCCTATTTCAACGCAGTCATAGGCAGAGTGTGCAATCGTATCGGCGGCGCAAAATTCAATCTCGACGGCAAGGAATACGACCTCTACAAAAACGACGGCAACAACCACTTGCACGGCGGCAAGGTCGGATTCGATTCGAGGATGTGGAACGCCGAGATCATCGACGGCGCGGGCGTGAAGATGACAAGAGCGTCTTTGGACGGCGAAGAGGGATATCCCGCAAACTTGTCCGTTTCGGTGACGTACTCGCTTTTTGACGACGACGCGCTTTGCATAAAGTACGAGGCGAGTGCGGACGGCGACACGCTTTGCTCGCTTACAAATCACGCCTATTTCAACCTCGACGGAGATTTCAAAACCGTGCTCGGTCACAAAGTGTTTATCGATTCGGACTATCTCACGACCGTTGACGACGAACTCATACCTCACGGCGAAAAGAGAAATATCGTCGGCACGGCGTTCGATTTCAAAACGCCGAAGACAATCGGCAAGGATATTAAAGCGGACGAGCATATGCTGAAAATCGCAAGAGGGTACGACTTCAACTATGTTCTTAACGGCGAGGGATTTAGAAAGGTCGCAACCGCAAAAGGCGAAAAGAGCGGCATAAAGATGAGCGTTTTTACCGACAGACCCTGCATGCAATTCTACACCGGCAACTTCCTTAGCGGCTTGCAAGGCAAGCGCGTTTACGGCTATCAATCCGCTTTTTGTATGGAAACGCAAGGCTATCCCAATGCGTGCAACGTGCCGTCCTTTGAAAGCATAAAACTCGAAAAGGGCAAGACTTACAGCGCGGTGACGGAATACAAATTTGACGTTGAATAAACAAAATTACTATAAAAATAGCGCAAAACGATGTTTATATGCTCGTTTTGCAAACATAAAGGCAAAGATATGACTATTGACGAAAGATTGAAACAATTCGAGCAACTGGCAAACGACGGTATGGATTCCAAAAATACCGTGCGCGCAATGAAACTTATCGGCATCGACGATTACAGCGAGGACGATATAAAATCGTTCAGACTTTGGGGAGACTATATGCCTATGGGCGACATCGACCCGTACACCGAAGCGCAACGCAATCTGCATATTTTGTGGGATAGCATGGACAGAGTGCCGCTTGGCGTAAACTGCAACTTCGCCGTGCCTTTTAGACAAATCGTCGCAAAAAAACTTTTCAAAAAGTGCGGCGACGGGTTCGTTGCAAACGAGGGTTGCAGATTCAATTACGGTCATCGTCTCGAAGTGGGCGACAATGTGAGTTGGAACGCCGGCTGCTATATCGACACGAAGGGCGGCGTAAAAATGGGCGACTTTGCTATGCTCACCGAATACGTCAAGATTTTCACCCACTCGCACAGCGAACACGACCATATGAAGCGAGAGTATAACGGAGTGGAAATCGGCGCGTACGCAAAGGTTTACACCAACGCCACCATTCTCCCCGGAGTGAAACTCGGCACGGGTGCGGTTGTCGGCACGGGCGCAATCGTCACAAAGAGCGTCGACGATTTCACGCTCGTGACAGGTATTCCCGCAAGAGTGCAACGCTCGCGTAAGTTTGACGGCGAAAACCTCGAAGAAATGAATCAATATATGATGAAAGAAAAACTCTTTCAACAAAGATAAGATAAATCAAAACAAGGTGAACTCTCGATGCCGCATCCGAGCGGAATTTGCAAAGACATAGGCGCAAACTGTTTGAAAATGAAGTACGACTTATACATATTCGACCTTGACGGAACGATTCTCGATACGCTGCAAGACCTTGCCGTAAGCGTAAACTATGCGCTCGGCGTGTTCGATTTTCCCAGCCTTTCCGAAAGCGAAGTGGCGGACAGAACGGGCAACGGCGTAAAGAGGCTTGTCGAGCAAAGCGTGCCTTGCGGTACGGACAAAAAGACCACGCTCGCCGTGCTCGATGTGTTCAAACAGCATTATTTTTACCATTGCGCCGACCATACGAAGCCTTACGACGGCATAATAGAGTTGCTTGAAACGCTCAAAGCAAACGGCAAAAAGCGCGCCGTCGTGTCGAACAAAATGGACAGCGCGGTGCAAGAGTTGGCAAAGGATTATTTTGACGGACTTTTCGACGCGGTCGTGGGACAGCGCGACGACGTGAGGGCAAAACCTTATCCCGACTCGGTGAATAAGGTTATGCAAACGCTCAAAGTCGAAAGAAACAAGTGCGTGTATATAGGCGACAGCGAAGTGGACGTGCAAACGGCATCGAATGCGGATTTGCCGTGCATTTGCGTAAGTTGGGGATTTAGAGGAAGAGCGCGTCTTGTCGAAGCGGGCGCAACGACAATTGTCGACAATCCGCAACAAATCGCCGATTTTTGAGACAAGCGCAATTTGCAAAATCGAGGGCAGAGGATAGAAAAGAAGATACGAAAATTTTCTGCGAGGATATGAACGAAACAAAAAAGCGGTCGTTTGAGCGACTGCTTTTTGATGTCTTTGTTTCGATTCGAGTTTAATTTCTACTTTGTTAGGTTTTGTCGATGTTAATCCGAAAATTGTTTTTCGAAAGATACGACGTTTCGTTGTATTTTATGCTTGCGTTTCGTCGGTTTGCGCGGCGTTGTCGTTGATATGTTCGGAGGGGATGATGTCCGACATATCTATGTTTTCCACTTCGCCTTTCTTCAAAAGTCTGCCGCCCGTGAAGCCCTTGCCCGACACTTCGCCCGCTTGCGTGATGTACATAAACGCTTGCGGATCGCACGCTTTGACGATGTCTTTGACGCGGTTGATTTGCTTTTTGGAGGTTACGCAAATTATCACGTTGTGTTCCTTGCCCGTGTAGTAGCCGACGGATTTGCATACGGTGACGCCTCTGTGGAGTTGTATGGAAAGTTCGTGCGCGATGGCGTCCGACTTGTCCGTTATGATTGTAAACACCAACGACGAGAGCAAGCCCGATTCCACCATATCGCAAACTTTGGATTGCGTGAACAGCGCTATGAACGAGAACAGAACGGGGGAGAGCAAACTCGTAAGTATCGTCGTTGCGTCCGTCGAGCCGTTGATTTTTGATATGCCCAAAAAGCCCGAAATCAACGCGACTACGCAGTCGCAAGCGGTTATCCACCACTGAGCGTGCGCGGCAGGGTTGTGATTGTAGATGATTTTGCCGATGATGTCCGTGCCGCCGATGCTCAAATCCTGACGGAGCATAAAGCCCATCGATACGCCTGCGCACGCGCCGCCCGCTATCGCCGCAATGAGCATAAGTCCGTAATCGCCGTTTGCGATGAACTGAGGACAGCCTACTGCAGAGAGCATGTACATAAGCCCCGAAAATATGAGCATGCATATGGTGGTGCATACCGCAAATCGTCTGTCGAGAAATTTGAACGCCACTATGACGAGGGGAATGTTCATGACAATGGTGAAAATACCCGGGTCGAAAAGGCTGTCTGACAACATCCTTACCGTCGCATTCGGGCTGTCCGCCGCCGCAAGGTGTATGAGCGCGGCAAGTCCGCCGACGCCGCCAGGCGCAAATCCGTTGGGATTTATAAACAAATATGCCGAAAATGACCTCAAAAACGAAAGTATCGCCATCAGGGCGAACAGTTTGAGCCAGTACGTCGTTTGATTTTTGTCCAATGTGATTTTTTTCATATTCCCACCGTCGCGGAAACTTTGTTTCCGTCAAGTATATCCAAAGATAAGAATTAATTTGCCAAAAGTCAAGCGTTTTGACAAGGTGCGGTCGGTTCAAAAAAATATTCATACAACTGTACGTTTTTAATATTGATTTAATGGTTTTGATTTATCGTTCGATGTGAAAGGTCAAATTGACAAAGAAGCGGTTTTATGGCATAATAATTTTAACGTATATCCGCAAAAGAAAAACGAATATATATTGTTTTTGAATACTGCAATGGAAAAAGAAAAAGACGAAATGACTTTGAATCCGCAAAACCAAACCGAAAAAGAGGAAAATATTCTCCTTGACGGTCAAAGTGCGCCAGAGGACAAAAAGCAAGGCGAACTCGAAAAGAACACCGAGCAGTCGGTGGCTTTTGCTTTGGAAGAAGAAAATCTCGTCGAAAACCATACTGAATCCGAAAAAAACGAGTGCGCGCCTTGCGCCGAAAACGCAAATGCGGAACAGGAAAAACAAGAGTTGAATGCAAGCGAGAATCTCGGCAAAAAGCAGAGCGAGCAAGCCGAAAACGGCGAAAAACAAACCGAAAAAACAGCCGATTCGTCAAAGAAATTCGGCGGATTTTTCCGTAAACGCTCGGAAGATAAAGAGAGCGAAACGCATATTCAAAAAGACCTTATAGCGCAAAAATCCATGGCGAAAAGCATAGGTATGAACACCCTTTCGAAGTTGAAAGAGTCCTTGTTTTCCGTGCTTCCCGTCGCAGTTATCGTGCTTATTTTCGCACTTACTCCCGTCACCGATTTTACATCGAAAGAAATCGTCACGTTCGTCGTGTCGGCGATTATGCTCATTTTGGGCATCGCGCTCTTCAACGTCGGCGCAGACCTTGCCATGACGCCTATGGGCGAGCAGGTCGGCGCAGGTTTGACAAAGTCCAAAAAACTGCCTCTGCTTCTCGGCGTAGGCTTTGCGATGGGCGTGCTTATCACCGTTGCCGAACCCGATTTGAGCGTGCTTGCAGAGCAGGTCAAAGCCGTTATGAACAGCACCGTGCTTATCGTGACGGTGGGCGTGGGCGTAGGCTTGTTTTTGGTTATCGCAATCTCGAAGATAGTTTTCAGAAAGGATTTGTCCTCGCTGCTTCTGTTCTTCTATATGGTGCTTTTTGCCTTGACCGCAATTATGTTTGAAAACGGGAAAGGCGTGTTTTTGCCGATGGCGTTCGACTCTGGCGGCGTTACGACAGGTCCTATCACCGTGCCGTTTATCATGGCCCTCGGCGTGGGCGTCGCGCTCAACTCGGGCGGTCGAAACGCAAAGGAAAACAGTTTCGGTCTTATCGCGCTCTGCTCGATAGGTCCTATGCTTGCGGTTATGGCTCTGTCGCTTGCCTCGAAAGGGGATATGACTTTTACTCTTCCCGACTATTCGATTGACGCAAATCTCGGCGCAAACTTCGCGCCCGCTCTCGGCGGCGTCGCGCTCGAAGTGCTTATCGCGCTCGGTCTTATAGTGGTGTTCTTTGCGATACTCCAGGTGACCGTCCTCAAACTCCCCAAACAAAAATTGCTTCAAATCGGCATCGGCATCCTTTATACATACGTCGGACTTGTGGTGTTCCTCACGTCCGTCAAGGTCGGATTTATGCCGATAGGCTTCAAACTCGGCGCGGAAATCGCGGAATTTTCAAAGCCACTTCTCATCGTGTTTGCGTTTGTCATTGGTTTTGTGGTCGTCCTTGCGGAGCCTGCAGTGCATGTCCTCAACAAACAGGTGGAACAAATCACCAACGGCGGCGTGTCAAAACGCTCTATGCTCGTTGCGCTGTCGCTCGGCGTTGGATTGTCGATAGGGCTTAGCGTCATAAGAATCATTTACGGATTCTCGTTGCTCTATTATCTGATTCCCGGTTATCTCATTTCGCTCGGTTTGTCCTTCTTCGTGCCGAGGATTTACACCGCAATCGCATTCGACTCGGGCGGCGTTGCAAGCGGTCCGTTGACGTCGAGTTTCATTTTGCCGTTTGCAGTCGGCGCGTGCGCCGTGCTTTGCGGCGAACAAGAGGTGCTGAACCTCGCTTTCGGCATCGTCGCTATGGTTGCGATGACCCCGCTCATCACAATCCAACTTCTCGGTTTCAGAGCGGTGGCAAGCGCGAAAGTCAAAGACAAAATCGTTATGCGCCGCATTCTCGACGCGGACGACGAGCAAATCATCAACTTTATGTGAGGAGGTATTATGGCTGACAAAAACGTGAAAAAAGTCAAAAAAGTCGCGCAAAAAGCGGCTGCCAAAAAGGCGGAAATAAAAGCCGCAAGAAATAGTGCCTCGTCTGCGCCGAAGGTAAATTCGGGCAAGCTTATGCTGCTTGTGAGCATCGTTCCCAACAACAAAGCGGAATTTTATACAGACCTTTTGCAGTCCTCTTTTGAAGTGAACTTCCAATGGACGGCGCGCGCAAGAGGTACGGCAAACGCCGAGATGCTCAGCCTCTCGGAATGGAACGACCAAACAAAAACCGCAATTTTCAGCGTTATTAAACAGGAAAGGGCAGCGGAGGCTCTCGCTACGCTCGAAAACAAATTCAAAACCATAAAAAGAGGCAAAGGCATTGCCTTTACCGTACCGTTTTCAAGCGTGATAGGCGTTGCCGCATACGGCTTTTTGAGCAACAACCTCAAAACCGTGAAGGAGGGAAACAATGAGCGATAAACAATATCAAGTCATCGTGTGTATAGTCAACAACGGTTTTGCCGACGAGGCAATGGACGCCGCTCGCGCCGTGGGCGCAAGAGGCGGTACGGTTATGAGCGCGAGAGGTACTGCCAATATCGAGGCGGAAAAAGCGTTTCAAATCCAAATCCAACCCGAAAAGGAAATGATTATGATTATTGTGAGCGAGGACATAAAAGAGGACGTTATGCACGCGCTTTACAGGAGCGTAGGCACGCATACCCCTGCGCACGGAATCGCCTTTGCAATGCCCGTTGACGGCGTTGTGGGAATCGGCGCGCCCGCTCAATAATCGTTTGTGGTGAATCAATCAAATTATGAATATAGCCGCCAAATGTCGGGCGGCTATATTTTTTGCACGTTTTATATTCTGTTTTGCGAGTTATGCTCGCCTTTAACACAATAGTGTATGATCCCTTGCGAATCGTCTGCAATTTTAACACGATAGTTTATATTTTTTTTGATTGCGGTTGCTATAATCGCACAATAGCGAAGAGTTTATCTTCTGTAATCGTCGCGTGGGTCGTAGCGGTCGTCTTGGCGAGAATCGTAGCGAGAATCACGCCTTTGGTTATAGTCGTCTTGCGAGTCGTAACGAGGATCCGAACGTCTCGAATCGAAGCGAGAATCATAGCGAGAATCGTAACGGTCGCCATCGCGATAGGTGCGTGTCGAGTCGTAGTCGAATTCGTCTCTTCTACGCTCTTTGCGCATTACGCTCTTGCCCTGCGAGCGGTCGTTTTTTGAGGGCTTGAAAAGCAAAATCGCAATGATAATCGCAGGCACCGCTATGCCGATGATAAGCACTATGCGCAGAGCAAGCGACGTGTTGGGAATTATATCGCCCTTGTCGGGATCGGGTTCTTGCTTGCTTGCAATCAGTCTGTCGCGTTCCGCTTGTGCAATCGGGTGATAAGGAACGGTAAATTCCTCAAAAGAATCGCGAGAAGCGAATCCAAAATAATTTGATCCGTCTAACATTGCGACAATATAGATGAGATTTGCGTCTTCGGTGTGATAACCGAGAAACTTTACGGTGTAGTCGGAATTGATTTCAAGACCGTTGAAAGCAAGCGATTCGTCTTTAAGTGTGAGCCGCACATCGGGGAACGGTGACACGCCGTCCGCAAAGACTACCGGCGAGCAAGTCGGTACAGTTTCCGACGCATAATAGAACTCTTGGTTAAAGCCGCAATAAACTACGGGATAATATTGCCCGATATTGCTTGCACCAGACAGATAGATATAATAACTTTCGGGAATATAGAATTTGTCGTTGTTTCCGCGAAAAAGACACAATGTCGATGCACCTGCGTATGCGTTGCCTTCGAGATTGGATACGGGCGCAACCAACACCTCTTGCGTGGAATCGGCGTACGCTATCTTGTAGGGCAGAAGTATGCCCATAAGCACGCATACCGAAAGCGCCATGCTCGCCAAAATCAGAGCAAGCGCGGATAGGATCTTTTTGGATAGATTTTTCACACACCTTTTTTCCATACGCTTATAATACTATAATCTTTGACAAATTGAAAGCCTTTAAGTACAACTTTTCACCGCTTTTTTTGTCGCAAACTTGAAAATAGGGTGACATAATTGTTTGTTTTTCGCAAAATCGGGGCGTATGCTTTGCGTATGAAAAACGATAAAGACGTGTTGAAACTTATAAAAATCCAAAGGGAGATAGATTCGAGAAAGCGCGACGCTCTTGCAAATTACAACAAGGACTTCGTCCACGAAAAGCAGATGACTTTCCACCGCTCGCAAAAAAGAAACAGATGGGTTTTCGGGGGAAACCGCTCGGGAAAGACGGAATGCGGTGCGGTGGAATGCGTTTGGCTTGCAAGAGGAATACATCCTTTTCGCCAAAACCGCGACAACGTGTTCGGCTGGGTGGTGAGCCTCTCGCAACAAGTGCAGAGAGACGTCGCGCAAGCGAAAGTGCTTAAATACCTTGCGCCGAGATATATCGAGGACATCGTCATGCTCGAAGGCAAGAAAGGGGCGCCCGAGTACGGCGTTATCGACTATATCGTGGTGAAAAACGCTTTCGGAGGCACGAGCAAAATAGGATTCAAATCCTGCGACCAAGGACGTGAAAAGTTTCAAGGCGCGTCTCTCGATTTCGTGTGGTTTGACGAAGAACCGCCCAAAGATATTTACGACGAGTGCCGTATGAGAGTGTTTGACAGAAAAGGGGATATCTTCGGCACGATGACTCCGCTCAAAGGTCTGACGTGGGTGTACGACGAGATTGAATTGAACGCGAGCGAAAACCCCGAAGTGTGGTGCGAGTATATGGAATGGAACGACAATCCTTACCTCGACAAGGGCGAGATTAAGGCTATGGAAAGCACCGTATCCGAAAAAGACCAACTGTCGAGAAGATTCGGAAAATTTTCGACGGCGGAAGGACTTGTGTATCCCGAATTCGACCAAAACGTACACGTCATAGAACCCTTCGATATACCCAAAGAATGGCAGTGCGACATATCCATAGACCCCGGACTTACCAATCCCACGAGTTGCCACTTCTATGCGGTGGACTTTGACGGAAACATATATGTCGTTGCAGAGCATTTCGAGGCAGGGCAGTCCATTGACAGACACGTTGCGAAAATCTTCGAGATTGCAAATCGGCTCGACTGGAAAAGGGATGAAAAAGGACGGCTTCGCGCACTCATCGACAGCGCGGCAAATCAAAGGACTCTCGCTTCGCAAAAGAGCGTGGCGGAGTTGTTTTGCGAAAAGGGTATTTTGGTAAATACCAACGTAAACAAGGATTTATATAGCGGAATTCAGCGTATAAAGTCGTTGTTTGAGCAAAGACCGCCAAAAATATTCATTTTCAAAAACTGCGTGAATCTCATCAGAGAACTCAAAGGCTACTGGTGGGGATCAAACGACAGACCAAAGAAAATCGACGACCACGCTTTGGACGAGTTGAGATATTTCGTTATGTCGCAACCCTCCCCCGCAAAGCCGTTAAAACCGCCGAAATCGATTATACAGACCGACAAAGAAAGACTTTTGAGAGATTATAGGAGGGAAAAGACGTGGAAGCCGAATTGATCAAATCCTTGCTTAAACGCGCAAAGGGTTACAGATACAACGAAGTGCAAGAGGAATACTCGGTCAAAGAGGACGGCGAGTTTGTGCTGACAAAAAAGAAAATTGTCAGAAAATACTGTCCGCCCGACGCAAGCGCGCTCAAAACATATATGGATATCGCAGGCGAGCAAAACGCGGCTTCTATGAGCGACGAGGAACTCGAAAACGAAAAGAAAAAACTCATCGAAAAAATCAAGGACGACTTGAAAAAAGAAGAATAAACAAAATAGTTTGCAAATACAAGCAATGCGTTTGCAAAATTTGACGGCGCATAAAGTTTGCGCTCGAATATAAAACGATAAAAACGACTTTTTTCGACCTTTTTCGTAAAGGCGAGAGGGTCGCTTTTTTATAGCAAAATGAAGGAGATTTTTATGTCTGAAAAAGAAGAAAGAATCGTTGCGGACATCACCGCCGATTTCAAAAAAAGACAGGAAGCAAGACGCGCGGTGGAACTGAATTGGCGACTCAATATGAATTTTGTGGTCGGCAATCAGTTTGCGCAAATCTCGTCGAAAGGCGATATCGAGGAAGTCGGCAAAGAATATTTCTGGCAAGAAAGAGAAGTGTTCAACCACATCGCGCCCATCCTCGAAACGAGGCTCGCAAAACTCGGCAGAGTAAAGGCAAAAGCGCAGGTGCGCCCGGCAACCGCCGATGACGACGACGTCGCTTCCGCCGCTCTCGCGTCCAAACTTATCGACGCGGTGTGCAAGGAAAACGACTTTTCCTCCCAACTCGCGCTCGCTAATACTTGGAGCGAGATTACGGGAAGCGCGTTTTTCAAAATCACTTGGGACGCTCAAAAAGGTCACTCACTCGACGCGGACGGGGAAGTCAAAGAGGGCGACGTGACTATCGCGCTCTGTCCGCCTTTCGAAATCTTCCCCGAAGATATCGCAATAACCGACATCGACAAACAGTCGTCGATTATCCACGCAAAAGTGCTGACCGAACAGGAAGTGAAGAGCATTTGGGGAAAGGACGTCAAGGGCGGAGAAGTCAATGTGTTTTCCTTTGACAACGCAAACGTGAGCGGCGGATTCGGATATACCGCTTCCATCCCGAAAATCGTCAGCGAGAAAAAGGAAAACGCCGTTGTCGTCATCGAAAAGTATGAAAAGCCAACGAGCGAATATCCTTTGGGAAGGCTGACTATCGTCGCAGGCGATACCCTCATTTTCAGAGGGGATATGCCTTACCTCAACGGCGAGGACGGTCAGCGCGGATATCCGTTTGCGAAAATGACGTGCATCGACAACCTCACAAACTTCTTCGGAACGTCTGTCGTGGAGAGAATCATTCCCGTTCAGCGCGCGTACAACACCGTCAAAAACAGAAAACACGAGTATATGAACCGTATGGCGGTGGGCGTTTTCGCCGTCGAGGACGGCTCGGTTGACACAGACGATTTGCAAGAGGAAGGCTTGCCACCGGGGAAAGTGCTTGTGTATAGGCAGGGAAGTACGCCGCCGAGAGTTATCTCGCCCACGCACGTCCCGAGCGAGTTTTCGCAAGAGGAGGAAAAATTGCTCAACGAATTTGTGATGATAAGCGGCGTGAGCGAGGTTACGACCTACTCGCAAGTGCCGTCAAACGTCGCTTCGGGCACTGCGATTTCGCTGTTGCTCGAACAGGACGACACGCGTATCGCGCTCACAGCAGACAGCCTTAGAGAGTGTATAAAGAGAATAGGCAAGCACGTTTTGCGACTCTACCGTCAATACGCGAAAGTGCCGAGAGTAAAGCGCATCACAGGGGAAAACGGCGAGGTGGAAATCGCCTCGTTCTGCGCAGGTAACATCGACAGCGAGGATATCGTCTTCGACACGATAAGCGACATAGAAGATACGCTTTCGGCAAGGCGCGCGATGGTGTACGACTTGCTCAAACTCGGTCTTTTTGCGGACGAGAACGGGAAACTCTCCACCTCCACAAAGTCGAGAATATTTGAAATTCTCGGATTCGGAAACTGGGAGGACGGAAGAAACAACGACGAGATGCACCGCAAAAAAGCACTCAAAGAAAATATGGATATGCTCAAAAAGGACGTATCGTGCGACTTCTACGACGACCACGCGATTCATATTGCCGAACACGTCAGAATGTGCGTGTCATCAAAGTGTACGCAAAACAAAGAGTTGCGCGACAGAGTGGCGGAACACATCGCAAAGCATACGGAACTTTTGGGTTTTAAGGACAACGTAAACTTGCTTGAAAGCAAACTCGAAAAGGGGACAGACAATGAACGACAAACAAATTGAAAACGCAATAAAGAAAGGCATTGAAAGCAAAGGCGCAATCGAAGTGGGCGAGGAAATCGCAAACGCAATACTCGGTGAATCGCAAAACAGCGACTTTATTAGGCAAAACGTGCAAGCAGAAGTGCCTGTTGCGCAAATAGAAATAAAAACTCAAACGACTAAAACCGCACCCGACAACAGCGTCGAGAGTGCGGATAAACAAGACAAAAATCAATCTTTCGGCAAATTCAATAACCCCGAAGAATTGCTCAAAGCGTATCGGGAACTTGAAAAAGAGTTTACCAAAAAATCGCAAAAACTCTCGAAACTCGAAGCGCTCGCAGGCGACGAAAGCCAAGGTTTTGACGACGAATCCTTTAAGGTTGCGGCGGATAAGTTTTTTGAAAATACCCCGTCCGCAAAACCGTTTGCAAAGGATATCGCTCTCAAAATCATGGAAAAACCCGATCTCAAAAAGGACAGGAACTGCCTTTCGGTCGCGCTCGTGCAAGTGCTTATAGACAAGTTCAGAACGCCCGAGCAACTTATGCAAGACGGACAATTTTTGAACGACTATGTGCTTTCGTCGAGCAAGGTCAAGGACGCAATCATAGGCGCGTACCTTAAAGATATTCGCGACGGGCAACCCCCTGCGACTCTTTCGGGCGACGGGCTTCAATGCGTGGCACCCTCGAAAAAAATAAGAAGCATCGAAGAAGCGGGAAGAATGTTTTTGAAAAATAACGAATAAAGGAAGACAGAAATTATGGTTACAATCTCAACTGCCGATAAGGCTCTGAAAACTTTTTATCTCGGCGTACTTGCCGATCAACTCAACGTCGGAGTAAATCCGCTCTTTGCAAAAATCGGGCAAACGTCCGCGGACGTGTGGGGTAAAGAAGTCAAAAAACTCGCTCCCTACGGCATCAACGGCGGCGTGGGCAGCGGCGAGGAAAACGACAATCTCCCCCAAAGCGGCTCAAACAACTACGCGCAATTTACCCTCACCCTCAAAAACCTTTTCGGCAAAATCGAACTTTCGGACAAGGCTATTCGAGCTTCCCAAAACAACGCGGGCGCGTTCGTAAACCTTCTTAATGCCGAAATGGAAGGATTGCTTAAAGCAAGCAAATTCAACTTCGGTCGTATGCTCTACGGCGACGGCAGCGGTCTTTTGGCAACTACCGTTGTAAACTCGAACGGTTCAAAAGACAAAATCAAAGTGGACAACATCAAAGGTCTTATCGAGGGAATGACTATCGACGTGTACAACGCAAGCGGCGTGAAAGACTCCGTCGTTTCAGGCTCGAGAATTTTGTCTATCGACAGAGTGAACAAAATCGTCACCCTCTCTCAATCCGCAACATCTACAATCGGCGCAGGTTACACTGTCTACGTTCAAGGCTCTAAGGGCAACGAAATCACCGGTCTCGAAGCAATCTTCGGAAGCAGCGATTATATCTACGGACTTAAAAGAAGCGATTATTCCTTCCTCAAGCCCTACACGAAAACCATCGCTCAGACCGTCAGCGTGAGCGCGATTCAAGACGCTATCGACGCCGTGGAAGAAACTGCCGGCGGCACTATCGACTTTATCGTCGCGTCCTACAAGATGAGAAAGCAATATGTAGACGCTCTTTGCAAAAACCGCACGAATATCGACTATCTCACCCTCGACGGCGGCTACAAGGCGTTGTCTTATTCGGGCATCCCGTTCGTTGCCGACAGATTTGTCGCAGACAACGATATGTACTTGCTCAACAGCAGCGACTTCAAACTCCATCAACTCTGCGATTGGCGTTGGCTCGAAGGCGAGGGCGGCACGGTGCTTCATCAAATCGCAGGAAAAGCGTGCTACAGCGCAACCCTCGTCAAATACGCCGACTTGCTCTGCGAAAGACCTATGGGTCAGGCAAAACTCACCTTCACGGGAAGCGACACCGAATATTACTACGTCACGTTCAACTCCGACGGCGGTTCGACCGTTCCTACGCAAATGGTCGCGCCCGGCGGCACTGCGGTCGTTCCCGCTTCTCCGACTAAGACGGGCAAGTCTTTCGATTGTTGGAACCTCAACGACGTCGAATATAACTTCTCGACTCCGGTCAACAGCGACATTACGCTCGTCGCGTCTTGGGTCTAAGATGGAACTTCAAAAAATCGAACGAGATCTGTTCGGTATCGCAAAAAGACTGAAAAGTATCGACAGAAGGTACGAACTGTTCTTTAACCGCAAGAAAAACAGATACGAAATCTACGCTAACGGGGCAATGCAAATGGCATTGCCCTTCGAGCGGCTCGACGCGCGTACCTTGACGTACGCAAGAAAGACTCGCCTCGAAAACCTCGAAAAAATCATAGCGGAAATCGAGGAAGAAAACGCGCGGCTCGAAATTCAAAAAACCATAGAAGCGCGCGATAAAATTCTCGCCGCAGAGGAAGGATAATATGAAAATCAAAGACGTTGTCGGCGAGTGCCTCGTCAAAATGGGACAAACCGACTTTTCCAACAATCAGACTCTCGACACGGAGCAAACCGAACTCAAAGACAAACTCGTTGCCGCCATAAATATCGCATACAGGCACATAGTGAGCGAATACCTGCCCCTCGTGCAGACAGAAACCGCAACGGTGACAAACGGGAAAATCGCCGCTTCGTCGCTGTATAAAAAAATCCTGTACCCCATAAAAATCGTGCAAAACGACGAGAAAATAAGTTTTTTTTCGGGAGCGGACTGCGTGTTTTGCGACGTAGCGGGCGACGTTAAAATCACTTACGCCTATATGCCGTCGGACGATTTGACTTTTGCAAGCGAAATAAACGATATGCGACTTACAAGAAGCGTGCTTGCAAACGCCGCCCTTGCCGAATATTACTTCCAAAACAAGATGTTCGACCTCGCAAAGAGTTTCGATTCCGATTTCAGAAGCCAAATCGGCGCGCTCAGGTACAGAGGTAAGAACATTCTCGTTAAGGCGAGGAGGTGGCAGGCGTGAAAGACGTGAAAACGTACAGAAAAAGAATAAAAGTCGGATTCGAAGGGCTGGCAAATTCCGTTGACGAATCCGTCGCAGGGCTCGAATATGCCGCAAATTGCAAAAACTTCGCGTTTGAAAAGGGCGTGATAAACGGCAAAATAGGCATAGATAAGGCGAACGGTCACTACAACACGAACGTGTATAGCGACACGCACGACTACCCGACGTTCGCGTCCGACAAACAAATCAAAAAAGCGTTCTATTTCAGAAGAAAAAATCCCGATACGGGCGCGCTCGACGACAGAATCGTGTGCGTGCTGTCAGACGGCACGGTGTGGTATACAAAAATCTTTGCGCTCGACACCTGGCACCAACTCGAAAACTTCCGGATTCAGTACGGCTCGGACGCGGTGAACTACAACTATAACAGCGAGGACGTGCTTCTTGTCGCCGCCGAAAAAGTTGGGATGTTTATCGTAAGAGCGGACGCCGTGACGTACCTTGACAAAGCGCCGAAATTTACGTCTATCGCCGTGCATAGCGAAAGAGTGTTCGGAACGCTGAACGACAAGAAAAATCAAGTGTGGTTTTCCGACGACTTCAACCCGAACAACTGGACGATTTCTTCGACGGAAGCAGGGTATATAGATTTTTCGGACGACCTCGGAAACGCAATAAAAGTCGTGTCGTTTTTGAACTTCCTTTATGTGTTCCGCGACTACGGTATTATGCGCTTGACCGCATACGGAGATCAAAACGATTTTATAATGAAAAAGGTGTTTACCGATACGGGACGCATATATAAAGACTCGATTGTGCTGTGCGGCGACAAAATTATGTTCTGCGCCGAGGACGGCGTTTACGCTTTCGACGGCTACGAAGCGGTGAAGGTGGGAAAGGAATTTCCCGAAATCGCCGACAAGAGAACGGTGTGCGCCGGATATCTCGAAAACAAATATTACCTTGCTTGCAGACTTGCTCAGCCCGGGGAGTTGGCAAACGATTCGGTGATTAGATTCGACACCGAAACAAAGGATATTTCCGTGCTTTCGGACGTGAAAGCGGCGGGATTTTGTTGTCTTAAATCCGCAAAGGACGATATGTTGCTTTGCTGGTTTTCGGACGACAACAAGAATAAACTCGGCATGATGAGCCAAAGCGGAAAGGTGTTTGGAACAGCCACGACAAAAGTCTACGAAAGCCCCGAAAATACGCTCGGATCGCCGTACTACAAAACCATAAGAGGCGCGTCGGTGTTTACGAAATACCCCGTTACGCTCAAAGTGATTCTCGACGGAAAAGAGCATAAATTCGATATCGTGGCAAAGGATAAGCAACAATATATCCCCATCGAAAAGTGCGGAATCAGAGTCAAATTCAAAATAGAAGCGCA
Organism: Firmicutes bacterium CAG:238; assembly: GCA_963659105.1. Taxonomy (GTDB): domain Bacteria; phylum Bacillota; class Clostridia; order Christensenellales; family CAG-917; genus CAG-475. Next base: position 6,305 of record CAVKTQ010000008.1, on the reverse strand, counting down.
GACGGCAAACGCATACGTTTCGCCCGTGGCGGTGGACGTTGACGTGGAAAGGAGAGTGTTATGAATTTCAACGAAATAGTTTCTTCCATAGAAGAACTCACAATAAAAATAGCGGCGCTTGAAAAGACCGCGTCAAATCTCAAAACAGCCGCGGATAGCCTCGCATCGAGAGTCGCCGCGCTTGAAAATAACAATGCATAGGAGGCTTTTATGTCATCATTGTGGGACGAAATTAAGGACTTGTTCAAAACCGATAAACAACTCGAACAAGAAAGACAGGAAAAAATAAATTCCGCTCTCGAAAAGGAAGCGGAAGTTTCAAAAAAACTCGCCGAACTCGAAAAACAGTATAACGATTCCTTGCCAAAAGACGAGGAAATCGACTTCGATAAACTGTTTCCGACCGAATCGGGTCTGAAAGAAATCGAGTATACACCCGAAAGCGACGAGAGTATCGCAAATAGGGCGCAGAGCGCAATCGACACCGAAAAGAAAAAATCGCAAACAAAAATCAAAGATATGTACTCGGACGCCGTCGCCGCCCTCGACGAGGATAAAGTCTCCGCGCGACAAACGCTCTCGGACAGTTACTCCAACCTCGCAAAACTCTACGACGAACTCAAAGAAAAGGCGAATAACGACTCTATAAAGAGGGGAATGGCAAGAAGCAGCGTCGCAACCAACAGATTAGATTCACTCGACCAAAGCCACGTTCAGTCCGCAACCGAAGCCGAAAAGGCGTATATCGGCGCGGTCGCGAAAATCGACGAGGAAATCTCAAAACTCCAAAGAGATAAGGACAGCGCGCTCGAACAACTCGACCTCAAATCCGCTTCCGACCTCGAAGAATCCATCGCAAAACTCAAAAGCGAGCGCGACGCGCAAGTCGAAGAATACGAAAAATATAACAACGATATCCGCAAAAAGAACGAGAGTTTCCAAGAGGAACGCCAAAAGAAAATCGACGAGTACGTCGCAGACGCAAAAGCGAAAAAAGAAGAGGAGGAAAAGCAGCAGCAAGAGTACGAAAGCAAGTACGGCTACAGCGGCGAAAAACTTGAAAATTACAGCGAAAGATACCGCCTCGCCTATGATTTTTACAGCGCGCTTTCTCCCGACATCGCCGTGGACGCACTCAAGGCGTCGCCGAATATGAAATACTATCTCGGCAACCTCTACGACACGCTGTTGTCTTCGCTTCAAAGCAAAAAGAACGACCAAAAGTATTACTTCTAAAAAAAAAACGAGAGCAAATTTTGCTCTCGTTTTTTTGTATAGAGAAAACCACCAGATAGTCTGGTGGTTCAAAAATAGGCTTCTGCCGATGTGGTGTTGAAGTCAAACTCCGTTCGTGTATAATGAATTTGCGACCTAGCAGAAGCAAATTCACACGAACGGAGGACATTGTAAATGAATAACAATGACAACAAGATGTTATCACACACAACATGGAATTGCAAGTATCACATAGTGTTTGCGCCCAAGTACAGAAGAAAGATATTCTATGAATCACACAGAAAAGAAATCATGGACACAATCAAAGAATTGTGCAGGTGGAAAGGAGTTGAAATACTGGAAGGGAACATGGCGGTAGACCATGTTCACATACTGGTAATGATACCGCCAAAAATGAGTGTGTCGGGATTCATGGGATACCTAAAAGGCAAGAGCAGACTCATAATATACCAGAAGTGGGGCAACATGAAATTTCAATACAGGTGCAGGGAATTTTGGTGTCGTGGCTACTATGTAGACACGACAGGCAAGAACACTGAGGCGATAAAAAAATATATACAGAATCAGCTGAAAGAGGATAAGGAAATGATGCAACCGAGTATAGATTATCCCGAAGACCCCTTCAGGGGTAGCAAGTAATAAACGCAAAGACTGCCAGGTCGCCACAGGAGCGCGTGGCGCTCCGCTAGTAAACAAGGGCTATGCCCGAAAATGAAGAACCACCGGCTCAGCCGGTGGGTTACTTTTTTTGTTAAAAATCTTTTCTTCCAACAAGATAATCGATGTCGACTTTAAAAAAGTCGGCAAGCAACCATAACGAGCGTATGCTCGGTTCTTTTTTCCCGAGAAGCCATGCGCTAATCGTGTTTTGTTTTACACCGACTTTTTCGGCAAGGCGCGATTGATTGAGGCCTTCTTCCTCCATGAGCTCTCGTATTCTTTGTGCGACAATAATGTTCATAGTTACCTTATATGTGTAAATTATTATTTACAAATCTTTGACATTTTAGCACTAAGGGAGTATATTGAATAAAAATAGCCCCATAGGGCTAATTTGGAGGAAAAGATGAAAAAACGACAACTTTTGATTTTAATATCACTGTTGCTTGTGATTGCGGCGTTGCTGACAGGATGTACGCAACATGACGATGGCGATGACGGAGCGCAAAACGATTCCTATCAGCCTATGAATTTTTATGTGCAGTGGTCTTATAATTATCCGAACTCTCATCAGGGACGTATGAGTGGATTTAATATAACGGAAGGACGAGTTATGTCTGAACTTCCTGAGTTGGATGAAGTTGACGGATATGTTTTTTTAGGCTGGGTGGATAAAGATACCGAAGAAGTGTTTACACGTTCGTCAATAATGCCGAGTCGAAATTTGGATTTGACAGCCATATTCGATAAGGATATATATACCGACGAAAACGGATATTCGATTTGGACGGTTGGAGACGAGAAGATTCTTTACAGTTATAGCGGAAAAGATGTGAATCTCGTATTTCCGGACGGAATAACGACCATTGATATAGAGTTTTTAAACAACAGTTCGTTGCGAGATACCGTCGAAAGCATATCAATTCCGGCAGGCGTAACTAAAATTGCAAATAGGACGTTTGAAAATTGTTCCAAATTGACAAGTATAAAAATAGAAAGCGGCGTAACAGGCATAGAGAAATACGCATTTAATAGATGTAATGCGATAAAGTCGGTTACGGCACCTGCTTCTGCATTTGCCTATATCCCTAAGGAAAGCCTTGAAACCATAGTAATTTTCGGCAACGACAATATAGACAAAAAGGCGTTTTCGAACTGCCATAAACTAAGACAGGTCACCGTAGAAAACAACGTTAAGTCCATCGGCGATGCTGCATTTGAGGGATGTGAAAATCTTGAAAACATCAGATTGGCTTCAAGCGTCGAAAGTATATCGGAAACGGCATTTGCGCAATGCGTAAATTTAAGTGTAATCAAAGTTGCAGAGTGGAACGAAGTTTATCATAGCAGCGGAAACTGCTTAATTGAAACTGCGACAAGAACGCTGGTTACGGGATGCAATACAAGTGTTATTCCTCTTGACGGAAGCGTCAAAAAAATCGGAAACTATGCTTTTTGGAACAGACAAACACTCAACGAAGTTTCAATCCCGAACGGTTTGACGGAAATAGGCGCATATGCTTTTTACGGTTGTGCCGAATTGAAGAAAATATCTTGCGGCTCGGCTCTTATTACAATCGGGGAATACGCATTTGCGAATTGCGGATTGACCGATATTGTTTTGCCTGACAGTCTTGAAAATATCAATGAAAAAGCATTTTCCAAAGCGTTTATTCAAAAGGTTACTGCGCCCGCATGCGTTTTCAAGTATTTGAAGTGCGAAACGGCGATTATTACCGGTGGTGACGTTGTGAAAGGCGATTTTTCACAAACAAAGAGCGTTACGATAAGAGAAGGCGTGACCGGTATCGGTGAAGGAGCATTCAGTGGATGTACGAATCTGCAAAGCGTTTCGTTGCCGACGAGTTTGACGACAATCGGAGATTCAGCATTCATCGGGTGCGGACTAACATATATAACGTTACCACGAAATTTGGCTACAATAGGTAACGAAGCATTTAAATACTGCACAAAATTAAGAACAATCGTTATTCCCGATAATGTGACAAGCATTGGCGATTATGCCTTTTATGAATGTAATGATTTGTATAAAGTCACAATCGGAAGACGAGTGAATAGTATCGGAAAATATGCTTTTCTTGGATGCGCAAATGGCGGCGTATTTGAAGTGTACAACAAGTCTTCATTAGAATTTACACTTTGGGACTTGAATGCTGATCTTAATTATAATAGTGTGGGCTATAACTTGTATACGCCTACAAAAGGCGAGCAGATCGTTTTTGAGAGTTTAAGCGGTTTTGTCACTGTCATCGTAAACAATGAAGTGTATCTTTATAGATACTTCGGAAAAGAAACAGAGCTAACGCTTCCGAGCGATATAACTTATATTGCATATAACGCATTTAAAGATTGTGATCCGTTGAGTAGTATTACTTTATCAAACAGTTTGAAAAGTGTGGATAATGTTCCTGACAATTTGGAAGCATTGTACGTTGCCGGCGGAAATGAAAAGTTTTATAGCGTAAACAACTGTATTATCGATAGGACGACGAAAACGCTTGTCAAAGGTTGTCGATCAAGCGTTATCCCTTCCGATGGCAGCGTGGCGAGCATAGGTCAAAACGCTTTCAGAGGATGTAGCGGATTGACGAGTATTGTAATTCCTTACAGCGTAACGAATATAGGTAAGTTGGCATTCTCCGGTTACACCGGATTAACGAGTATTGTAATACCTTACGGCGTGACGAGCATTGGTGAAAGCGCTTTCGGCGGTTGCAGTGGCTTGATAAGCATAACGGTTTCTGAAAATAATAGCGCTTATTCTAGCGTTGATGGAATACTTTATGATAAGAATAAAACACAGATTGTCTATGTTCCGCAAGCCATTCAAGGAAGCGTTGTTATTCCGGACGGCGTGACGAGCATTGGTGAAGGCGCTTTCAGTGGGTGCGCCGGGTTGACAACATTGACAATAGGTGATGGCGTGACGCGCATTGGTAGAGGCGCTTTCAGAGGATGCACCGGGTTGACAAGTGTGATAATCGGTGATGGCGTGACGCGCATTGACAGCGATGCTTTTACAGATTGCAGCAGTTTGATAAGCATAACAATCCCGGATAGTGTGACGAGCATTGCTTCTAGTGCCCTCTCTGGTACAGCATGGTACAATAATCAACCAGACGGACTTGTGTACGCAGGGAAAGTTGCTTATAAATATAAAGGCACTATGCCAAGCAACGCTTCAATCGTTATCAAAGACGGAACTCTTGGAATCGCAGATTCCGCCTTCTATCATTGTCGTGGTTTGGCGAGTATCACAATCCCAGACAGTGTGACTAGCATTGGCCGATTGGCATTCTATGATTGCAGCAGTTTGATAAGCATAACAATCCCAGACAGTGTGACTAGCATTGGTTCTAGTGCCCTCTCTGGTACAGTATGGTACAATAATCAACCAGACGGACTTGTGTACGCAGGGAAAGTTGCCTATAAATATAAAGGTACTATGCCAAGCAACACTTCAATCGTTATCAAAGACGGAACTCTTGGAATCGCAGATTCCGCCTTCTCTGGTTGCACCGGTTTGACAGGCATAACAATTCCGAGAAGTGTGGAAAGCATAGGGAATCAAGCTTTTTCTGGGGGTACTTTTCGGACAATTTATTTTCAAGGTACAAAAGAACAGTTCAATTCTATTCAAAAGGATACGTATTGGTATGGCAATAGCACAATCAGATATATTCAGTGTACGGACGGAACAATAACGTTGTAAAATAAAATTTGCAATAACACCGATATGAAGAACATTGATTATAAAACAGCGAGAGTAAATTCTACTCTCGCTGTTTTTTCGTTTCGTTTTTTGTTCTTACTTTTTCGAATCGAAACTCACTTTGTCGATGAGGTCTGCGTATGCTTTGACGTAGATTTCGAAAATCGCTTTCAACGCTTCGAGAGTGAGGCGTTCGTTGGGTTGGTGGATTATCATTTCGCCGTAACCTTTCATTTCCGGACCGAACGCAACGCAGTTGTCGAACTCTCTCGCATACGTTCCGCCGGGGGTGCATACGGGCTTGGATTCGACGTCGCCGGTCACTTCGCGATAGGCGTTGTAAAGCACCTGTATCATATCCGAATCGGGGTCTATCTTGAAGCCTTCGGATTCGCTCAAAAGAACGACTTTTGCACAAACTTCGTTTTTAAGCGTAGATTTTATACTGTTAAACATCGTTTTTGTGTCGGTTGAGAAGGGAAGGCGCGAATTGATTTTTATCGAGAACTTGCCGTTTTCATAGTGGCAAAGTCCGACGTTGACGGCGATTTTGCCGTACTCGTCCTCGGCAAAGCAACCGAGTTTTTCACCGTGTACGCAAGTGGAAATATAGGCGTTGTATATGCGGACGAAGTCGTTGTCGAGAGCGCCGTCGAGTGCGGCTATCGCATACGAT
>CAVKTQ010000007.1:0-27631 GCA_963659105.1 Firmicutes bacterium CAG:238 | reverse complement strand
GATGTTCTTAATTTCGATAGAATAAAAGAGTATAATAAGATGTGCGATATTTTTGTTACAGGATCTGATCAGATATGGAACAATGCAAGTACATTGCCATACAATGAGTTTTTCCGATTGGGATTTACAGACGATGACAAAAAACGTATTAGTTTTGCAACATCTTTTGGCCGCAGTACGTCGGCACCGACAGAAGAACTAAAGAATATTTATTCTAGGCTGTTGCAAAGGTATAATGCAATTTCCGTTAGAGAAGATATTGGTGTAGATATTTGCCGTGAGCAATACGGCGTTCGTGCGACTCAGATAATGGAACCTGTCCTTGATGTTGATGTGCAGGTTTGGGAAAAGCTTGCATCCTATTCTGAGATGAAAGATGAACCAGAGAATTACTTGTTTGCATATATATTGGATCCAACGCCTGAAAAAACAAAAGCTATCAAGTATTATGCAGAAAAACAAAATTTGAAGATCGTTTGTGCAGTAGACGGATTTTCATCACGATATGAGAAAAACAAGGCAAAGCTTAATTTGCCAAATGTTTTGCCTAATGTTACATGTTGTGATTTGTTGAAGTATTTCAAGAATTCGTCGTTTGTTATATCTGATTCGTTTCATGGTACTGTTTTTTCAATGGTATTTAACAAAACGTTTATTAGTATAACAAATAAACAAAGAGGCATAAGTAGATTCCAAACAATTTTGGGGAAAACAGGTTTGTTGAATAAACTGGTTGATGAAAAAGCAATTCCTCTTGACGTTAAATATGTGGAAAAAATTGATTATACGCCTGTTAATAAAATCATTTCAGAGGAACGAGATCGTGCTGTTCGTTGGCTTAGAACACAAGTGTTTGCAAATAAGATGCAGACAGCAGCAATAGATAATAATGTTAACGAACGATTGAATATGACAATGTGTGTCGGCTGCGGATCGTGTGTTTCATCGTGCCCTACAGAAGCAATTTCATTGGAAGCTGATGACTTTGGCTTTTTTAGAGCAAAAGTCAACAAAGACAAATGCGTTGATTGCGGATTGTGCACAAAGAAGTGTCCTGCTATTGAATTGCCATACAATCTAAATGCCAAAACACCGATGTCTTATGCATTTGTTCATAAGAATCACAGAATTCTTATGAATAGCACAAGTGGAGGTGCCTTTATGGCACTCGCAAAAGAAGCGATAAGAAGAGGAGGTGCGGTTGTTGGCGCGGTATGGCAAAATGATTTAACGGTCGCACATCAAATCATTGAAAACGAGGAAGATCTTCCGAAATTTCAAAAATCAAAATACTTGCAGTCTAAACTAAACGACATATATAAGAAAATTAAGTTAAAACTTGATCAGAATCAATTTGTTTTATTTTCGGGCTGTCCGTGTCAAGTTGCAGGTTTAAAAAAGTATTTGGGAAAATCTTATGCAAATCTTTTGATGATTGATTTGTTTTGTGCTGGCTGCCCATCATCGCAATTGTTTAAAGAATATGTAAAATCAAAATTTGGTGACAATACGGTTTTGTCATATCAATTTAGGGAAAAGCGTGAAACTGATAAGATATGGGATTCTTATACGTATTGCGTTGAATTTAAAGATGGTAAAAAAGAGTGCGCAAGAACAGCTAATAATGATTATTACAATCAAATGCTGTTGTTAGTAGGATCACAGTGTCGGAAATGCAGATATCAAGGAACGACAAGATTTGGTGACTTAACGATAGGCGATTGTTGGGGAATTCAAAATTATGATTGCACAATCAATCCCGCGTATGGAGTCTCTGCAATTCTTGTCAACAATGAAAAGGGATTCGAATTCCTAAACACTATACCTAAAGAAGACATTTCTGTGTTGAAAAGAGAACCTCTGGACCAAATTAAAAAATATAATGTATGTGCATTTCAAGAAGGCCGCAATTGGCCTCCCAATAGAAAGAGAGACATTTTTTTCAATAGCATAAATGAAAAAGGATTTATAAAGGCTCTAAATGATGCAATCGAATATTAGGAGAGCGAGAAATGGACGGAAATAATTGTATAGTAATCAAGAAATCCAGTATTGTAGAAACGGATAATTCTTGCAGAATGATTACTCCAATAATTGAAAATGGGAAACAATTCGAAGTTTATGTCGAGGTTGAGAGCCAATATGCGCAATACCTTTGCACGGAACGTGCAGATGCGCTTGTTTGGCTTACTTTACCTGTTGCAATAAGACAAGGATACGATATATATTGTGAGACTCCTGTTACAGAAATGTTTCTTCACAATCTCAATGAAGTACTGATACCTCAGTTGGCGTTAGGTGATCGTAGAGCATATAAAACAAAGATTTATGCTAAAACAGAGAGCAGTATTATAGGCGGTGATGCTGTTGGTACAGGAATTTCGTGTGGTGTTGATTCGCTTTTTACAGTAAAGAAGTATTCTAACAGCGATTATCCAAATATGAATATAACGCATTTGTTTATTGCAAATATAAATATGGAATTATTAGAACCACGCAATTCGAATCTGCAACAGTGGATTATGCACAATAAGCCCGAATTTGATAGGTTTGATATTGTGAGTAAAAGCATACATGCACCAATAGTTAAGATGTACACAAACTTTTTCTTTTATCTATGTGGAAAGGAATTTGGACGTGATTGGAAAATGTATCATCATTTGTTTGTCCATAATTTTATCACTATGGCATCTGTGCTTTCTATTAAAAAACTGTGGAAAATATACTATTTTTCCAGCACATATGATTTTACACAGTTTAACATTAGAAATAATATTACTAATGATCCTGCACATTATGAAGTTGCATGTATGCATGCATTGACGGTCCCAGATTTTTATTGTTTTAGCGCAGGAGCTGAATGTGATCGTCTGGAAAAAACGGAGTCATTGTTCGATTATGAAATAGCGCAAAAAACCCTTCATCCATGTCATCACGGTGGTGAAAAGAACTGCTCTAATCCAAACTGTGATAAATGTTTGCGTGCGTTAATACCTCTTGACTATTACAATAAATTGGACTTGTTTTCAAGTGTGTTTGATGTGGACAAGTATCGAAAACATAAGGATGAGTATTTTTATAATTTGGTTCGTTTATATAACGATAAATTTTCACATGTATTTTATGAGAGAATTTATGAATTAGCAAAAAACAAATGGCCGCAGACAATTCAAAAGGCAGAGGAAAGGTATCGGATTGACACGTCAACTACGGTTGAAAAATGGGAATACAATATTGTAAAAAAATCATACGAAATAGCGTTGGAATTGTTAAAACAAAAAGACCCCCAAAGCATGATAGTTAGTTTCTTTAAGAAAAGAGGATTAACCAAAATTTATTTGTCAGGTGCGCCAAAGTTTGTTAGTGTATTGAAGCAGATTTGCTCTAATGAATGTGATTTAGTATTTATTGATTATAAGAGCGGTAAGCCAGAGGAATGCGACGGTGCATTTATTGGTGATGCAGCACAATCAATAATTCTAAATAAGCGTGATGTGCTGATAAATAAAGGAATTCAGTATGATAAAATTTATAGTATATTTGATTTGGCAAACGAATTGCGGCAGGAACGAGATGTATGACGATTTTATCGCGCTGGATTATCGGCGAGGGAAAACTTAATATGCGGCTTGAAAAGGCGGCCGTAGGTGAAGATAAAGTGATGTTGCAAAAAGGGGGCAGCGTCAGTTTCGACACGTACTTTAACAGTTTTTCCGAGGCGGTTTTCAAACAAAAAACTTCGCTCGAAAAGGCTATTGCATTTGCCGAAGTCGAAGGTGCGGTGAGGGTCGAGGTGTATTCGTCAAAACGCGGCGAAAACGGCGTAATCGATACGCTCGTTTGTCAAAAAGAGGACTTAAACGTCGAAAAACGCACGATTGAAGTGCCGTTTGCGTTCGACGACGGCAGTTTTGTGTGGTGCAAAATAGTTGCGCTTTCCGATACGGCGACTGTGTTCGGCGGCGGCTACGCTACAGAGCAAGAAAAGCAAAGACAAGCAAATCTTGCCGTCGTGATTTGCACTTTCAAAAGAGAATCTTACGTCAAAAGCAACGTCAAGGCGTTATGCGAATTTGCAAAACGTAATAATGAAAGCGTAACCGTTTACGTCATCGACAACGGACAGACTCTTTCGCGCGAGGACGTTGATGGCGCGGTGCTTGTTCCCAACAAAAATCTCGGCGGAAGCGGCGGCTTTACGAGAGGAATGATAGAGGCGCACAAAGCCGGCGTGCATACGCATGTTCTGCTTATGGACGATGACATTTCTTTCAATCCCGAAATCGTCGCACGCACTATGCGCTTTTTGGAATACGCTACGTCCGAAAACGTCGCTATCGGCGGAGGTATGCTTCGCGAGGACGAACAAGAAATTCTCTACGAACTCGGCGGACGTTGGGACGGCGACAGACTTTGCGGTTTTTACAGCGATTTGGATTTGTCCGAAAAGGAAAATTTACTTTTCGACAAGACCGAACGTCCCGACTATTGCGCGTGGTGGTATTGCTGTATGCCTATCGGCGTGATAGACAGACACGGTTTGCCGTTGCCGCTTTTCATAAAAAACGACGACGTGGAATACGGCGTGCGCTGTAAGGAACTTGAATGGACGTTCTTAAACGGCGTCGGCGTTTACCATTCGCCTTTCGAGGCAAAGTACAACGCTTCGCTCGAATACTACATCAGACGAAACGAACTTATAAGCAACTGCTACACCACAAAGCGTAGTGGATTCAAATATTTTTGGAAACTCGTGCGTTGCGTGGGGATTCAACTCGTTCAGCAACGGTATTTTGCAATTCCGTATTCCGTCAAAGGTTACGACGATTTTCTCAAAGGCGCGGACTATCTTGCAACTCTCGACGCCGAAAAACTCAATTCGGATTTGAGAAAAGGTATGCCGAAAATATACACGAAAGCCGAACTCGAAAATATGGGCTACGACTTAACGAATATTTACAAGAGCAAACCGCGCTCGGAATTTTTGCAGACGATTACGCTCAACGGCTATCTGATTCCGAAATTTTTGTGTTCAAAGCAATCGCGAGAGGTCAGAATAATAGACAGCACGGATTGCCCGCCGCGAGATTTCTTCACGTCGCGCAAAACGCTTCAATACAATCCGCTTTCTCAAACGGGATTTTTCACCGAAGAAAAATTTTCAAAGGTGATAAAGGCGGGATTTATGCTCGTCGGAAAAGCATTCAAAATGCTCGCCGAATATAATAGAGCAAAAAAATCGTTCGTGAGAAAACAAGAGTATCTCACGTCGTTCGAGTTTTGGTCCAAAAAACTCGGACTCGACGATTGATTATCGAGAGGACAAAATGGCGGATACCGAAGGAAAAAAAATCAAAATAGCGCAGGTTATAGGCAACGCTAAAGTGGGCGGAGTTATAAACTGCGTTATGAATTATTTTAGGAATATCGACACGTCAAAAGTTCAGTTCGATTTCTACACCTACGGTCCGTCGCCCTTCGATGAGGAAATAAAAGCGCGCGGCGGCAGAGTTTTTTATTTCCCGTCCGTGTTTGCCTTTTTCAAGTGCGTGCGGTTTTTGCGCAGGAGTTTCAAGCGCGAAAAATACGATATCGTGCATGCGCATATGACGTCGTTGTCTTTTGTGAGTTTGCTCGCCGCAAAGCAAGCGGGCGTAAAGCACCGCATTTGCCACGCTCATTCCACAACCAACAAAGAAGAAGGATTCGTACACGTTGTCAAGTCGTGTTTGAAACATATCTCGACGTGGTTTGCAACCGACCTCGCAGGTTGCAGTAGACTCAGCATAGATTGGCTCTACGGCAAGAAAGCCGCAGAAAAAGCCTACCTTATGCGCAACGCCATCGACCTTGACAGATTCGACGTTACCGACGAAGAAAAGCAGGCATCGAAAGCGCGCTACGGTCTTGAAAATTGCAAAGTCGTCGGGCATATCGGAAGATTCGAGTTTCAAAAAAACATTCCGTTTTTGGTGAAAGCGTTTGCCATTTTGTGCAAGTCGCGAGAGGATGTAAGGTTGATGCTCGTTGGCGGCGGTACAGAGTTCAAAAACGTCAAAAAACTGGTTGAAACGCTCAAAATAGAAGATAAAGTGCTGTTTATGACGGAAAGGCGCAACGTGCAAGAGTACTATGCGCTGTTTGACTTGTTCGCATTGCCGTCAAGATTCGAAGGACTTCCGCTCGTTGCAATCGAGGCACAGGCAATGGGAATTCCGTGTCTTCTTTCCGACTGCATAACCAAAGAAGCCGACGTCACGGGACACGTCGAATATCTGCCTATTTTAAGCGCGAATTACTGGGCGAACGAGATAAGCCGAGTTCTTGACCAAAACGTTTCCTACGACGGACGTAAAGCGGTTGCCGCCGCAGGTTACGACATCGTAGAGGAATCTAAAAACTTGCTCGAATATTACACGGAAGTAAACGCAAAATGAACGCCAAAATTTTTGTTGTGTGCCACGACCCGAAGCAAATCGACGAAAGGATTTTTCAATATCCTTACGTTCCTATTTGCGTAGGCGAAAGAAAAGACGAGTTTTCGTCTCGTTTTTTGCGTGACGATAATGGTGACAGCATTGCGGACAAAAACGCCGTTTACAACGAAATGACCGCGGTTTACAGCGTATACAAACGCCTTGACGAGTTCAAAGACGTCGACTTGATAGGCTTTGTGCATTACCGCAGATTTTTTGCGTTTTTACACAATGCGAAGATTTACAACGAGCGTTCGAAATTCACGGACGAATTTTTCGACGAAATCAAACTCGACGAAAATACGTTGAACGAGATTTTTGCAAAATACGATTTTATCGCGCCCGTTCCTGCGTATAGGGAATCCGTCGAGGAAAACTTTAAAAAAGCGCACGGCGACGATTTGAGGATAATAAACGAAATAATAGATGAGCAATATCCCGAATTTTCCGCGGCGGAAAACGAGTATTTTTGCGGCAATAAAGCGTACTTTTTCAATATGTTCGTTTTCAAAAAGGATACGTTCAAGAGATATTGCGAGTTGATATTCCCGATTTTGTTCGAGTACGAAAGGAAAAGGGGAAATAAAGACGATAGAATGTTTGTTTCCGAACGGCTGACCGGCGCGTTTATAACCTTGCTCAAAAAGGAAGGACAAAAGGGTTGTTTCCTTCCCGTAACCTGCGTTCTTAAAAAAGCAAATCTGAAACAGAGTTTGAAAAGCGCGAAAAAAAATGACGGAAAATCCGCTCTCTATGCGATTAAACCCGTTGTCGAATGGCTTGCGCCGAGAAGAGTTATGCTTGCATACAGAAAAAAGAAATTCGAGAAATTTGCGGACTTGAGGACAAAATTGTAAAAATACGGGCGATAGTGTGAAGCCGACAAGCAGCATAGCGAAAAGCCCGAAACCTATTTTTGTGAAATCTTCAAACCGATAGCGCAAAAATATGACCTGTAAAACTGCAAATTGCCTAAATTCGCAAAATAAAAACTGCCGCGTGGCAGTTTTTTGATATGCATGTTGTTTGTCGGCTTATTGCTTCTTTTGTTCTTGCGCTTGTTCTGCGATGGCGCAGTCCTTTTGATATGCTTCGACGACTTCTTTCGCCGTGCCGTACTGAACTGCGTTTCCGTCTTTGAGGTAGATTGCGTTTTGGCAAAGCCTGAGAATCTGCGAAGTGCTGTGCGATACGACGATAAACGTCGTGCCGTTTTTTCTCAACTCATCGATTTTTTCGGCGCATTTCTTTTGGAAGACCGCGTCGCCTACGGCGAGAATCTCGTCGATAAGCAAAACGTCGGGATTTACGTCAACCGCGATTGCGAAGCCGAGCCTTGAAATCATACCTTGCGAATAGTTTTTGAGCGGCACGTTCATAAACTTCTCAAGTTCGGCAAATTCGACGATGCTGTCGTATTTTTTCTTCATTTCGCGTCTTGAAAAGCCGAGCATCGCGCCGTTGAGGAATACGTTTTCTTTTCCCGTGGCGTTGTAGTCGAAACCTGCGCCGAGTTTCAAGAGGGGAACGATGTTGCCTCTTGTTTTGACGTAGCCTGCGGTCGGTTCGATTATGCCCGATATGATTTTGAGCAGGGTGGATTTGCCTGCGCCGTTTCTGCCGATAAGACCTATACTTTCGCCCCTGCGCACTTGGAACGTGATGTTTTTGAGCGCTACGAAACTTGTGTAGTGAAGTTGACCTTTCACGAGTTTTATGCAGAACTCTTTGATGTTGTCTATGCGCTCGGTGGGCATTTTGAACTTCATACCGACGTGGCTGACATCGAGCAAAATGTCGGTGTCCGCGTCGAAATCGCCGAGGTTTTCAAAAGCGTCCGGCTTGACCTCTGGCATAGCGGAGTCTTGCGCCGCCAAAGCCTCTTGATTGGTGTTTTGCTCTTTTATTTCTTCCATATTCGTCAAATGTACAGCAAAAGTTTCTTTCTCGATAGTCTGAAAATCAGATATCCGAGTCCCAAACATCCGAGCCCCACTCCGTAGCAAATCAAAAACTCTTGTCCGCTCGGAATGGTGCCGTTGACCAAATCTCTGAAACTTTGCAGGTAGTGAAGCATGGGATTTATCTTCATGACAATGAGATAACTGCTGTCGAGTTTCAACGCGTCTACCGAGTAGAACACGGGGGTCATATACATCCACAACGTCAAAAACACGCCGTAAAGGTGTTTGATGTCTCTGAATCTGACGTATACGACGGAAAGCACAAAGGATAAGCCTGCCGAGAAAAATAAGATCGACGGCAACCAAGCGAAGATAATCAAAATCATCGTCCAGTGGAACGTGACGCCTGCGCTCATTCTCACAAGCATAACGATGACGAGCGCGATGAGCGAGAAGAAAAAGTTTACCGTGGACGAAAGCACGTTGGATATGGGGAATACCGCATACGGAATCCTCGTCTTTGTGAGCAAATCGTAGTTTCCGACCATGCAGGTGAGCGACGAAGTCGTGGAAGCGCGCATAAGGGAAAAGACGATGTTGCCCGAAAGGACGTACACGGGATAGTCCATATCGATTGAGTTTCTGCCGAAAATTTTGCTGAAAACAAACGACATGACAAGCATGTTGAGAAGCGGATTCAAAACCGTCCACAAAATGCCGAGAACAGAACGTCTATATTGATTTTTGATGTTTTTCCCTACCAAAGAGCCTAAAATCACCATTGATTTTTTGAACTGCAACTCGTTTGCACGCACTCTTTTTTGGGGAAATCTAAGTTTTTTTGTCATTCGCTTTGATTGTGGTCAAAATAAAAATCTTTTATCACTTTTCACCACAATAATATTCATTATACACCAAAATCATATGCAAGTCAACAACCCGAGCAATGTCGCATTTGCTGCTCGCTGCGGCTCGGTTTATTTGGCGGCGGCGGTTTTTGAAAGACCTTTAAGGTCGGATTTGCTCAATATGGTTATAGGTCTCGAAAAACAGGTTATGCCGAGATTTACGTCGCCGCCGAGAACCTTTTTTTCGCCGTCCATATCGAAGGCGACGTCCTTGTCGAGGGAGAGCGTCAATTCGTCGAAAGGTCGAAATTCCATATTCTTCGAATGATACGGCTTGCCGAATCCGATAAAGAACGCTCTGAACAGGGGGAAGAAAATTTTGATTTTGCCGAATATGCCGTCGGTTTTGGGCGCTTTTATGGTCAAAAGGTGCATAATGCCGTCGTCGGCTTGGAAAAGTCGGTTGAATCTGAAACCGAAGCAACGCGGCGAATCGATTGCCATAATGAGCGAGTATTCGCCCTCGTCCTTAAAGTCGTTTGTCGAGATTTTTGCGTTTATGCGGTGAATTTTGTATTCTTTCACGACTTGCGCGATGTACGCAAGAGCTTTGTATTTGCGCTTTTTCTCGTCGTTGACGCAATATCCGATGGGGGTGAAAATGCCTGCCGCCATAACGTATGAAAAATACAAATCGTTTGCAAAGCAGATGTCTTTGAGGAAATGATTGTTTTTGATTCCGCCGTTATAAAATTCGTTGAGGGTGCCGTACGGCATATAAATTATCTCTACGTCGTCGCGGATTTTGGAGTTTAGGATGCCGTTGAGCGTGCCGTCGCCGCCGCATACAACGATTCTGTCATATTCGGAAAAATCTTCGAGTTTTTGTTTTTCGACGATATAGTAGCAATCTACGGCATAGCCTGCGCCGAGAGCGGATTTCAAAGTGCGCTCGTCCGCTTTGTCGCCGTTGCCGGACAACTTGTTGATGACGATCACGCATCTTTTGACGCTCTGTCTTCTCTTGGCGTGCTGTCTTTTCTTCTTTCTCATAAATGTTACTATAATACATTTTGTAATATTTTGCAATATAATCGCGCAATGATATGGCATATTAAGGTAAAATTTAGGCAAAAGACTTGAATTTGCGCGACAATTATACTAATATAGACTTCAACACGCACCGATTGAGCAATGCGAAATACTTTGAAATGAGGTTTTCGGTTTGTCGAAAAAAGTGAAAACAAAAGAGAGTAATGCCGCTTCGCAAGTTGACAGCGAGCAGATTTGCGCCGAAAACGACGAGCGGTTTATTGACGAGTTCAAGGTGAAAAACGTTATATTTTATCCGTTTTTCAAAAGAGCGTTCGACATATGCGCTTCATTTTTGGCAATCGTAATTTTGATAATCCCTCTTTGTATCGTCGCAATCGCCATAAAAATCGACTCGAAAGGGCGCGTTTTTTACGTTTCGGACAGAATCGGAAAGCGAGGCAAAGTCTTCAAACTTTACAAATTCCGCTCTATGGAAGAAGACGCAGAGGACAAACTTGCCGCGCTTCTCAAAGACAATCAAGTCGAGGGCGACGTGACTTTCAAACTCAAAGACGACCCTCGCATAACCAAAGTCGGCAAGTTTTTGAGAAAGACGTCTATTGACGAACTTCCGCAACTTTTCAATATTCTAAAGGGGGATATGTCGTTTGTGGGACCTCGCCCTTGCACGCCGAGAGAGTTCTTTTTGTACACCCCCAAAGATATGCTTCGTTTGAGCGTTCCGCAAGGATTGACGGGCGAGTGGCAAACGCACGGAAGAAGCAACACGAGTTTCGAGCAGATGATAGATATGGATTTGGATTATATCCAACACAAGCGCGGATTTTTCTACGATTTGTATTTGATTTTCAAAACAATCGGCGTTGCTCTAAAACAAGAGGGTGCGGAATAAAAACGTAAAAACGGCGAAAAATTCGCCGTTTTTTGATGCTTTTTTGATGTTTTTTTGATGGATTTTTTACTGTCCTTTTTGCGATTGTATTATATGTGCCGTTACCGCTAAAAGCGATTTGCGTTTTTCGCTTGAATTAAGTCAAATCCGTCGGTTTGCGCCAAAGGTTGTTGCGTTCGGGGTGATATATTGCGCCCAAAATGCGTTGCTTTGCAAAGGGTATGTCCTTGCAAATGGTTTTGATGAGATTTTTCATATACTCGCGCTGCGATTCGTGATTCATAGGGCAGGGATTGTCCACAATGGGCAGTTCGAGGCGTTTTACGGCGGATTTTATGTCGTATTCCTCGAGATATATGAAGGGGCGAATGAGGGAAACGCCCGATTTGTCCATATGCGCCGTAGGCGGAAAGCACGAAAATCTGCCCTCGTACAGCAGTGACAAAAGCATGGTTTCGGCAACGTCGTCGGCGTTGTGACCGAGCGCGAGTTTGCCGCCGCCGAGCCTGTTTATTTCGCTGTTCAATGCGCCTCTGCGCATTTTTGCGCAAAGGGAGCAGGGGTTGGATTCCTTTCTCGCGTCGAAAATGATTTCCGCAATGTCCGTTTTTACGATATGGTGGGGTACAAAAAGGCTTGCGCAGTAGTCCGACAAGACTTGCATTTGCGATTTGTCGGCGTCTTTAAGCCCCATATCTATCGTTATCGCTTCGAGGGTGTAACTCTCGGGCGAAAAACGTCTGTAATCTGCGAGCGCGCGCAAAAGCAGGGTGCTGTCCTTGCCGCCGGACAGACCTACGAAAATTCTGTCGCCGTCCTCTATCATACGATAATCCTGAACGGCTCTTCTCATTGCACTCAATATTTTCTGCATATCTTTTACGGATTGAAATATTATTCGATATATAAGCGTGGATTTGACAAAATTATATATAATCATATCATATTTTGCAAGCGGAACGAGCCAAAATCGCCTTGACAGAATCGACGGGCGTAAACTATACTTTTTGTAGAGGTCAAAGGCAATGATTCAGGAACTGATAACCAACATAAGCAACGCCATAGGCAATCCCTATCTGACGTTGTACGTCATATCGATAATCCCCATCGTGGAGTTGCGCGGGGCTATTTTGTTTATGCCTTATATGTTCGACACGTTGGGCGAAATGCTTCTCGGTATGCTTTGCTGCATAGCGGGTTCGACGACGGTTATTCTTCCGCTCATTTTGATCACAAGACCGTTCCTCAAAAAACTTCGTCGTTCCAAATGGTTTTCAAAAATCGGGAAACGTCTCGAGGAAAATCTCGCAGACAGGGCGGAAAGCGCGTACGACGAGGAAAAGGTCGAGGAAAGGGAAGCCAAGCACAAGCGCAAACCTCTGTCTCAAGACGCAAAGAAGTTTTTGGGATTGTTTGTGTTTGTGGCGGTGCCGTTGCCGATGACGGGAGCGTGGACAGGCTCTTGCATAGGAAGTTTTCTCGATTTCCCGGTGTGGAAAGCGTCGCTGGCGGTGTTTTTCGGCAATATCGTGGCAGGACTTATCCTCACGACGATAGCGTACTTCTTGCCAAGACAATACGCCGACGTGTTCCTCTACGGCTTTGTGGTGCTTGCCATCGCAATCGCCGTGACGTTGTACTTTTCTCGCTCCAAACGCATGGAGAGGAAGCGGAATATCGAACTCGAAAAATATTCCAACAAGAGCGAATACGAACTTGCAATCCTCAAAAAAGAAGCCGACAAAGACGGCAAAGTGCTTATCAAAAAGGAGTATATCGACGAAAACGGCGACAAGCATATCGTCATAGGTCACGACGAAAAACGCAATAAATCCGTCGTTGACAAGGACGACCTGATATAGTGCCTTCGGCACAATGCCTTGGCACAACGATATTGCACTTCGTGCAGTGAAATGCACGCAAAGCGCGCGTGAAATTTGCGCAATGCGCAAGTGATATTGCGGCTTTGCCGCAGTTGTGGAAGATTTGGAATCGGGTGTGGGTGTCCCACCCATTTGTCATTCAGAGGAGCAACATCGTTGCGACGTAGGAATCCGGCGTAGCGTAATGCGGCTGTCGCCTTGATTGCCACGACACTTTGTGTCTCGCAATGACAAGAGCAAGAATCATCGCTGAGGCAACGGCAATGCGCAAGTGTGCGTATTGTCGAGAGTCTCGCTTGATTTATTGCTCTGCTAACCGCGCAAGCCCTCTTTGCTCTCCCGAATAAGACGGACAAAGACTCAAACCGCAATTCCGCGCGAGTGCTTGCTTGGTGTGAGCGCACTTCGTGCAGTCTTCAAAAAAATAAGTCCTGACTTCACATTGAAGTCGGGACTTTTGCATATTGTCAAAATAAGTGTTTGTTATTCGGAATCATCCTTCAAATTTTCAAGCGCAACACGGACGGCTTCAACCACAAATGCGCTGAACGAACAGTCGGTGTCTTTGATGGCGTCTTCCACTTCCTTGATGACATCATCCGGGAAGCGCACGCTTTTTGTGGATGACGACGGGGTGATCGGAATATGAAATTTTTTCATTATTGTTCTCCAATTCTGTGATAATTACATTTTGAATGATAAATAGCAAAGTTGTATATATGACAATTTGTAATTAATATATATTGCAAAATGTAATAATTATGGTATAATATAATGACAAAAGAATGCGATGCGGCATTTTTTTGAGGCAATTCTAAATTTTTTTCGGAGGGAAGCAATGAAAAAATCGGGTAGAACAGTGATTTTGACCTTGTTGATTATCATTCTTTCAACATTACTTTTTGTCGCTTGCGACAAAGACGCGAAAGAAAAACAAGTTCCCGTATACAAGGGAATGGTGATTTCGCAAAGTATTGCAAGTGCGGCGGCAACTGCGGCGGATGGCGGCGAATACGGCGACCCCCAACACGAGCCGGGGTACGTTGAACCGCATTACGAGCCGGGGCATATCGAAGGCGATCATGATCATCGCAACGACGATTTCGACCAAAACAAGCCTTTTGACGATCCGAGCGTGCCGAGCATAGGCGACAAGGCGCAAAGCACTCTCGACGTGGTGGGCGGTGCGCAAAACATCTACTATGCGGACAAGAATCAAGACATTTACGTCACCGTCAAACTGTCGAATCCCGATAGTTACGAAATTTTGTCATTCACGCTCAACGGCAAGAAATATTCCAACTATATGTTTGAGGACGGCTCGGATATGGAAAATTTGGTGCTTAAAGTCAACGTCGGCAACGTGGGCGGCATTGTGGAATACACAATCGACGCAATCAAGTACGTTGACGGCACGGACATCAAAGACGTGCGTATGGACGGTGACAAAACGGTCAAGGCAGGCGTAAGAGCAAGCGACCAAACCTACGTTACCGTAACCAACGAGCAAAAAACGATGACGAGCATATCTTTCGACGCGCAAGTCGTGGATTCCTACTCGCTGATTGAAAAGAGCGGCGGATATGCAAAAGCGGTACTCTACGACGGCGAAACAATGATTTCAAAGGACGTTACGGTCGGCGAAAAAGCGAGCGTAGTTTTTGATAACCTCACGCCAAACACCGTGTATCAATACGGCGTTGTCGCTCTTTACGACGATTTGAGCGGAAACGGCGTGCAACTCAACACTCTCTACAAAAAAGCAGTCTATACGGACACAATCGTTTTGTTCAAAGACGTGCAGGTAGGCAAAGAAAGCATATCTTGGAACTTTGAATGGAATCAATCGTTTGCAAACAAGCAAATGAACGCAATTTCGCTTTGGCAAAACGGCGCAAAGGTGCAAGACGTTGACGTAAACGCAACGAGCGTAGACGGCTTGAAATCCAACAACGAATACACGCTCAAAGCAACCTACAAAAACATCCAAAATCAAGACGAAACGATAGAAATCTTGTTCGTAACCTATGCAAAGGCCGTTCCGAGCGTTGAGATTGAAAACGTCGAATCCACGCAAACGGGAATTACGTTCGGATTGAATATCGTTGATACAGACAACGTGGGTGCAATCGACAAAATAGAACTTTTGCACGGAAACGATACGCCGATTGTTGCAACAGATTCGGCGATACGTTCGTTTGCGAACTTGCTTTCAAACAACGATTATACGATTAGAGTGACGTACAACTACGACGTTAACGACGGCGTAGGCGAGCAACAAATCGTAAAAACCGCAGACGTAAAGACAAAAGCGAAAGCAGCGCCGACAGTTGCGATTGAAAACGTTGAATCTACCCAAACGGGAATTACGTTCGGATTGAACGTTGTTGATACTGACAACGTTGGTGCAATCGGCAAAATAGAACTTTTGCACGTAAACGACACGCCGATTGTTGCAACAGATTCGGCGATACGTTCGTTTGCGAACTTGCTTTCAAACAACGATTATACGATTAGAGTGACATACAACTACGACCTTAACGACGGCGTAGGCGAGCAACAAATCGTAAAAACTGCCGACATAAAGACAAAAGCGAAAGCAACGCCGAGCGTTGCGATAAGCAATTTTGAGAATACAAAAGATAGTATTAGTGCAGATGTCGCATTTGTAGACATAGATAATATAGGTGAAATTACAAGCATCGTTTTGAAAAAAGGCGATACGCAAATTGCAACGACAAGTGAGAGAACGCATATTGTGTTCGATTCGCTTAGTCATGATACTCAATATACGATTGTTATCACCTATAAGTACGATTTGAATGACGGCAATGGAATAATTACTTCTGATTTTTCAGAAAAAAGATTTACTGCACCTGTGTTTAGTTTGGATAGCTTTTGTGTGGTTAACACAAGTCCTATTATGTCAAAATCAAACATTTTCTTTGAAAATGCATTTTCAAGTTCTTCGGAAGTGTCTATTAAGCAGATTCGTATAAACGGAGAATATTATCCTGCATCAAACGTTTATGATAATCAATTAATAGAATATGCTATACTTGCAAGCGAATTCCAAGACGGAGAAAACGAGATTATAATTGATGAAATCGTTTTTAATTGTAGAGGTGAAGATTACTCGTATTATCCGACAGAAAACAACACCGCGAGTTTCTTTGTCAACGGAAATGTTACAGTAAAAAGCATTTCAATCATTTCGGAGGACGGAAATGCGGTAGATGGTTTTGTTTATGCAAATAGAAACTATTTTTATGAAATAGTTTTTGAAAACAGTACCGGTTATTCTATTACGGAAGTAAAGATTGTCTCACAAGGTGATTATTATCTGGTTGAGACCGAATATGATAATAAGTATTATGATAAAACAAGTGTAACACATACTTATTCAACAGCAAACAATACGTTGTATGCGGTTAATAAAAACATAGTTAGAATACCTGTTTCTTTTGCTTGCGGCACGCATTCCGACAAAATAATCGGTATAAAATATTCAAATGACAATGTCGGAGAACAACAATCGAGCGGCGGCTTTTATATACACAGTTTAGATTATACTTGCCTCTCGAACGAAACGCCGATAATAATATCCAGTGCCGATGATTTGAACAATTTAAACACTTGGGGAAATTATGAATTAGGCAATGATATCGATTTAAATAACTTTGAATTGAACGGGACATTGACGTTTAGTGGTATTCTCGATGGAAAAGGCTATAAACTTTATAATATAGCTACCACATCGAATGTTGAAAATGAAAATATCAGTACTTCCTTATTCAATGTTGCAAGAGGTAGCATTAAGAATTTGTCTTTGTATGGTAGAATTGATGCTAAGGTAATCGCCACTGATACAGGCTACTACTATGTGTCGGTTGCTCCATTGTGTTTTTCTGCTATAAGTTTGCAACTCGAAAATGTTGTTAACAATATTGATATAAAAGTTGTTGCGCCTAAAGGATGCTCTGCTAATGTCGGCGGTTTAATCCTTGACGCATACGATACAAAATTGTCTTATTGCGGCAATAACGGTCGTATTTTAGGAAATGCCGATGTGGGAGGACTGATTTTTGGATTAAGTTATGATACGGATGCTACATTTGTTAAATGTTATAATAATGGCAATATAGAAGGAAATCGAGTGGGCGGTTTATTAAATTATGCAGATTACTCTGGTTCTGCAGAATTTGAGGAATGTTATAATAGCGGCACATTGACAGCAGGGGGTGTGGGCGGTTTATTGTATTATGCAAGTTCCGCAATATTTGAGGAATGTTATAACAGCGGCACATTGACAGCAGGGGGTGTGGGCGGTTTATGTTTTGGAACATATGCTGGCGCAAGTTTCTTAAAATGTTATAATACCGGTGAAATAAATGGCGGAAATGGTTCGGCAGGTGGCATGGCTTGCTTCACAGGAGACGTTGATGGTTCTTGCATATATATTGATGAATGTTTTAACACCGGCACAATAAAAGGCATGGATGCCGGCGGTTTTGCTGCGCATGGTTCTGCTATTATCAAGAATAGTTATAATGCGGGTTCTGTGACAAGTAGTTCTTATGCCGGCGGTTTTATTGGACGTAACAGTGGGGCCTATGATGGAACCGTAGCCACACTAAATATTTCGAACAGCTACAATATGGGCTCTGTAACAAGTGATTCTTATGCCGGTGGTTTTGTAGGGTATTGCGACAGTGGTTCTAATTGTGAAACCATAGCCACATTGAATATTTCGAACAGCTACAATATGGGCTCTGTGACAAGTGATACCTACGCTGGTGGCTTTGTGGGGTATTGCAATAGCGAGTGCAGTGATCCGTATACGGCAATGTTAAATATTTCAAGTTGTTATAATGCAGGTTCTGTGACGAGCAATTCTTTTGCAGATGATTTTGTGGGATACAATAATGATACGATAGAATTAGTAGAAACCTACACCACAGCCAATGCAAGCCAATTCGGCGGAGAAAAGAAAACACTCGCTGAAATAATCGAGATTATGAAAACGATTTGGGATTCGACGATTTGGGATTTTGACAATCTTGACGAAAACGGAAATCCCACGTTGAAGTGAGTGCGAAAGAATTGAAATCCGTATTTTGTGCCGCGAGCCTCTTGCTCGCGGCATTCTTATGTCGTCGTTTGCAAGCGTCACCGCCATATGCGGCAATGTTTTTTTAATCGCAAAGAAATTCGGCAGGCGGAAGCAAGTCGAGATTTTTTTTCAAACGGTTGTGTTTTTTTTTGCGAGGTTGTATAATGTTGACGAAATAAAATTTGGAGGCAACACTATGCCATTAGTTACAACAACCGAAATGTTCAAAAAAGCATATGCAGGCGGTTACGCAATCGGTGCTTTCAACGTCAATAATATGGAAATCATCCAAGGTATCGTTGAGGCGGCAACCGAAGAACAAGCCCCACTTATTCTTCAAGTTTCCTCCGGCGCAAGAAAATACGCAAACACAACCTACCTCACCAAAATGGTTGAAGCGGCTGTGGAAACAAGCGGACTTCCCATTTGCTTGCACCTCGACCACGGCGACAGTTTCGCTCTCTGCAAAGACTGCGTGGACAACGGTTTCACTTCCGTTATGATCGACGCAAGCGCACATCCGTTTGCGGAAAATATTTCCATCACAAAGCAAGTCGTCGAATACGCCCACGATCACGGCGTTGTCGTCGAGGCTGAACTCGGCAAACTCGCAGGCATCGAGGACGCAGTCAACGTTTCCGCAAAAGACGCTCAATTCACAGATCCCGACCAAGTCGAAGAATTCGTCGGAAAAACCGGCGTCGATTCCTTGGCAATCGCAATCGGCACCTCTCACGGCGCTTACAAGTTCAAAGGTCAACCGCAACTTCGTTTCGACATCCTCGAAGAAGTCAGCAAACGTTTGCCCGGATTCCCCATCGTTTTGCACGGCTCGTCCTCGGTTCCCCAAGACCTCGTCGCAAAGATCAATCAGTACGGCGGAAGTATGCCCGGCGCACAAGGCGTTCCCGAAGATATGCTCCGCAAAGCGGCTTCCATGGCTGTCTGCAAAATCAACATCGACTCCGACCTCAGACTTGCAGTCACCGCAGCAATCCGCGAGCATTTTGCTCTCAATCCTTCTCACTTCGATCCTCGTCAATATCTCGGACCGGCAAGAGAAGCGGTCAAACAAATCGTGAAGCATAAATTGGTGGATGTGCTCGGCTGCAACGGCAAAGCCTAAGCGCACCAAACAGCGACTAGCATTGTCAAAGCCCTTCGGTCGCTCGTCGTGTACGCATTAGTACACTAGGCGAGTGCCCGAAGGGCTTTTTCGCGCTATTCATCTGTTTGGCGCGCTTAGGATAACAAAATAGACGTTAAAACATAAAGAGGGTAGTGCGTGTAACTATAAAATTAAAGTTTCCCCTTTCCTCAGGTGTTTGGACTTCGGCGTTTGCGAAGTAATCCGCCTCGTTCGCTTTGGCTACAACACATTCACTGGATGTGTTGTTTAATGCGTCGCGCCCAACCGCCGTTCAAATTTTCCACTTGCGCACGAAGTGCGCTTCACCAAGCAGATAATTTGGCGAAACTGCGGCGTGATGTTTTATCCGTGTTTGAACTGATAGCGCAAATTCTCTGCGCGGTTAGTGATTGCGAGGACAAGTGCGGTTTTAGGCAATCGCCCCAAAAGTTTTCGCTTCTATTTAGGGGATTCTCACGCTTCGCTCTGAATGACGACGTGGGCGATTGACTTTGCCGCAACGCCGTTTGAGCAATGGGTCGCCGCCGTTGCGGCTCGTGTTCCGTCTGCGAATTAGCACATTTCGTTAATAAGTACGCCTTGAATAAGGGCGCGTTAAAAGTCCGCTCTGCAAGTTCGCGGACGGTGGTTTTATCTCGTCTTTGAAATTGCACATTCCGTGTAGAAGTACGCTTCGAATAAGTGTTCGTTTCGGGTGCGGGTGTCCCGCCCGCAATTATTAATTATTCATTATTCATTATTAATTCAAAAGAACGACGTAGGCGCGTCGTTCTTTTTGCTATTTTAGGTTTTCCGGGTTCAAACAGTAAAGTTCGGGAAGGACGAATCGTCCGTCTTTGCGTATCAATACGTCGTCAAACCAGATTTCACCGCCACCGAATTCGGGCGTTTGGCAAAGCACCAAATCCCAGTGCACTGCGCTCTTGTTGCCGTTGGGTGCGTCGTCGTAACTGCAGCCCGGGGTGAAGTGGATTGAACCGCTTATCTTCTCGTCAAAGAGTATGTCGCCGATTGCCTTCGTGACGTAAGGATTGACGCCGATTGCAAATTCGCCGACGTATCTCGCGCCTTCGTCCGTATCGAAAATAGCGTTTGCTTTTTCGCTGTTGTTGGCGGTTGCTTTGACAATCTTGCCGTCCTTAAATTCGAGGCGCACGTTTTCGAAACGGAATCCGTTTTCAATCGACGGGGTGTTGTAACTTATCACGCCGTTGACGCTGTTCTTGACGGGCGCAGTGTAAACTTCGCCGTCGGGAATGTTGCAAGCGCCGTCGCATTTGATTGCGGGTATGCCTTTTATAGAGAACGACAAATCGGTGTCTTTTGCCACAATCCGCACTTTATCGGTACGATTCATCAAATCAACCAGCGGATTCATAGCGTTGCTCATCTTTTGATAGTCAAGGCAGCACACGTCGAAGAAGTAGTCCTCAAACGCTTCCGTACTCATCGAAGCGAGTTGGCTCATGCTCGGCGTGGGGTATCTCAAAATGACCCAACGCGTATGCGCAACGCGTCTGTCGCTGTGCACGGGTATGCCGTAACGTTTGTCGTATTCTTGCATTATTTCTTCGGGTACGTCGGAAAGTTCGTAACTGTTGTCGCCGCCGCGTATGCCGATGTAGCAATCCATCTTGTCCATAAAATCGGCGTCGCGCTTTGCCCACATATCCAGCATTTGAGCCGTCGCGCCTTTGAGAATCTCCTTTTCAAGCCGCTTGTCGATTATGTTGAGGAAGGGGATTCCGCCCACTTTGTACACTTCGCGAATGATACACGCCGGCAGTTGCTCGCCGCAGCCGATTGCGTCAATCCAAACCTTGTCGCCTTTGCCGACGTGGATGGAATAGTTGACGAGGTTGTGTGCCAAAACTTCTTGCCTTTTGTCGATAATCATAATTCACCTACAAATATTTGATGGAATTATTATAGCATACAATTTTGCAATGTAAAACAAAAGTCGCCTTGCGAGCGACTTTCGAATGATTATTTGATTCTTTTATATTTGCCGCCGTCAGGCAATTTCAATCCGTCCGGACATATCTCCAACTCTATTGCCGGCGCATTTGCTCGGTTGAGTTTTATCGATCTCAAATCGTCCGAATAGGTTATCGTTCCGCCGAAAAGTTTTTTGTTGCCTTCCAATTGTACAAACGAATATGTGTTTTTGTAAAGAATAAGATTTATTCCGTTTGCGCATTTATATTCCGTAACGGAAACGTCGTTTTGATTCGGAGATGGCTGCGTTGCGTCCTGTTTGTTTTGCACCGGAGAGGATAGCGAGGAAGCGTCGATTGTCATATCGTATTTTTCAAAAATGTTCCTTTTTTGGAATTCAAATTCTCGTTGAGACAGGATTCCGCAGTCGAGCAAAGATTTCAACTCTTTCAAATCAGACGAACACATATCGAATCCGCTCGTATGTCTTTGTCCGATGGATATTCTTTCTTTCGGCGAGACTATTATGTATACCATCAATAGTATGTCGGATATCGGCACGAAAACATAGAACGACAAACTCATAAACACAACAATGCAAATATAACTTATGCTGCCATAGGCGTCAAAATGAAAACAAGTGACATATGAATCCAAACACAACGTTATAAAATAAGAAATACAGTCGAATATCAATGCGCCGATGTTAAACAATCGATGTTCGCACATCGCAACAACCGTAAATACGATAGACGGAATGAGCAAACACGAGCCTGCTATCGTATACGGGTGTTCGAGAATGCATCCTATTATCAAAGATACCAAAAAAGCAACTGTCAAAAGCGACAGTGAAACGATATTGAGAACGAGCGATTTGTTTCGCATATGTTTTAGCACCTCCAAAGCGGCAAATAAAAATACAAGATACTTGTACTTTTACACATATTGTACATAATATTTGTACTATTGTCAATATGAAAAACGAAATCGGCGAAAACATAAAAGCACTTCGCAAGTTGAACGGTAAAACGCAAGGGGAACTTGCCGAAGTTTTGGGCGGCAAGAAAAGTTTGGTGTCCAACTACGAAAACGGGTACAGTATGCCCGATATTTACACGCTCATCAAAATCGCCGACTATTTCGACGTTTCCCTCGACGAACTCGTCGGAAGAAAATGATACGCCCGTCGGGCGTTTTTTTATGACCGCATATGCGCGACAAAAAGAAACTGCCCGAAAGTTGATTTTTGCACGCGGTGTGTTATAATATTGTCAGAATAAATTTTTAGAGAGGCTTTTTATGGATCTTACCTATAAAAGACAAAACGTTTACGCTTTGGCGGACGAGAACGAGCTTAAAGCCATAAGCGAATACGCAGAGGGATACAAAAAATTCCTCGACAACGGCAAAACCGAAAGAGAAGCGGTGAAAGAAACCGTCGAAATCATCGAAAAGAGAGGCTACAAAGCCTATACTCTCGGCGACAAAATCAACGCGGGCGACAAGTTGTACTACAACAACCGCGGCAAGAGTTTGTTTATCGTGCGCGCGGGCAAAGCGGACGTGGCAAAGAACGGTATCCGTATTCTCGTTGCTCACGTCGACAGCCCCAGACTCGACCTCAAACAAGTTCCGCTCTACGAAAAAGCGGATATGGCGTATCTCAAAACGCACTACTACGGCGGTATCAAAAAGTATCACTGGCTCACGATTCCGCTTGCGCTTCACGGCGTGATCGTGCTTAAAGACGGCACGAGCGTTGACGTGAAAGTGGGCGACGAGCAGGGCGATCCCGTGTTCTATATCACCGATCTTCTTCCGCACCTTTCGCAGGAGCAAGTCGCAAAGACGATAGGCGAAGGGTTCCTTGCCGAAAATCTCAATCTTTTGGTTGGCGGAATCCCCGTCAAGGACGAGGAAAAGGACGCGGTGAAGAAAGGCGTGCTTGCCATACTCAACCAAAAGTACGGCGTATGCGAGGAAGACTTCCTTTCGGCAGAACTCGAAGCCGTGCCTGCGTTAAAAGCAAGAGACGTCGGCTTTGACAGAGCGTTTGTGGCAAGTTACGGTCACGACGACAGAGTGTGCGCATATCCCGAAATCACCGCAACTCTCGACACCGACACCGACCAAACGGTTATGTGCATTCTCGCGGACAAAGAGGAGATCGGAAGCGAGGGAAACACCGGTATGCAATGCGTGGTCATCGGCGACTTGATTGACGAAATCGCAAAGAGTTACGGCGCAAATCCGTCCGTCGTGCGCGAACATTCAAAGTGCATATCGGCAGACGTCACCGCCGCATACGACCCCTCGTTCGCGTCTGCGTTTGAAGATATGAACGTCGGCTACGTCAACAAGGGCGTCACGATGAACAAGTTTACGGGCGCACGCGGCAAGAGCGGCTCCAACGACGCTTCGGCAGAATACATCGCGTATTTGAGAGGCGTGTTTGCAAAAGAGAACGTCGTATGGCAAACGGGCGAACTCGGCAGAGTGGACCTCGGCGGCGGCGGAACGGTTGCGAAGTTCATCTCCAAAATGAACATCGACACCGTGGATATGGGCGTACCCGTGCTTTCCATGCACGCGCCGAACGAACTTATCTCGAAGGCAGACCTTTACACCGCGCATAAAGCGTTCAGTGCATTTGTAAAATAATTGGATTGCGCCGGATGCAAAACACGAAAAAAAACGATGCGACCGCATCGTTTTTTTGAATTAATAATTAATAATTAATAATTAATAATTGCGGGTGGGCTTTGCCCACACCTGATTAACAAAACGGCACTTTATTGGCGCAAAATGCGCAAATAAAGTGCCGTTTATGCGTTTACATTATAAATTAGCCAACGAGAATCGAGTTTGAGGATTCGACGAGTCTTGCGTCGAAAAACGCTTTTACGCCCGTTTGCATTTTGGCAATATCCGCATACGAAACCGTTTCTACGGCAGAGTGCATAGCAAGTTGAGCAAGACCTATGTCGCACGCTTTCATGCAGAGATTCGCGCTTGCCATAAGTCCTATCGTGCTTCCGCAACGTTGGTCGGAATTGTTGTAATAGTCTTGCCATTCGACGTTCGCTTTGTCGAGTATGGTTTTGAAAATCGCAGAGGATTCGCCGTCCGTCGCATAGTTGACGTGGTGCTTGACGACTATGCCGTTGCCCATATAGACGCGTTCTTTGACGTCCATCTTTTCGGGGAAGGACGGGTGGAGCGCGTGGGCGTTGTCAACGGACAAAATGAAGCCCTTTTCGCAAGCGGAGATATAATCGTCCTTCGTCTTGCCCAGTCCGCTCGCGATTTTTTCAAGCACGGTTTGCATAAGCGCAGAGTTTGCGCCTTGCTTGGTGCGGCTGCCGATTTCTTCGTTGTCAAAGCAAGCGCAAATCGCAACGTTCTGCGGATTTGCGTTTACGAGCGCGACGAGGGTTGCGTAAACGCTTGTGAGATTGTCGATTCTCGGCGAGCAGAGATATTCGCCGTTTACGCCGCTTCTGAAAGGCGTTGTCGCAGGCACGACGTAAAGGTCCGCATCAACGATTTCCTCTTTCGAAAGAGTGGAATAGAAGTCGCCCGCGTCGCCGACGAGCGGAAGCATATCCTTTTGCACGCTCACCGAAAACGCCGAGTTGACATTTGGATTGTGGTGTATCGCAAGGGATGGAATATTGACGACGTAGTCGCTTTCGACGATTTTGCTCGTGAGCATATCGCCGTGCTTTTCGATGATTCTGCCTGCCACTTTCAGCGGTGCGTCGAGCATAGAGTAGAGGATAAGTCCGCCGTACGCTTCGACATTGAGCCTTGCGCCTTCGGGCGAGGGCAGCAACTCTCTGCCTTTGACGTGCAGACAAGGCGAGTCGGTGTGGCTTGCCGCAATATTGAAAGCAAAGTTTTCGCCGACGACAAACGCGATGACCGAAGTGCCGTTTTTGACGACGTAGTACTTGCCGCCGACTTCGAGATTCCATTTGTCCGCGAGGTTAAGTTTTGAAAATCCGTGTTTTTCAAGGATATATTCGCTGTGCTTTACGGCGTGATACGCCGTGTACGATTTGTCCAAAAAGTTGATGACGTCCATAAATTCGTCCTTATTTCGTTTTTTTATATGATAATACCAAATCGAAGTATTTGCAAATTAATAATAGACAAAATAATAACCTATAATCGCAATCAGAAACGGCACGCGAGGATTGCGCCGAAAAAAGCGGGCGTTTTGCGAATTTTTGCGGAATATTGAGTGTTGAATATTTCAAATTTAGGGTGTAAAATAAACTTATCAACAATATGAAGGGGGAAAGTATGTTACCGTATTTTCTGCTTGTTTGCGGCATAATTATGCTGGTTCTGTTTTTGATTGCGAGAGACAAAAAATCGTCCGCTCTTGCAATCGTGCTTAAAACCGCGACTTCGCTTTTCTTTATCGCGACGGGTCTTGCCGCCGCTGTCGAAAACGGCGTTGTCGGCAATTTCGACGCGAAACTCCTTCCGAGCGCGCTTGTGATTATGGGCTTGGTGCTCGGTATGGTGGGGGATATAACCCTCGATTTCAAGATCTATTTCAAGAGCCTCGAGGGCAAATACGAGGGCGTGGAAAAAGACCGCGACACGATGATGTACTTCGGTATGTTGGCGTTCGGCATAGGGCATATTTTGTACATCACGTCAATGGCGATTCGCTTCAACGGCTACGAGATGAATCTGCTTTGGTCGGCGCTCGGCTCGGCGGCAATCGTTGCGGTGATGTTCCTCGTGTGCATATACGTCCTCAAAATGCAGTTCGGCAAATTCCTTATCCCGAGCATAGCGTATGCGTTTTTGCTTTGCTGGTTCGTTGTGCTCAGCGCGCTGTACGTCAAGCCCGCGCAAGGCTCCGCTTCGGCAGGTATACTCGTCGCCGGTTCGGTGCTGTTCGTTTTGTCGGATATGGTGCTTTCGATGACCTATTTCTCCAAGCCTGCGGACTACGAGCGCAAGGGCGTTCTCAATCCCGAATCTCGCCTTATGATAATCGTAAACCACACGACTTACTATCTTGCGCAGTTCCTCATCGCACTGTCGTTGCTCTTTATCTAAGACAAAAAACACCGATTCAAGCACCCTTGACGGGGTGCTTTCTTTTTGCCTTGCATATGAAAACTTGACGAAATCCGACTGTTTGTAGTCCTCTTTGCTCATGGTCAGCGAAAGGTAGAGAATCCGTTTGGTGCTGTATGAAAAAATCCCTTGGTGACAAGTGATTTTGAATGTCTGCCTCTGATTCTCACAGAGAAACCGCAAGCAACAAATTGCTTGCGTTCGGCGGGAAAAAAACACCTCTTGCGAGGAGCTTTTTTATGTCGACAACCAACGAAAAGGAGCGCCTTTTTAAGGCAAGCGTGGGGCAGGCATCCACGGGGGGTTGAACTAATTTTTTTATCTTGCGTTTTTAACCGTTTTCCGCTGGATATCTTGGGAAAGATAGCGACCGTTATGGCGCTTGATCGAGCAATTCGAAACGAAGGCTCGACCGATAGCGTATATAACGAACGCGGAATCATCGTGATATAATTTTCTCACTTGTAAAAATTAAAATGAGAAAAAGTTTCACATTGTAAATCTGAGAAATGAGAAAAACTTTCTCGAGCCGCTTGATTTTTAGTGAGAAAAAATAGTATAATGTCCGTGAGGTGAATGAAAATGAGCTTAAAGGACATTCGGTTAAAAAACAACCTAACGCAAGAAGAAGCGGCACAACTATTAGGTGTTACCAGAAGAACGTATGTGAATTACGAGGCAGGAAAGATTGATGAATCATCCTTAAAGTATAAGTATGTCGTTGAGACGCTACAAAAAGCGACTTTAATTGACGAGAACCACGGGATATTAACCATAGACCAAATAAAGAAAATATGTGGCGAAATATTCAAGGATTATTCGGTGGAATACTGCTATCTATTCGGATCTTATGCCAAAGGCAAAGCAACAGAAAAAAGCGATGTTGATTTGATTGTCGCAATGCCAGTAGACGGAATGAAGTTCTTCGAACTTGTAGAACTTCTACGAGAAAAACTGAAGAAAAAAGTAGATTTACTGGATATAGCACAGTTAGACAACAACCCAACGCTTGTACAAGAGATATTAAAGGATGGCATAAAGATTTATGGATAACGTAAAAAACGATAAATACTATCTTGAAAAAATTATATCGGACTTGGGGTTCATAATAGAACACACCAAAGGAAAAACAAAAGACGAAATAGAAAACAACGATTTACTGGTCGATTCAATTATGTTCCGCATTATTCAAATCGCAGAGAACAACAGCCGCCTATCCCAAAATACACCACGGTGTCTGTATGAGGAACGCAACATATATTTTTTTT